>CAYTEK010000119.1:3058-9017 GCA_964436715.1 uncultured Verrucomicrobiota bacterium | reverse complement strand
GATCGCACCGGCGGCGGGAAGTTCGAAATCCGCCATTGTCTTGACCGGTTTTGTCATGTAGATTGCCGGCATGATCAACGGCGTGTCTTCATTCGCGGCGATGGGCAGATTTTTGGCGTGCCTTCTTCTGGGCGCTGGACTTGCGCGAGCGGCGGAAGAACCGGCCCGGCCGCCGGAGGGCGAAGGCGCCATTGGCCGCCGCATTTTGGCCGGCGACCGCCTCAACATATCCGTCCGGGAACAACCGGACATGTCCAAGGTGTACGCCGTGGCGGGCGACGGCTCGATCGATTTCGGTTTCGCGGGGCGGGTGGTGATCGCGGAACTCACGTCCGACGAAGCCTCCCGCAAGCTGGAATCCGTGCTGGAAGAGAAGTATTTCAAGGAAGCGAACGTCGCCATTTCCATCGCCAATTTCGTGGAGGGCGACGTGCTGGTGACCGGCGCCGTCCGCACGCCGGGCAACTTGGCGTTTCGCGGCGATTCGATCCTGACCTTGATGGAGGCGATTTCCCGCAGCGGCGGCATGGCGGAGAACGCCGCCGGCGACCGGGTCCGCATCCTGCGCTGGGTGCCCGGGGGCAGCATGGAGCGGCAGAGCATCGAGGTGGACGTCCAAGGCATGCTGGACACGATGGATTTCTCCAAGGACCAGTATTTGCGGCCCCGCGACATCATCGTGGTGCCTTCGCGCGGCGAAGAAGAAGGCCGCAACGAATATCTGGCCTTGGGCGAAGTGAACGAACCCGGTTTCCATCCCTACACGGAGGGACTGGACGTGATCAAGGCCGTGACGCAGGTGGGCGGGTTGGGCGAATTCGCGGATTGGAGCGGCGCCCGCATCCTGCGCCCGAAGCCCAGCGGGGAGTATGCCATCGTGCCGCTGGACGTCAGCCGCCTCTTCAGCGCGGCGGACATGAGCATGAATCTGCCGCTGCAAAAGGGCGACATCTTTTTCGTGCCGTCCGTCCGCAACCTGGTGCGCGCCCAGGTCTATCTGCTGGGCGAAGTGAACAAGCCCGGCGTCGTTTCCTTGACGCCCGGACCCGGCTCCACGGTGACTCGTCTCATTCTGGAAAACGGCGGCATGACGCAGTTTGCCAATCTGGGCAAGGTGCAAATCCAGCGGACGGCGCCGGATGGCAGCAAGAAAACCATGCTGGTCGACGTGGGGCGCATTTTGGAGAAAGGCACGTTCGAAGAGGACGTGCCTTTGCAGGACGGCGACGTGGTGATCGTTCCGGAAAAAGGATTGCTGGGGCTTTGATATGCGCGACATGATCCAACGACCCGATGCGGCGCCCGCGACGACCCTGCGCGAGGTGGAGAGCCTGGGAACCGCCGCCAAGGGCTTCGGCGACGTCCGCAAATATTTCTACGTCGTCGCCAAGCGACTGTGGCTCTTGCTGCTGTGCTTCATGACGGCCGTCGTGATCATGCTGGTCATGATGGCGCGGCAGATTCCCGAATACCAGGCCGTGGCCAAGATCCAGCTGACGAAATCCGTCGAATTGCCCGTCAACCTGCAGCAGCGCGACGTCGAAATGATCCTGGGCGACTACACCGAGACCCAGTGCAACGTGGTGCGCAGCCGCGACGTGATCCAGCGGGCGAAGGACAAACTGGGCCTGACGCCCCAGGAATTCGACGAAAAATTTCGCGGTTTGTCGGTGTATCCGGTCTGGCAGACGGCCATCCTCGCCATCAGCGTCACCGGTCTGGAACCCGCTTTCTGCGCGGATTACGCGAATGCGGTCGCCGATGCCTACATGGATTACAAGGCCGTGGAACGCAGCGGCAGTTCCCAGAACACCGCGGACAACCTTTCCCGCCAAGCCAGCGATCTCGCGGAAAAAATCACGAAGATGGAGGGCGACCTGCTGTCTTTCGTGCGCGAAAACAGCGTGGTGGGCATCCAGGAACGCGGCAACGTGGCGGCCAACCTGCTGGCCCAATTGTCCAAGCAGTCCGCCGAATATCGGACCCAGCGCATGCTGCTGGAGGCCCAGCAGCCCCTGCTGACCCAGGCGCCGGACGAGGTCGTTCTCGCGACGCTGGAATACGGCTTGCCGGCGCCGACCGCGGTGCCGGCCGTTGTTCCCGGCGAGGGCGAGGCCCCGGCGGAAGGCGCCGAGAGCCTGATCGAACACGGCGTGGTGGCGCCGCCGCAGTGGGACAGCTTGAAACGGGAGAACGCGATCCTGGAGGCCCAGTTGGTTTCCTATCGCAAGAAATACAAGGACGAACACCCCCTCATCCAGGAAACGCAGCTGAAACTGCAGCAGAACGAAGACGCCCTCAAGGTCGAGATCCAGTTCGCGCTCAAGCAATATTATTCCCAGCTGGAGGCGCTGAACATCAAGGAAAAGGCCGCGCGCCAAGTGGAGCAGGAGTGGGAAGAGCAGGCGCTGGAAATCGATCGCAAGCAGAAGGAGTACGAAGGCCTGCAGCGCAACCTCAAGCGCCTCCAGGGCCTCTACGACCTGATCTTCAATCGCCTGCAGGAAGTGGACATTTCGGCAGGCATCCAGATGGAATCCGTCCGCATCCTCGAGCGCGCGATCGCGCCGGGTTCGCCGCTGAAGCCGCGCAATCTCCAAAGCCTGTTCCTGGCGGCGCTGATCGGACTGGCGATCGGCCTTGGCCTGATTTTCGCGCTCGAATTCATGGACGATTCCCTCCGCTATCCGGAGGAAGTCGCCCGCAGCCTCGGGACGCCGTTCCTCGGGCTGGTGCCGACCGCGCATTGGAAGCAGGCGGACGACGCGTCCTATTGGCTGGGCAACGTGGATCCCTCCAGCGGTTTCGCCGAAGCCTATCGCAACATCCGTTCCGCCATGCTGCTGAATCCCTCCGGCAAGCCGTTCCGGACCCTGACCGTCATTTCGTCGGTGCCGAAGGAAGGCAAGACGACGACGAGCGCCAACCTGGCGACCAGTTTCGCCCAGACGGGCCACCGGGTCTTGCTGGTCGACGCCGACCTGCATCGCGGCGGCGTCCATCGGTTCTTCGGCCTCCAGGCCGGCCGCGGACTGAGCGAAATCCTGACGGGGCGCGCGACCTTGGAGCAGGTGGTCCAGCATACGGCGGTCGAAGGCCTGGACTTGATCGGCACCGGCGCCTTCCCCGACAATCCGGCGGAACTCGTCCTGCGCCGGGAAATGAAGGAATTCATGGCCCAGGCCGCGGAACACTACGACCTGGTGATTCTGGACGCGCCGCCGGCGCTGGCCGTTTCGGAGTCCACGGTGATCGCCTCCCAGACCGACGGGACGCTGCTGGTGGTGTGGGGCGGCCGGACGTCGCGCAAGCTGGTTCTGGCGGCGGTGCGCCAACTGCTGTCGCGCGGCGCCAACCTGATGGGTTGCGTGCTGAACAATCTGGATTTGGCGCGCATGGGCAATTACGGTTCCTCGGGCTACTATCACTATTACGGATACGATTATCGGTACGAGGAGGACGTGCCGCCCGCTTCCGCCTCGGCGCCGCCGGCGGGTTGAGCGGCGGTCCTTGTCTTAGGAGTCAGATCGCGTGGTCGTCATTTTCCATCGCGGATTGCGGGTGTCCAGCCGGCACTTGTTCCTGACCTTGGGCGACTGGCTGGCCATCGTGTTGGCCCAGCTGGCGGCGGTCTACTTGCGCCTGGGGTTCGACGTCGGCCACGAATACCTGCTGGACAACTGGGGTTCGCTCGTCGGCGCCGTCCTGATCTACGTGCTGGTTTTCTACGCCGGCGGCATGTACGAGCCGCCGACGCGCGCCCGCCGCGTGGACTTCGATTTCCTGCCGCTGGTGGTGACGGGCATCGCCGCCGGCCTCACGGGCCTGGTGCTCTACGCCCGGCCGCAAATGACCATCGGCCGCGGCATCTGGGCCATTTCGTCGGTCTTGATCCTGGTGTTGGCCTACGCCTTGCGGCGGCTGTTCATGTCGCTGGTGCGGCGCGGTCTTTTCCTCAAGCGGGCCATGGTCCTGTGCGATCATCCCGATCGCGCGGCGGACCTGCTGCGCTTGCTGAAGGACAACTCGTCCTCCCTCTACAGCGTCGTCGGCTTGGCCGTTTGCGGGGCGGTGCCGCCGGCGGCCTACGTCGGCACGCCGCCCGTCCTCGGCACGGCCGAACGCCTGAGCCAGTTGACCGAGGCCCACGACGTGTCGGTGTTGCTGCTGTCCGTTTCGCCCATGCGCAGCCACGAACTGCTGTCCCGCCTGCGGCCGCTGCGCTACGTCGGCGTGGAAATCATGGACTACGTGTCGCTGTCCGAGGAGCTCGCGCAGGAAATTCCCCTGGCGCACATCAACGACGAATGGCTGATGACCGCGGCGCTCAACAGTTCCGTGATGCAGATCCGGAAGATCAAGCGCGCGACCGACATCGTCGTGGCGGCGCTCGGGCTGGTGATCGGCGTGCCGATCATGTTGCTGGCCGGCCTGTTCATCAAGCTGTCCTCGCCGGGCCCGATGGTGTATCGCCAGACGCGGGTGGGGCTCGGCGGCAAGCCGTACGTGCTCTACAAGCTCCGCTCCATGCGCACGGACGCGGAAGCCCACGGCGCCGTCTGGTCCGGCAAGGCCGATGCCCGCGTGACGCGCGTCGGCTACTACCTGCGCAAGTGGCGCATCGACGAAATTCCCCAGCTCTTCAACATCCTGAAGGGGGAAATGAGCCTCGTCGGTCCGCGCCCCGAACGCCCCGAGTTCACCGAAAAACTTGCCGCGTTCATTCCGTTCTACGACGAGCGCCATCTCGTCCAGCCGGGCCTCACCGGCTGGGCCCAGGTCCGCTATCCCTACGCCGCCAGCTTCGAAGCCGCCGCCCGCAAGCTGCAATTCGACCTCTATTACATCAAGAACATGAGTTTCCTGCTGGACATCTCCATCCTGCTGCGGACCTTCAAGACGATCTTCGTCGGCCTGCGCCACGAGGACGACAGCTTCCTGCCGACGTCCGACGACAAGCTCGAAGAGCTGCTGGAGACGACGGCGCCGGCGGAAACCACCCAGGGAGGAACCCCATGAGCATTGCCCACGAATTCGAATACGCCAAACCGGCCAGCCTGAAAGAGGCGTTGGCGTGGTTGGCTCGGCCGGTCCCCGGCGGAGCCGTCGCCTTGGCGGGCGGCACCGATCTCGTCGCTTGGCTGCGCGATGGCGCCGTCAGCCACGGCCGGCTGGTGGATCTCAAGGGCCTGGAAGAGCTCCGCGGCATCGGCCTCCGGAACGGCAAGCTGTGGATCGGCGCGGCCGTGCCCTTCGCCGAGATCATTGAATCGCCGCTGGTGCGGAAGCATGCGCCGCTGCTCGTCGAGTCGTCCGGCCTGGTCGCGTCCGTCGGCGTGCGCAACCGCGCCACCATCGGCGGCAACGTCTGTTCGGCCGTGCCATGCTGCGACAGCGGTCCGGGCCTGCTCGTCCACGAAGCTGTCGTCCACGTGGCGACCGCGCGCGGCTCGCGGAAGATTCCCATGAAGAAGTGGTTCCTGGGCCCGCGCCGCACGGCGCTGGCCAAGGGCAGCATCGTGCTGGGCTTCAGCTTGCCGCTGGGCCGGCACGCCGCCGCCTTCGCCAAGCTCAAGCGCTACCGCGGCGAAGATCTCGCCCAGGCCAGCGTGGGCGTCCGCGTGGATGCCCGGGGCGTCTGGCGCGTGGCCTACGGCTCCGTCGCGCCCACGCCCATCCGCGGGCCGAAGGTCGAACGCCTGCTCAAGGGCGTCAAGAAGCCGGACGCCGCGCTGCTGAAAGGGGCGGCGGGGGTTACAGATGAGGGGTTTGTGCAGCCCGGCGACATGCCCGCTCTGTATGCCCGTCACGGCGCGTTTGTGATGGCGAGCGAGTATGATCCCTGGCCTCTGGTTGTGGCTGAAGCGGCGGCTTCGGGGCTCCCGGTGGTCTGCACGCAGGCCTGCGGCAGCCACGTCGACTTCGACCGCAACTTCGCCAACGGCCGCGTCTGCCCGCC
>CAYTEK010000119.1:2103-3048 GCA_964436715.1 uncultured Verrucomicrobiota bacterium | reverse complement strand
CGGCCGCGGCGCTCGCCGAGGCCGAAATCGCGCCCATCACCGACATCCGCAGCTCGGACGTCTATCGCCGGCTCATGGTCGGCGTCATGCTCAAGCGCGCCGTCCGCCTCGCGGCCGCGCGCCTCGCCGGCCGCGGGCCCGCCTACGGCATCAACGTCATGGAGGAGGACGCGCAATGATCCAGGAAATCGCCATTCGCCTGAACGGGGAGGTCCGCCGCGTGGCGGTGGCTCCCAACGAAACCCTGCTCGACGTGCTGCGCGGCAAGCTCGGCGTCAAGACGCCCAAGGAAGGCTGCGGCCGCGGCGATTGCGGTGCCTGCACCGTCCTGCTCGACGGCAAGGCCGTCCGCAGCTGCCTCATCCTCGCCATCGAGGCCGACGGCCAAGCGGTCGTCACCCTCGAAGGGGTGGGGAAAGAGGGCCCGACGGCCCTGCAGAAGGCGTTCCTGAAGAACAACGTCTTCCAGTGCGGCTTCTGCGCCCCGGGCATGATCCTGTCTTCCGCGGCCTTGCTGGCGGACAACCCGCAGCCGACGGAGCATGAAGTGCGCGAAGCCCTCGCCGGCAACCTCTGCCGCTGCACCGGCTACGAACCCATCGTCGCCACCGTCTTGGAGGTCGCGCGCAAGTCGGCCAAGAAGAAAACCGCTTCCCGGAGGGCCCGGTCATGAGCAAAACCCGCATCGTCGGCACTTCGTCCGTCCGCGTGGACGGCTTGGCCAAGGTCACGGGCGCCGCGCAGTACGTGGACGATCTCGATTTCGGTCCCGGCCTGCTGCACGCCGTGGTGGTGGAAAGCACCCGCGCCCACGCCAAGCTCAAGAAGATCGACGTCGCGGCGGCCGAAAAGGCCCCCGGCGTCGTCCGCGTCGTGACGGGCAAGGACTTCCCGTACAAGTTCGGGCTCTACATGCAGGACCGCTACATCTTCGCCCAGGACCGC
>CAYTEK010000119.1:0-2093 GCA_964436715.1 uncultured Verrucomicrobiota bacterium | reverse complement strand
GTGGTTCTTCCCGCGCGCGGGCACGAACATCGCCCACTGGCGCAAGACCCGCAAGGGCGACGTCGAAAAAGGCTTCCGCCAGGCCGATTTCATCCTCGAAGACGTCTACACCGTGCCGCGCTACGCGCATTGCCCCATCGAACCCCACGCCGTGACCGGCCTGTTCGACCTGTCCGGCCGCCTGACGCTCTGGGCGTCGTCGCAGTCGCCGTTCGCCCAGCGCGGCGTGATGGCGGTCGCGCTGAAGCCCTTCGGCCTGTCGCACAAGGACATTCGCATCGTGACGCCCTACGTCGGCGGCGGCTTCGGCGGCAAGGCGGGCGTGTCGATGGAAATCATCGCCGCCGTGCTGGCCATCGCGATGAAGGGCCGGCCCGTCAAGCTCAACTGGACCCGCGAGCAGGAGTTCATGAACACCTCGCAGCGGCAGGGCGTCATCGCCCGCGTCAAGATGGGCGTGAAGAAGAACGGCAAGATCGTCGCGCTCGAGCACACGCTGCACTGGGACGCCGGCGCGTCGGCAGAATACGGCGCCAACGTCGTGAACGCCGTCGGCCTCTCGGCCACGGGCCCCTACAGCGTGCCCAACGTCAAGATCGACTCCGTCTGCGTCTACACCAACATGCCGCCTTGCGGCGCCTACCGCGGTTTCGGCTACTCGGAGTTCCACTTCGGCCTCGAGTCGCACATGACGCGCATCGCCCAGGCCATCGGCATGGATCCGGTGCAGTTCCGCAAGTTCAACGCGATTCGGGAAGGCGACGTGCTCGCCTACGGCGCGCACATGAACCCCGGCAACCTGCGCGGGGCCATCGACCGCGTCGCCAAGGAAATCCGCTGGGGCAAGAAGGAAAAAGCCAAGCCCGGCACCGCCATCGGCAAGAGCCTCGCGTGCTTCTGGAAGGCGCCGGCCATGCCGCCGAACGCCTCCTCCGCCGCCTTCCTCAAGTTCAACGAGGACGGCTCGCTGAACCTGACGGTCTCCGGCATGGAAATCGGCCAGGGCTTCCTGACCGTCATGGCGCAGGTCGCGGCCGAAGTGCTGACCGTCCCCGTGGAGAAGATCCGCGTCGAGACGCCCGACACCGACCGCAACCCCTACGAATGGCAAACCGTCGGCTCCCACGTCACGTGGAGCTGCGGCAATGCCGTCCGCGCCGCCGCCGAGGAAGTGAAGACCAAGCTCATCACCACCGTCGCGCGCGCGAAGTTCCTGAAGGCCGAGGATCTCTATCTCGCCGCCGAATGCGGCAAGAGCCGCAAGGCCAGGAAATTCGCCCTGCCGTTCCGGAACTTCGTCATCGACGGCGTCATGCGGCCCAACGGCAACTTCATCGGCGGGCCCATCCAAGGCACGGGCATGTTCATGCCGGAGTTCACCTCCGCGCTGGGCGATCCCGAAACCAGCCAAGGCGGGCACCCCAACGTGCACTACACCGTCGGCTGCGCCGGCGCCATCGTGGAAGTGGACAAGGAAACCGGCAAGCTGACCATTCGAAAGACCGCGCTCGCGGTGGACGCCGGCAAGGCGATCAACCCCGAACTCGTCGATGGCCAGATCGTCGGCGGCATCGTGCAGGGTCTCGCCACCGCGCTCTACGAGGACATCCGCTACGGCGCCAACGGCCGCCTGCTCAATCCGAACTTCACGGACTACAAGATTCCCACCGCGCTCGACTGCCCGGGCGAAATCGTCCCGATCATCCTCGAAACCGCCCAGCCCGACGGCCCCTTCGGCGCCCGCGGGGTGGGGGAACACACGATGGTCGCCTGCGCGCCCATGGTGGCCGACGCCATCGCCGACGCCGTCGGCGTGCGCCTCAAGACCATGCCGCTGACCGCCGAGAAAGTCGCGCTGGCCATGCGCGGGATCGACTACGACGCCGTCAAGGGCGACAACCTCGGATTCTGCTTCCGCGGAAGACCTTGCGATTACCCGTTCGACGTCGGCGGCGCCAAGTAGCGGCGGAACCGGCTCCGGCACCCGGCGCGGCTCGCCGGTTTTACGTGCCGTGGAAAATGTTTTTCCACGGCACGTAAAAATCTGTGTTGTCCTGAAATAGATTGTCACTTTGCATGAGGAGCAGCAGAGT
>CAYTEK010000118.1:0-9028 GCA_964436715.1 uncultured Verrucomicrobiota bacterium | reverse complement strand
AACTCCACCATCGAGGCGGGCCGGAGCACGCCGTAGACGGGCGAGCGGCCCATGGTTCCGCTCCGGGATCGGCGGTCCCCACCGCCGTGCGCGGTGGGGGAGCAAAATTTTGCCCCCCACGACGCAAGGTCGCGGGGAGGCCAATCCGGAACCGCATGGCCGGGATCCTTCTTACAGCGCCTTGGCCTGGCGCAGGACCGCTTCGATCATGCGCGGGGTGATGACGCCGCGGCCGACGGACGTATAATCCGTCTGCAGGCCGACCCAGGTGTAGAGGGCGCTGGAGCCGCCGGGGGCGTCCGCGGAGCCGGGCTGCGGATTCGGCAGGGGCTCCTGCTCGCCGGTGGCGGGGTTGGCCTTGGAGACATAGAAGCCCGGCACGCGCTGCGGATTCAGGCACTCGGCCTCGCAGAATTCGACGAGGCCGGGTTCGGTTTCGAGATCGTGGTAGAGCTTCTCGAAATCGGCCCATTCGGCTTCCTGGAGCAGGTCGTCGAGGCGGCCGTTGAGGGTATGGCACTTGTCGCAGCCGGGCTTGCCGAACACGTGGATCTGGTAGGTCTTGGACATGGCTCAGGCCTCCGCGGGCTGGGTTTCGGCACAAGCGGCAACGGGTGCGGCGGCAGCTTCGACCGCGTAGATGCCGCGCTGGCGGGCCGGCAGTTCGCCGTCGCGCTTGCTCTTGTTCCAGTTGTTGATCTTGCTGAAGTAGCCGACGACGCGGGTTTCGCCCTCGACGTGCGCGGAGCCGCACGTGGTGCATTTTTCCTTCAGGCCGCGCATGTTGTGGCCGCAATCGAGGCAGTAGGTGAATTCCGGCGAGAGAGTCACCTGCGCCGACTGCGTGCGGAAGAACGTCTCGCGCATCAGCGTTTCGATGGCCTGCGGCGACGGGCGTTCTTCGCCGATGAAGGCGTGGGTGATGGCGCCGCTCTCGATCAGGCTGTGGAACTGCGCCTGCTTGCGGATGCGCTCGACCAGCGAGTCGGCGGAGAGGTGCACGCTGTTGGTGTAGTAGGCCACGTCTTCGCGGCCGCCCTTGTAGACCTGCAGCGCCTCGTCGCGGTAATACACCAGGTCGGCCTTGGCCAGCCGGCGCGCGGCGCTTTCGGCGGGCGATTCCTCCAGCGTGAGCTTCATCTTGTGCTTCACGGAGAGCTTCTTGCAACGCAGGAACATGTGGGCCACGAGCTTTTCGCCCAAGCGCAGGGCTTCGTCGCTCTCGTGGAATTCCTTCCCCATCAGGAACTTCACGGCGTCGTTCACGCCGCTGAGCCCGATGATGTAGGTGGCCTTCTCCAGTTCGACGTAGGGCTTGCCGTCGCACGCCGGCTTGCCGATCTGCCACAGCGGGAAGCCGGGGCCGCTGATCATTTCGGCGATGCGCGCGCGCTTCTGCTCGTGGGCCTTCACGCACAGGTCCATCATCTTGTCGATTTCGGCGACGAGCCCGTCGAACGTGCGCTGGCCCGCGCGGGCGGCGCGGTACATGCACTGCGGGATGTTGATGGTGACGTTCTGGAAGCCACAGAAGCGCATGCTCTCGGGATGCCGCAGCATGTAGTTGTCCTGGATCGTCGTGCGCAGGCGGCAGCAGGCGGACAGCGTGACTTCGTCGCGGTCGAAGATGAAATAGACCGAGCCGTTGCGGCTGGCCACTTCGCACGCGCGGCGGTAGATCGCCATCTGTTCCGGATCGACGAACGTCTCGGCGCTGACGTGGAAGTCGCACTTCGGGAATTCGAAGACGTGGCCGTTGGCGTCGCCCGCCTCCCAGACGTCGAGCAAGGCGCGGGTCAGGTCCCGGGCTTCCTCCTCGAAATCGCCGTAGGTCAGGACGCGTTCGCCGCGCGCGGCGAGATCCTGTTCCACTTCGGCGTCGTAGGCCTGGCCGTGCTTCGGATCGGCCACTTCGCGCAGAACGCAGCGGCGGGAGCCGTCGGCTTCCGCCAGGTGGAGTTCCATCAGGCGGTTGCCGTTGGCGTCCTTTTCGGCGCGGATGGTTTCCTCGAGCCGGACGACCGTGCCGTCGGCGCGGCGCAGCATGTAGCGGCCGTGGGGGCCGACGGCCGGCACGGTCTTGAGGTAGCCCGGCACGCCGGTGTGGACGTTGAAATCGAGGAAAATCGTCTGGCCGCCGCGCGAGAACGCGTTCTGGGCGCCGCCGAAGATGAGGCCCTGGGCGACCTGGCGAACTTCCTTGGCCGACTTGCCGCGCAGGTAGGGCGCGAACATGATGTTGATGTAAGCCAGGCCGAGGGCGCCGGCGTAGTTCGCCTGCATCGAGGCCACGAACGTGTTCAGGTGGCCCGTCAGCACGTGGGCGCTCGAGGCGGGCGCGCTGTCGTTGTTGAGGTTGTTCAGCCCGCGCAGGCCGTACTTCTTGACGTATTCGACCGAATGCGACGAGCAGTAGACGCGGTGCGGGTAGCCCAGGTCGTGGAGGTGCAGCGCGCCGGTGTTGTGCGCGTTCTTGAGATCGGCGGAAAAGATCGTGTCCAGCGCCCACTGCTTCAGCACCAGCTCCGCGATGCCCAGTTGGACGGCTTCGGGGTTGTTGTTGACGATGTTGCTGTTCTCGAGGCTCTTTGCGTACATCAGCCGGTCCACGAACTGGCGCGAGACGCCGTAGACCGACAGGTCGCGCAGCTGGTGGCGGTAGCCGCGCAGCGCCAGCTCGTTGTTGAGCAGCTCGCGGATCAGCGTGCTGTCCACGCTGCCCATGCCGCTGGCGATGACCTGGTTTTCCACCGTCTTGGCGATGTTGAGCGCGATTTCCTCGTTCAGGTCGGTGTGCCGCACGAGCGTGTCGATGAGTTCCTTGCGGTCCCACGGCAACGTGCTGCCGCGCGCGACGGATTCGACCAGCAGCATGCTGGCGTCGGTGAGATCCACGGGCTTGTTGCCGTCGTGCTTGTGCTGGTTGCGCACGCGGATGCGCTCGCGCGCCAGCTGGCGGTGCTTGCGGAAGCGCTTGTAGGCGGCGACGATCGGCGCGTAGCCCTGCTCCGCCAGCACGATCTCGATCAGGTCCTGCATGTCCTCGATGTGCGGAATGCGGCGCCCGTGCTCGTCGGCCGACACGTGGTATTCGCTGTGCGGATCGGACAGCTGCTGCACGACGAGATCGGCCATCTGCTCGGGCATCGTCTCGCCGACTTCGACGTGGTCGCGGCGGCGCACTTCGTCGGCCGCGCGCGAGATGGCCACCACGATCTTGTCGCGCCGGAACGGCACCACCATCCCGTCGCGCTTCCGGAACCCATCGAAAACCGCTGCTTCCGTCTTGTTCATTCCGCCGTTTCTCCTTTTTCGCTGGCTCCAGAAAATCGCAACGGTACCAGGCAACCCGCAGTTGCCTCGCACCGTTTGATGGCATCTAACGTCAGAGGTATTTTTCCGACAACGGGCAAAACGGAAAAAAGATCAAAAAAGCCAAACACCACAACTAAGTGTGGTTGTTAATTGTCAAGACAACAACAAAATGTGTTTTTCGGCGCCTAATTCGTTTTTCGTCAACGGGTTATGAACCGCTGGAGATGGGGCTGGCGAATTCGCGCGGAAAACGGGTTTTTCGCCTGCAAAACAAGCCCCCAAGAGGCGCGGACGTGGGGTGGCGGGCCGAGGCAAAAAGGCCCGCCGGAAACGGCGTGCCGCGCGGCGCGCGCAAGGTTTGTTCGACGGCGATCGGGGCGGCCGCGCCGCGGCTACTCGGCGGCCTCGATCTCTTCCCAGATCTTCGCGTATTTCGCGTTGGCTTCGCCGAGATCGGCGATCATCTCGAGCTTCTCGACGACTTCCGGCGGCGGGAACAGGATCGGATTGCGGCGGCTTTCCTCGGAAAGATACTGGTAGCTGACTTCGTTCGGACACAGATAGCAGATGTACTCGGTCATTTCCGCGGCTACCTGTGGATCGAGGATGAAATCGATGAACCGGTGAGCGAGCAAAATGTGCTTGGCGTCGGCCGGAATCACCATGTCGTCGAAACTGAGCGCGGAGCCCTCGGTCGGCACGGCGATGCGCACGTCCGCGTTGTCGGCCTGGGCCAGCATCAAATCGCCGCTGTAGCCGTGCGCCAGCCGGATCGCGCCGGCGGCGAGGTCGGTCTTGTAGCGTTCGTTTTCGAAGCCGGCCAAGTTCTTCTTCCAGCGCAGGACGACGTCCTTGGCCGCGGCCAGCTCCTGGTCGTTGGTGGAATTGAGGCTGCAGCCGAGGCTTTTCAGCGCGGCGCCGATCGTTTCGCGGACGTCGGCCAGCATCGTCGCGCGTCCCTTGAGATCCGCGCGGTCGAACATCGTCCAGCTGGGCTTGAAGTCCGGCACGTCCTTCGCGAGATAGCCCAGGCTGGTGACGGTGACCGCGTAGGGCACGCTGTACGTCATCTGCGGGTCGAAGGCCTGCGCCAGATAGGAAGGATCGACGTTCTTCAGGTTGGGAATCCAGTCGGGATTCAACGGCAGCAGCAAGCCCTGCTTGCGAAGGATCTTGACCATGTAGCTGCTGGGAAACAGCAGGTCGAACGGCTCCTTGTCGCGGGCGGCCAGGCTGTCGTACAGCGCCTCGTTGGAGTCGTAGGTCTCCACGACGATCCGGCAGCGGTTTTCCCGTTCGAAGCGCTGGAGCAGCTCCGGCTTGACGTAGTCCGACCACGTGTAGATGCGCAACGTGGGCCGCTTCTCCGCGCAGCCGCAGGCCAACGCCAGCGCCGCCGCGCAGGCCAACCACCGTCCGATCCGCTCGCCGTTCATGCCGTGCACCTCGCCCGTCCGCAAAAAGACGGTGAACATGCATAGCACGTCCGGCGGCGGCGCGCAATTCCGTCCGCCGGGAAACGACGGCGGGCGGCGCGGCTATTCCCCGGCCTTGATCGCGTCCCAGATCTTCGCGTATTTCGCGTTGTTCTCGCCGAGGTCGGCGATCATTTCGAGCTTTTCGACGACTTCCGGCGGCGGGAACAGGATGGGATCCCCGCGGATCTCGTCCGACAGGTACTGGTAGCTGGCCTCGTTCGGACACAGGAAGTAGATGTACTCGGTCAGTTCGGCGGCCACGCGCGGATCGAGGATGAAATCGATGAACGCATGCGCCAGGTCCACCTGCCGGGCGTCCGCCGGAATGGCCATGTCGTCGAAGCTCAGGGCGCTGCCCTCCTCCGGCACGGCGATCTGGATGTCGTCGTTCTCGCTCTGCACCAGCATGAGGTCGCCGCTGTAGCCGTGGGTCAGCAGGAATTCGCCGGACGCGAGGCCGGTCTTGTACTGTTCGTTCTCGAACTTGGCCACGTTCTTCTTCCAGCGCAGGACGACGTCCTGGGCCGCGGCGAGTTCGGCGTCGTTGGTCGTGTTGAGGCTGTGGCCGAGGAATTTCAGCGCCGCGCCGATGGTTTCCCGGTGGTCGTTCAGCAGGGTCAGGCGGCCCTTGAGGTCGGCGCGGTCGAACATGCTCCAGCTGGGCTTGAAATCCGGCACCTTGCCGCCGAGCACCCCCAGGCAGGTGATCGTGACCGTGTAGGGCACGCTGTAGGCCATGTCCCGGTCGAACGCCATGGCCAGATAGGCCGGATCGACGTTCTTCAGGTTGGGCAGCCGCGCGCGGTCGAGCTCCCGCAGCATGCCCTGGTCGTGCATGATCTTGACCATGTAGCTGCTGGGAAACAGCAGGTCGTAGCCCGTCGCGCCGGCCTTGAGCTTGGCGTACATCTCCTCGTTGGACGCATAGGTGTCGATCACGACCTTGCAGTTGTTCTCGCGCTCGAACCGCTGGACCAGCTCCGGCTTGACGTAGTCCGACCAGGTGTAGACGTGCAGCACCGGTTTCTTTTCCGCGCAGCCGCACGTAAAGATTGCCGCCGCGGCGGCTGCCGTCCAGATCCACTTCGCTTTCTTCATGTTCGCTCCTCTCGTCCGCCGCCTGCCTGCGGCGCAACGCAAGGGTGGCACCGAAACGCGCCGAACGCAACCCCGAACTCCCCCCCCCGGCGGTTCGGCGCCGCAGGCGCCCCAAAACGAAAACGGCCCGCCGGAAACCCGGCGGGCCGCGCGCCGCGAAGGAAGCCGCGCTATTCGCCGCCCTTGATCTCGTCCCAGATCCGCGTGTACTTGACGTTGTTTTCGCCGAGATCGGCGATGGTTTCGAGCTTCGCCACGACCTCCGGCGGCGGGAACAGGATGGGATCCTGCCGGATTTCGTCGGAGAGCAGCGCGTAGCTGGGCAGGTTCGGGCACAGGAAGTAGATGAACTCGGTCAGCTCGGCGGCGGACTGCGGCGCGAGGATGAAGTTGATCATCTTGTGGGCCAGTTCCGGCTGCGGCGCGCCGACGGGAATCACCATGTCGTCGAAGTTGATCTGGGAGCCTTCTTCCGGCACGGCGATCTGGATGTCTTCGTTCTCGGACTGCACCAGCATGAGGTCGCCGCTGTAGCCGTGGGTCAGCAGGAATTCGCCGGACGCGAGGCCGGTCTTGTACTGTTCGTTCTCGAACTTGGCCACGTTCTTCTTCCAGCGCAGGACGACGTCCTGGGCCGCGGCGAGTTCGGCGTCGTTGGTCGTGTTGAGGCTGTGGCCGAGGAATTTCAGCGCCGCGCCGATGGTTTCCCGGTGGTCGTTCAGCAGGGTCAGGCGGCCCTTGAGGTCGGCGCGGTCGAACATGCTCCAGCTGGGCTTGAAATCCGGCACCTTGCCGCCGAGCACCCCCAGGCAGGTGATCGTGACCGTGTAGGGCACGCTGTAGGCCATGTCCCGGTCGAACGCCATGGCCAGATAGGCCGGATCGACGTTCTTCAGGTTGGGCAGCCGCGCGCGGTCGAGCTCCCGCAGCATGCCCTGGTCGTGCATGATCTTGACCATGTAGCTGCTGGGAAACAGCAGGTCGTAGCCCGTGGCGCCGGCCTTGAGCTTGGCGTACATCTCCTCGTTGGACGCATAGGTGTCGACGACGACCTTGCAGTTGTTTTCGCGCTCGAACTGCTGCACCAGCTCGGGCTTGATGTAGTCCGACCAGGTGTAGACGTGCAGCACCGGCTTCTTCTCGGCGCAGCCGCACAGGGCCGCCAGGGCCGCGGCCAAGCCGGCCGCCCGCAGGATTCGCTTCGTCGTCATTCCGTTCCTCCTTGGATGTTTCTTGAAAGCGCTTCAGGCCGCCCGGCGGCCGCGGTTGGAGAGATACTGGCTCGCGATCACGCACAGGAAGGTGATGGCCAGCAGGATGGTCGAGAGGGCGTTGATCAGCGGCGGCGCGCCGTACTTGATCATGCTGTAGATCTTGATCGGCAGCGTGGTGGAACCCGGGCCCGCCACGAAGAAGGAGATGACGAAATCGTCGATGGAGAGCGTGAACGCCAGCAGGCCGCCGGCGAGGATGCCCGGCGCCAGCATGGGCAGCAGCACCTTCCAGACCGTCGTCCACCACCCCGCCCCGAGATCCTGCGCCGCCTCGATGATCGCGAAATCGAAATCCTGCAGCCGCGCCAGCACCGTCATGGCGACGTAGGACAGGCAAAACGTGACGTGCGCGACGGCGATCGTCGCCAGCCCGAGCTGCACCTTCAGCTGCACGAAGAACAGCAGCAGGCTCAGGCCCATGAGGATTTCCGGCAGGACCAGCGGCGTGTAGATGACGCTGTAGTGCAGCTTCTGGAGCTTGCTGCCCGCGAACCGGTGCAGCGCGAACGCGGCCGAGGTGCCCAGCACCATCGAAATCAGCGTCGCCGCCGTCGCGATGATCAGCGTGTTGGTCAGCGCGTGCCAGATGCTCGGCTCGTTCATCAGCCGGACGTACCACTTCAGCGAGGTGGATTCCCACGAGCCGCCGAACCGCGACGAATTGAACGAATTCGCCACCAGGATCACGATGGGAATATAGAAGAAGGCGATCACCGCCCAGGTCACGATCAGCGGAAAGCGGCTGGGTTTCATGGCCTCAGACGCCCTCCTCGTTCAGCGCGTCCTTGGGGTTTTCCTTCCGCCGCAGGGCGGTGATGGCCACCATCGGAATCAGCACCGCGACCGTCAGCAGGGCCGACAGGCCCGCCGCGTGCGGCAAGTTGCGGTCCACGAAGGTGCGCTGCGCGATCTTGTTGCCGATCATCTCGCTGGTGGGCCCGCCGACGATGTCGGGAATGACGTAGGAACCCAGCGACGGAATGAACACCATCAGGAACGCGGTCAACCGCCCGACGCGGATGCCCGGCAGGAAGATCTTGCGGAAGGCCAGGAACGACGTGGCGCCCAGGTCTTTCGCGGCTTCGATCAGGCGGAAGTCGAATTTCTCCGACGCGGCGTAGATCGGCAGGATCGCGAAGGGCAGTTCGGTGTAGACCATGACCAGCAGCACGGCGTAGGCGTTGTAGAGCAGCGAGGTGTCCGGCGCGATCAGGCCGACGAACGTCAGCGCGTGCTTGAGCAGGCCTTCCGGATGCAGCAGCACCTTCCAGGCGAAGATGCGCACGAGAAAGCTCGTCCAGAACGGCAGGATCACCAGCAGCAGCACCAGGCGCCGCCGCGCCGGACTCACCCGCGCCATGTAGTAGCCCATCGGCGTCGCCAGCAGGATGCACAGCCCCGTCGCCGCCACGCTCAGCCAGATCGTCCGCCAGACGATCGCCGGGTAGTTCGGGTTGCCCAGCGTCCGCAACGTGTCCAGCGTCCAGCCCGGACCGATGCCGCCGTAGGGCGTCGCCGGCTTGAAGGTGATCGCGAACACCAGGATCGTCGGAATCAGGAACAGCACCAGCAGCCAGACGAACGACGGCAGCGTGACCCCCCATTCGGACAGCTTGACGCGGGTCTCGGCCTTCATCGCGGCGCCATCCCCGCCGGCGCCCGGCCGGCGCCGGCCGCCTCCGGCAGCGCCCGCGCCAAAATCTGGTTGCCTTCGGTCGTTTCGCCCACTTCCTCGGGCGGCAGCTGGATGAGGTTCTCGTCCTGCGCGCTGTATTTCTCCAGCATGAAGCCGTCGTCCGCATGCCAGCAGATCCACACCTTTTCGCCCCAGCGGATCGGCTTTTCATCGAGCAGGAAGCGGCT
>CAYTEK010000117.1:0-9048 GCA_964436715.1 uncultured Verrucomicrobiota bacterium | reverse complement strand
GGCGCTTGGCTGCCGCCGGGCATCACGCTCAGCCTTACGGGCGAGGCCAACGACTACGTCGGCAAGGGCCTGTCCGGCGGCAAGCTGGTGCTTGCGCCGCCCGTGGACGCGGGCTATGACAGCCACGAAAGCATCCTGCTGGCCGACGCCGATCCCGCCCTGCTCAAAATGACCCAGATGAGGCTGGCACGCATCGGCTACCACGTGCTCCCGGCTCCGTCCCCCGAAGAGGCGCTGCGCCTGGCCCGGCAAAACGCCGGCCGCATCGACCTGCTGATGACGGACGTCGTCATGCCCGGCATGAACGGTCGCCACCTGTCCCAAACCCTCTTGGCGGACCAGCCCGGCCTCAAGCGCCTGTTCATGTCCGGCTACACCGCCGACGTGATCGCCCGCCACGGCGTCCTGGAACCCGGCGTGCACTTCATCGCCAAGCCCTTCACCCCGGCCGAACTCGCCCCCCAACTCCGCGAAATCCTGGGCGCCGACTCCCCCGCCGCCCCCCGCCCCTGAGGCCGGCCGCCAACGCGCGGCTTTCCGCGCCGCCGCCGCATTCTGGTGTTGCATCCGCGGCGCACTTGGCTAGCATCGCCCGCGTCGTTTCAAAACCAAAGGATTTCGCCGTGAACAAAACCCTGTTGAACCTCGTCGTCGGCCTCGCCCTCGGCGCCGCCGTCTCCGCCTCCGCCCAAGTCACGGTCCGGAAAGCGGCGAGCGACAAGCTGGGCGTCGATCTCTCGGGCCTGCAGACGTCCGGCGCCGCGGCGCAGGCCGTGCGCCGCACGCTGGAGCTGGACCTGAACCGGTCGGGCTGGATGCAGGTGGCCGCGCCGGGCCAAGGCTCCGTCGCCGTGCGCGGTTCGATCGCCGATGTCGGCGGCCAGGTGACGTTCACCTGCCAGGTGGTGGATGCCGCGGGCCAGACCTACGTCAACGCCGCCTACGCCCAGCCGGCGGCCAAGGCCATCTACGCGGCGCACCAGGCGGCTCACGACATCGTCTCCAAGGTCGCCGGCAAGCCGACGTTCTTCCTGAACGAACTCGTGCTGATCGGCACGAAGGCCGGCGGCAAGGAACTCTATCTGGCTGATTCCAGCTGCCAGGACGTCCGCCAGCTTACCAACGACCGCACCGTCCTCAAGCCGCGCTGGAGCCCGGACAACCGCCTCATTTCCTACACCTCCTACCTCAAGCGCTGGCCCGACGTCTTCACCATCGAACGCGCCACCGGCGCCCGCACCCAGGCGTCGTTCTTCCCCGGCCTCAATTCCGGCGGCGCCATCGCCCCCAACGGCCGCTCCATGGCGCTCGTCCTCTCCAAGGACGGCAATCCCGACCTCTACGTCCAGGACATGGCCACCAAGCGCCTGACCCGGCTGACCAACACGCCCCGGGCGGACGAAGGCTCGCCGGCGTGGTCGCCCGACGGCTCCCGGATCGTCTACGTGTCCAACTCTTCCGGCACCCCCCAGCTCTACGTCGTCTCCAGTTCCGGCGGCGCCCCCCAGCGGCTGACGGTCCGGGGTACCCAGAACGTGGCTCCCGACTGGGGCAAGAACGGCCTCATCGCCTACCAGACGCTCACCGGCGGCAAGTTCCAGATCGCGGTCATGGACCCCGCCACCAAGCAGGAAAGGATCATCACCCCCTACGACGCCGCCTACGAAGACCCCTCCTGGGCGCCCGACGGCCGGCACCTCGCCGCCGCCCGCGGCGTCAATTACAATTACTCGGTTTACCTTCTTGACAGCATGGCCGCGATGGGGGATAAACCGGTCGCATTGACCACCACGGGCGATTGGACGTCGCCCGCGTGGAGCCATTGACCCCCGCACGGGCTGCAATTTCAAAAAAATAGAGGAGTACGTAGAGATGACACGCCGCTGGATGACTGTTTTGATGGTGTTGTTGGCCTTGGCCATGGTCGGCTCGACCGGTTGCTTGAAGAAGAAGAAGAAAGCCATCGACGCCAACGCGCCGTTCGGCGACCAGGTGATCGTGGGCTACAATCCCGACGGAACGCCGATCTACGGCAGCGCCGCCGATGCCGCCGCCCTCGCGGCCCGCACCGAAGGCGCCGAAATCGCCGCCGGCCAGTTCGAAGCCGTTCGTTTCGACTACGACAGCCAGCAGCTGAATCCTTCGGAACAGGGCAAGATCGACGCCGCCGTCGCCTACCTGCAGCAGAATGCCACCTACGGCGTGATCGTGGAAGGCCACTGCGACGAGCGCGGCAGCAACGAATACAACCTCGCCCTCGGCGAGCGCCGCTCCCTCGCGGTCCGCGCCGCCATGATTTCGGCCGGCATCGACGGCGCCCGGGTCCAGACCCGCAGCTACGGCGAAGAACGCCCGGTGGCGTTCGGCCACGACGAAGGCTCCTGGAGCCTGAACCGCCGCGCGGAATTCGTCTTCACCCAGATGTAAGCGCTCGGCTGCGGCCGCAGACTCCGACGCCCGATCTCCGGATCGGGCGTTTTTTTCGTCCCTGGCGCGTTTTCGGATTTGTTGTAGCCGGCCGCGATGAGGCCGGCGGCTGTTGATTCAGCGGCCGGGGTCCCGCGGGCAGGCAAACGCCCCCGGCTACAGTAAACCATGATTCGCCCTCGCGCTTGCGCGCCGCGGCGGCTTCCAACTGCGCGCGCCAGGCTTTTTGCAGCCGCGGATCGGCGTAGCGCCGCCACGCCGCCTTGAACTTGCGCAACTGCGCCGCGCGGCGCTTGCGCAACCCCCGCCACACCGCCGCCCGCGCCCGCCCCGACGGCAGGTCCCGCGAAAGCTCCAGCGCGCTGTCGCAGTCGTGCACCTTGCCCAGCGCCGCCTGCGCCTTCGTGATCCAATGCCCCGCGCGCACGCATTCCCGCCCCAGGCGGGGCGCGAAGAATTCCGCAAGATAGCGCATCCGCCGCCCCGCGCGGCGCAGGTCGTGCGCCGGTCCTTTCGAGAAATTCCCGGCCCGGGCCCGGCGCTCCGCGATCAATTCGCGCACGGCCAACATGCGCTTCGCCGCGAACGCCTCGGGCGGCGGCGCCGGCCGGGCGCGTTTCGGCCAGCGGCGGCGCAAGCGCGCGCGCAGCATTTTCTTCACGCGGCGGAACATGCCGCAATCCAGCGCGTCCGCGGCCATCCGCGTGCGCTGCCGGCGCAGCAGCGCCACCACCAGGCGCCGCTCTCGCAGCGTCACTTCGTCGGCGCCGCCGGCCCGCGCCAGCTCGCGGAACAGTTCGAGCCACACGTCCAGGTCGCGCGCGTCGCCCATCCGGTCGCAGACCTTCGCCGCGCGTTCGTCGAGGCGCTCGAGGAAATCCTCGTCGAGCTTGCGGAACGTGGCCGCCAGGCTGCGCATCCGCCGCAGCGCCACGCGCAGATCGTGCAGCGCCGCCACCGAACCGGCGCGCGCCGGCCGTTCGTTGCGCGCGACGACGGCCCATTGCTCGGCGAGCCGGCGGCGCAGGAACTGGTCGGCGGTGGGCGCCCGGCGCGCCGGCGTCCGCGATTTCGCTGGCGGGCGGCGAGTCATCTCAGCCGGACTTCTTTTGTTCCGCGGGCCGCTGCGGTTCGAAGGCCGGGGCCTGCCGCTGCGCGGCTGCGGCGGCGCGCGCGGCCGCGCGCCGCTGGAATTCCTCTTGGCAACGCAGGGCGGGATGCTTCGCGTCCGGCTGGCGCCGCTCGTAGGAGCCGTCGGGCAACAGCCGCCACGCCTGCCGCGTGTCCGCCAGGCAGGTCGCGAGCACGTCCGCGAGCTTGGCGGCGCCGACGGGATCTTCCACCGGAATCATCAGCTCGATGCGGCGGTCGAGGTTGCGCGGCATCCAGTCCGCGCTGGCGATGAACGTCTTCGGCGCGCCGCCGTTGAGGAAGCGGAAAATGCGCGCGTGCTCGAGATAGCGGTCCACGACGCTGACCACCTGGACGTTGTCGCTCAGGCCTTTCGCGCCCGGCCGCAGGCAGCACAACCCGCGCACGTTCAGGCGGATCTTCACCCCCGCCTGCGAGGCCTGGTAGAGCGCCTCGATCAGCTCGGGGTCCTCCAGCGAATTCATCTTGGCCTCGATGCCGGCGGCTTCCCCCTGCCGGCTCCGCTCGGCTTCGCCGCCGATCAGCTCCAGCAGGCGCGGCCGGATGCCCAGCGGCGCGGCCTCGAGCTTGCGGAACTTGCCGAGCTGGGCGTAGCCCGTGATCGCGTTGAAGAACGCCGAGGCGTCGGCGCCGTAGTCTTCCTGGCACGTGAGGAAGCTCGCGTCGGAATACAGGCGCGCGCTTTTCTCGTTGTAGTTGCCGGTGCCGAAGTGCACGTAGCGCACGACGCCTTCCGGCTCCCGCCGCACCACCACGCAGATCTTCGCGTGCGTCTTGTAGCCCTTCACGCCGTAGATCACCTGCGCGCCGGCGCGCGCCAAGGCGTCGGCCCAGTCGATGTTCCGCGCTTCGTCGAAGCGCGCCTTGAGCTCGATCAGCGCCGTCACGTGCTTCCCGCGCTCGGCCGCGCGCATCAGCGCGGCCACCACGGGGCTGTTGTCGCTGCCGCGGTAGAGCACCTGCTTGATCGCCAGCACGTTGGGATCGTCCGCCGCTTCCTGCACGAGGCGCAGCACCGGATCGTAGCTTTCGTAGGGATGGAACAGCAGCAGGTTGCCGCGCTTGAGAACCGCGAAGATGGATTCGGCGGCCGGCGCCTCGGGCACCGCCTGCGGCGCCCACGGCTCGATCTTCAGCGCGTCGAAGCCGGACAGGTTCGCCAGGCGGAAAAAGGCGGCCAGGTCCAGCGGCCCTGGAATCGCGTAGACGTCCGCCGCCTCCACGCCCAGCGCCGCGCGCAGGAATTCCCGCGCCTCCGGCGAGGCCGACCGTTCGATTTCGAGCCGGACGCAGTCGCTTTCCTTGCGCTCGACGAGCACCTCGCGCATCTGCGCCATCAGGTCGCCGGCCAGATCCTCCCGCACGCCCAGGTCCGCGTTGCGGGTGATCCGGAACGCGGCGCATTCCCGCACCGGCACGTCGGGAAACAGCCGCCCCACGTGGGCGCGGACGACTTCCTCGAGCAGGACGTAGGCGAACCCCGTCTCGCCCGGCAGCGTCAGAAACCGCGGCAAATTCTTCGGCACGGCCACCAGCGCGTGGCGCGGCCCGGGCTCTTCGGGCGTCCCGTCCAGGCGCACGCACAGGACGAGCCCCAATCCCGCCAGCAGCGGGAATTCCCGGTCCGGCGCCACCGCCAGCGGCGTGACGACCGGATAGATGGAGTCCTCGAACACCGCTTCCACGTGGCGCCGCTGCGCCGCGTTCAGCTCGTCCAGCCCCAACCGGCGGATGCCGCCCTTGCGCAGCGCCGGTTCGATTTCCTTCTGCAGGCAGGCGTGCTGCCGCTCCACCAGTTCGCGCATCCGCTCGGCGATCAGCGCCAGTTGTTCCGTCGGCGTCAGCCCCGCCGGATCCGGCCGCTCCGTGCCCTGCGCCTTCAGCATCTTGAGCCCGCCGACGCGCACCATGAAGAATTCGTCCGCGTTCGAGGCCGCGATCGCCGCGAACTTCAGGCGTTCCAGCGGCGGCAGGCCGGCGTCTTCCGCCTGCTCCAGCACGCGGAAATTGAATTCGATCCAGCTCAGTTCCCGGTTCAGGAACGGCCCGTCGTCCGACTTGCTCTTGCGATTCTTGGCCATGGCCGGCGCTTGCTCCTCAACCCGCCGCGCTGCCCGGCGGTTCCGCGCGCAGTTCGCGCAGCTCGGGCACCAGGCCGAACACGTCGGCGAACAGGTTGCCCTTGTCCTTCAGCGCGAGGCGCTCCATCGTCAAATCCTCCATGTCCCGCAGCAGGATCACGAAGCGATCGCCCTCGCGCAGGAATTCCAGCGTCCGCGGCGTCTCGCGGTGGGACCGCTCCAGCGCGTCCGCGACGCGCAGGAGCGCCGCCAGCTTGGCCACCGTCATCCGATCCGCCTGCGCCAAGCCGGCGAATTCCGGATGGGCGGGGCTCGGCAGCGCCTTGCGGTGGTAGCGCGACACCGTGGCGACGAGCTGCATGTCGCGGCGCGTCAATCCGAACAGGTCGCTGTTCAGGATGAGATACATCGAATGCTTGTGGTGGGCGCGGGCGTTCACGAACAGGCCGACGTCGTGCAGGATGGCGGCGCACCGCAGCAGCAGGCGCTCGCGGCCGCCGAGCTGGTGCTCGTCCCGCAGCGCGTCGAACAGCGCCAGAGCGTCGGCTTCCACGTTCCGGCCGTGGGCGGCGTCGCTGCCGTAGCGCGCGGCGAGGGTCTGCGCCGAATACAGCACCTGTTCCTCGAACCCCGCCGAACGGTGGTCGCGCATCGCCATCTCGCGCAGCAGGCCGTCGCGCAGCGTCGCCTGCGCGACGAGGACGTCCTTCGTCTTCAGGGCCCGGGCGGCCTGCGCCGCCGACATCAGCGCCGGCGCCACCGTTTCGGCGTCCTGATAGGTCATCCGGTGCGCGCGCACCAGGCTGTCGATCGACGTCGGCGCGACCTTGTCCGCCAATTCCGCCAGCTTCGCCGCGGAAACGACGGCCAGGCGCGGATCGGCCCCGACGGGCTCCGCATGGGCCTCTTCGGCCGCGAAGCGGGCGCCGGCGCCCATCACCACGAGCGCGGAAACCTTCTCGCGCGGAATCGCCTGCAAGACCTGTTCCACCAGTTCCGTCGCGTAGGCCTTCAGCACGCCCTTCAGCTGCGGGCCGGCGGCGCCGCCGGCTTCCACGAGCTCGCGCGTGCGCAGCGCCCCGAAGCGGAACGACTGCGCCACGGTCACGCGCCCGCCGCGGATGTAGAGCAGGATCGTCTGGCCGCTGCCGATTTCCAGCACCGCCACGTTGCCGGCCGCGAGCAGGCCGCCGGCTTCCAGCAGGTCGCGCACCGCCAGATAGGTCAGGCGCGCTTCCTCGGATTCCTCCAGCACCGTCACGTCGATGCCGGTCGCGATGCTCACGCGGTCCACGAACATGTCGCGGTTCGCCGCCTCGCGGGCGAAGCTGGTCGCCACCGCGCGCAGCTGGTCCGGCCGCGTCACGCCGTATTCCTTCAGCAGGCGCCCGTAGTTCTTCAGGATCGCCACGCAGCGGCGCAGGGTTTCCTGCTCGACGCGCCCCTTGGTGAAGACGTCCTTGCCCAGCCGCACGCCCTGCCGCAGGCTCTCCAGCAGCTTCAGATCGCCCTGTGCGCCGACCTCGCCGATGTCCAGCCGCAGCGCGGAGGAACCGATGTCGATCGCCGCCACCACGCGCCGTTCGGGCGCCGGCGTTGCGACTTCGGAGGGAATCGCGTTTTCCGCCATGGGGCCCCCGCCTATTTCTTCGCGCGCGGCCGAACCGCGCCTTCCGCCGCCAGCGCGGCGGCGCCCAACGTCGTGGCGTCGTCGCCCAAGTCCGCTTCCACCACCCGGAATTGGCGCAGGAACGGCGCCATCGCCGTTTCCTGGATCCCGGCCTTCGTTTCCTCGAGCACGATGCGCGGCACCGCCTCAACGAGCCCGCCGCCCAGCACGACGACGTCCGGCGCCAGCAGGTTCACCACGCCGCCGATCGCCCGGCCCAGCAGATGCATCGCGTCGCGCACGATGCGCTCCACGGATCGATCGCCGGCCTTGATCGCCTTCGCCAACAGCCCGCTCTTCAGCTTTTTCAAATCCGAACCCGCGTTCGCCGCCACGTACGGCGCCTCGCCGCGGAACGCGGCCTGGGCCACTTCCGCCGAAATCGCCAACCGCCCCGCCAGCGCCTCGAGGCAGCCGCGCTTGCCGCAACCGCAGAGGCGGCCGTGCTCGCGGATCGGTATGTGGCCGATTTCCATCGCCGATCCCGTTCGGCCCCGCAGCAGCTGGCCGTCGTAGACGCAGCCGCCGCCGATCCCCGTGCCGGGAAAAACGCCCAGCAGCGTGCGCGCGCCCTTCCCCGCGCCGAAACGCCACTCGGCGTACGTGCCCGCGTCCACGTCGTTCGCCAGCGCCACGGGACAGCGGAACCAGCGCGCCAGCAGCTGCCGCAGCGGCACCCGCTTCCAACCGAGATTCGGCGCCTCCAAAATGATCCCCGCGTCGAGATCCAGCACGCCCGGACACCCCACCCCGATGCCCGCCAGCCCGCGCGGCGAAACCTTGGACTCTTTCAGCGCCTCGCCGATCGTTTCGCGGATCCGCGCCAGCACCGCCTTCGGCCCGTCGCTGACCGGCGTCTTCGCCTTGGCCGACCCCTGCGCCCGAAACGCGGCGTCGTAGACGGTCGCCATCATCTTCGTGCCGCCCAAGTCGCATCCCACCCAGACCTTCTTGCCGCTGGGCTTGTCCATGGCCGTGCCTCTTTCTTCCGACCGACAAAAGGGGCGGCCGGCGCCGCCCCGCTTGGATGCCGCCCTATTCCGCGCGCGCCACCGACAGGATTTCCACCGTCTCCAGCGGCACGTCCTGCATGCCCGCCTTGATGCCCGTGCGCACGCCCTTGATCTTGTCCACCACGTCCATCCCCGCGACCACCTCGCCGAAGACGCAATAGCCGAAGCCCTGCGGATTGGGCGCGCGGAAATCGAGGAAGCCGTTGTCCTTCACGTTGATGAAGAACTGCGCCGTCGCGCTGTCCACCACCATGGTGCGCGCCATGGCGAGCGTGCCGCGCTTGTTCTGGAGGCCGTTGGCCGCCTCGTTCTTGATCGGCGCGCGCGTGGGCTTCTGGCTCATGTTCGCGTCAAAGCCGCCGCCCTGGATCATGAAGCCGTCGATCACGCGGTGAAAGATCGTGCCGTTGTAGAAGCCCGCATCCACGTAGGCCAGGAAATTCGCCACCGTCAGGGGCGCCTTGTCCGCAGCCAGCTTCACCTTGATGTCGCCCAGGGTCGTCTTGATGATCACCATGTCCGTTTCCTTTGCTTGTTCGGGCGCCGGCGCCGCTTCCGGCGCCGCCGCTTCCGTTGCCGTCGCCGCCACGGGCGTCGGCGGGGTCGTTTCGTCCTGCGCCGCGGCGGCCGAACCGCCCGCGAACGCCATCGCCAAACTCATCCACATCCATTTCATGCGCGAATCTCCTGCGAGGCTTTCACCCTA
>CAYTEK010000116.1:0-9089 GCA_964436715.1 uncultured Verrucomicrobiota bacterium | reverse complement strand
CCCGACCACACCGGGGACACCGCCGAAGCCGCCCACCTCGCCGCCGGCAATCCCATGTCGTGCCTGCACGTCAACCACTCGGAAATCGACTTGCCGGCCGGCACGAATCTCTACGCCGACGCCGTCTACGCCAAGGCCGCCGAAAATCTCGCGAACTTCAAGAAAAACGGCTGGCTGATCCGCGAAGACCGCCCGTTGATGTATCTCTACGCCCAGACCATGGGTGCGCACACCCAGACCGGCCTCGTCTGCTGCGCGCACATCGACGACTACATCCAGAACGTCATCAAGAAGCACGAGCTGACCCGCAAGGACAAGGAAGACGACCGCACGAAGCACACGGCGACCATCAACGCCAACATCGGCCCCGTTTTCATCGCCTACCGCGACGTCCCCGAAATCCGCGCGGCCCTCGCCCCGATTCCGAAGAAATCCGCGCCGCTCTACGACTTCGTGGACGAACTGCACGTGCGCCACCAGGTCTGGCCCGTGGAGAACGCCGCCGAAATCGAAAAGCTCTTCGCGGAAAAGGTGCCCGTCAGCTACATCGCCGACGGCCACCATCGCAGCGCGTCCGCCGTGCGCGTCGGCGCCGAACGCCGCGCCGCCAACCCGAAGCACACCGGCAACGAGGAATACAACTGGTTCCTCTCCGTGATCTTCCCCGCCTCCGAGCTGAAGATCCTGCCCTACAACCGCGCCGTCAAGGATCTCAACGGCCTCTCGCCCGAGGAATTCCTCAAGGAAATCCGCGCCATCTTCACGGTGACGGAAAACGCCGATCCGAGCCCGAAGTCGCCGCGCCACGTCAGCATGTATTTCGGCGGCAAGTGGTACGGCCTCTCCTGGCCCGAAGTGAAGTCGTCCAACCCCGTCGATCTGCTCGACGTCAGCACGCTGCAGAACGGCGTGCTGCACCCGTTGCTGGGCATCGACGATCCGCGCACGAACAACCGCATCAAGTTCATTGGCGGCATTCGCGGACCGCAGGAACTCGTGCGCCTCGTGGACCAGAAGGGCTACGCGGTCGCGTTCTCGATGTATCCGACCACCGTCGATCAGCTCATGGCCATCGCCGACGCCGGCCAGATCATGCCGCCCAAGAGCACCTGGTTCGAACCCAAGCTCCGCACCGGCCTGCTGTCGCACGAACTCGACTAGGGCCGGAGCGTGCGGTCGCGGTTGCCCAGCTGGTTCCGCCGCCCGCTTCCGCCCGGCGCGGAAGGGGGCCGCGTGAAGCAGCTGCTCGGCCGGCACGGCCTGCACACCGTCTGCGAAGGCGCGAAGTGCCCCAACCGCGCGGCGTGCTGGCACGATTCCGCCGCCGCGTTTCTGATCCTGGGCGACGCCTGCACGCGCGACTGCCGCTTCTGCGCCATACCGCACGCGGCGCAGCCGCTCCCGCCCGATCCGGACGAGCCCGCGCGCCTGGCCGAAGCCGCCGCCGCCCTCGGCCTGCGCCACGTCGTCGTGACCTCGGTCACCCGCGACGACCTGCCCGACGGCGGCGCGGCGCATTTCGCGGCCGTCGTCCATGCCATCCGCGCGCGGATTCCGGCGGCCTCCGTCGAAGTGCTCGTGCCGGATTTCCAGGGCGACCGGACCGCCGCGGCCGTCGTGCTGGCGGCCCGGCCCGACATCTTCAACCACAACCTGGAAACCGTCGAGCGCCTGCATCCCGCGGTCCGGCCGCAGGCAGACTACCGTCGCTCCCTCGCCGTGCTGGCGCAGGCCGCACAAGGCGCGGCTCGCGTCAAATCCGGCCTCATGCTCGGCCTGGGCGAAACCGACGATGAAATCGCCGCGACGCTGCGCGATCTGCTCGCCGCCGGCGTCGCGCTGCTGACCCTGGGCCAGTATCTGGCCCCGTCCGCGGCGCATCATCCCGTCGCGCGCTTCGTGCCGCCGGCCGAATTCGACCGCTGGCGCGACGACGCTTTGGCGCTGGGCTTCGCGTGCGTCGCCGCCGCCCCCCACGTGCGCTCGTCGTATCACGCCGAAGAACTGCTGGCCAGCGGAGGCGCCTCGTGATCCGCCCGCCGCCCCGCATCCTAATCTGCTACCTCGTCCGCAACAGCGGCCATCACGCCGCCGCCCGCGCCATCGAGGCGCAGATCAAAAAGCTGAATCCCATGGCGGAAACCCGCTGCCTCGATCTGCTCGAAACGACGCATCCCACCTGGAGCGCCGTCGTCCAATACGTCTACATGTCCACGATCCGCCGCACGCCGGAATTGTGGGAGGCGCTCTACGACAACTTCTGGTTCGACTGGCTCACCCGGTGGATCCGACCGCTCGTGCAGCGCGGCAACAGCCTCAAGCTCCGCATCCTGATGGAGGCGTTCCAGCCCGACGCCATCGTCTGCACGCAGGCGCACCCCTTCGCCGTCCTGTCCGCCTACGCCCGGCGCCAGGGCAAGCCCATCCCCTTGTGGGGCGTCGTCACCGATTTCCTCCCGCACCGGTTTTGGCACGTGCCGCCCGACGAGCGCATCCGCTACGTCGTCCCCACCGAAACCGCCGTGCAACGCCTCATGATCCTCGGCACGCCGGCGGACCGCATCGCCACGTTCGGCATTCCGATCCAAGCCGACGTGCTGGCCGCGCGCGGCAAAACCGTGTCGCGCACCGACGGCCGGCGCATCCTCGTGATGGGCGGCTCGCGCGGCCTCGGCGCGCGCTTCGCCACCATCCGCCAGCTCGATCGCGCCGCCGCCGATTTCACCATCGACGTCGTCACCGGCACCAACCGGCGCCTGCGGCGGCAACTGCTGGCCGCGCGGCACAAGTTCCGGCACCCCATCCGCATCCGCGGCTACGTCAAGGACGCCATGGCCCTCATGCGCCGCGCCAGCCTGCTCATCGGCAAGCCCGGCGGCCTGACGTCCGCCGAAGCGATGGCCTCGGGCACGCCGATGCTGATCATCCGGCCGCTGCCGGGCCAGGAACGGGGCAACACCGAAATGCTCGTGCGCCACGGCGCCGCCATCCATCTCGACCGCGACCGCGACTTGCCGGCCGTCGTCGCGTCCCTGCTCACCCACGTTTCGCTGCTCGACATGATGGCCGCCCGCGCCCGGGCGCTCGGCAAGCCCGAAGCCGCGCGCGACGTCGCCCAGGCCGTCCTCGCCCATCTGCCGCCCGAGGAGGAGCCCGCGCCGTGATCTACTGGTTCTACCGCGGCGTGGCCTTTTTCATCCGGCTCCTACCTTTGCCGGTCGCCTATTGGCTCGGCCTGCGCATCTGCGACCTGTTCTATTTCCTGAATCGCCGCGGCCGCCGCGCCGTCCGCGAGAATCTCCGCGTCGTCTACGAGCATCAAGGCCTGCTGCCTTCCCGCCGCCTGCTCGACGGCTGCGCCCGCAAGACGTTCCAGTACTTCGGCAAGTATCTCGCCGACTTCATCCGCTATCGCAAACTGACGCCCGAAGGCGTCCGCGATCACGTCAGCATCCAGGGCCTCGAGCAGCTCGAGGCGATCCGCCGTTCGCCGCGCGGCGCCATCCTGCTCACCGCCCACGTCGGCAACTGGGAACTCGGCGGCGCCTTCATCGCCTCCATGGGCATTCCCCTCCATGCCGTCGTCCGGCCCGTGCCTTCGCCCGCCCTCGAACGCATCTTCCATTTTTTTCGCGAGCAGCGCGGCCTGAAAGTCATTCCCCTCGCCCACGCCGGCGTCGGCGTCGTCAAGGCCCTCAAGCGCGGCGAAACCGTCGCGCTCGTCGGCGACCGCGATTTCACCGGCAACGGCCGGCCTTGGAAATTCTTCGGCCGGGAGGTGTCGCTGCCGCGCGGCGCGGCCTGGTTCGCCCACCGCACCGGCGCGCCGCTCTATCTCGGCTTCGTGACGCGCGCCCCCGACGACACCTTCATCCTGCGCCTCCATCCGCCCATCGATCCCGCGCAGGTGCCGACCGAAGAAGAAATCCAGGCGCGCGTCGTGCGCATCATGGAAGACACCATCGCCCGCGATCCCTGCCAGTGGTTCATCTTCGATCCGTTCTGGCCCGGCGCACTCGACGACGTCCGCCTCCTGCCCGACACCGCCGCCGCCCTGATCTCGCCGCCATCTTGAACGCCGCGCCCCAGCTTTTCCTGTTCGACCTCGACGGCACGCTGATCGATTCGCGCGCCGACCTCGCCGCGGCCACGAATGCCATGCGCGCGCTCCACGGCCTGCCGCCCTTGCCGCTCGACACGGTGACGGCCTACGTCGGCGACGGCATCCGCGTCCTGGCCGCGCGCGCCCTCGAAGGCGCGGCCGTCGATCCCGACCTCGCCGCGCGGGAAATCTCCGCCGCCTACGCCGCACACCTGACCGACCGCACCACCGCCTACCCCGGCGTGGATGCCGGCCTGCGCGCGCTGCGCGCCGCCGGCCACGACCTCGCGCTCGTCACCAACAAGCCCGGTCCGCTCGCGCGGCGCCTCTTCGACCATTTTGGCTGGACGCCGCTCTTCGCCGCGCTCCTCGGCGGCGGCGACCCCGCTGAACTCAAGGGGGGGGGGGGCGCGCGGCGCCGGGACCGCGCGCGCCCCCCCCCCCGCCCCCTGCAAATCGCGATGCAGCGCGCCGGCCACGGCCCGGCCACCACCTGGATGGTCGGCGACCACCACACCGATCTCGAAGCCGCCCGTCGCGCCGGCGTGAAATCCATCTACCTCGAAAGCGGCATCGGCCACCCCGGCGCCGAAAAACCCGATCTCGTCTGCCCCGATTTCGCCGCCTTCGCAAGCCACTTTCTGCCGCGCGCCTGACGGCGTCCGCCCGCGTCATCGTTCGCCTTTTTCGCGCGCGAACATGAAGCCGAAATGAAGAAAATAAACGGTTTACCCGCGATATTTCGCTTCTTTTGGGGACACCCGCGGACTACCCTTGGATTCGACGATCGATGAAAATTCGTCGAAAGGAGTCGCCATGAAAGGTTGGATGTTGGGGTTCGCCTTGTGTCTCGGAGTGGTGGCCAGGGCCGATCTGGTGGTCACGGAAGTCATGTCGTCCAGCAGCCACACCAATTCCGCCGCCAACGGCGATTGGTGGGAGCTGTACAATTCGGGAACCTCCGCCGTCGATTTGACGGGATATTCCTGGGACGACAATTCCGCCACCGCGGGATCGGCGGATTTCAACGGCGCGACGCTCGCCGCCGGAACCTATCTGATCGTCTGCCAGGAAACCATCGGCGCGGAACAGGCGTGGCGGGATCTCTGGGGCATCTCGGCTTCCGTGCAGGTCGTCAATCTCGGCAACACCGAATTCCAGAATTTCGGCTCCACCGGAGATGAAATCCATCTGTACGACGCGTCCTTGGTCGAATTGACTTCCGTCGTTTTCGGCGCGGCCACGGCCGGCTATTCCTTCGAGTGGGATTCGGCCGGCAACGCTCTCGGCCTGAGCGTCAACGGCGAAAACGGAGCGTTCCAAGCGACGGCGTCGGCCGGCGGCAATCCCGACGTCGCTTCGCCGGGAGCGGGCCTGGCGATTCCCGAACCGGCCACCGGCGCCCTGCTGGCCCTCGGCGCGCTCGCGCTGTGGCGGCGGCGGCGGCGCTGAGCGCATGCGGTTTCAGCCATACTTTCGGATTTCAGCGAGGGGTTTGCGGTTCTTGGGGCGGACGGCTTCGTCGGCGGCGTAACCGAGGCAGAGCAGCAGCTCCACTTTCTTGGCGCGCGGAATGCCGAGCGTCTGCTTGACGGCGCGTTCGTCGAACCAGCCCAGCCAGCAGCTGGCAACGCCGTCTACCGCGGCCTGCAGCACGAGGTGTTCGCCGGCGATGCCCAGATCGACGAGGCTGTACTGCACGCCGCGGAAGTGCGCGCCGAGGCGGGCCGCCAGCTTCATCTTTTCGGTGACCACGGCGACGAGCGCGGACGCGTCCAGGGCGAACTGGTTCATGCCGTAGGGCGCATGCCCGCACGCGGCCGCCGCCAGCGCGCGGACCTGCTCCGGATCGTCCACCACCACGAACGACCACGGCTGCGAGTTGCACGCGGAGGGGGCCAGCCGCGCGGCCTCGAGGCAACGCTCCAGGATTTCACGCGGAATCCGGCGGCCGGGCTGGTATTTGCGCGTGCTTTGCCGACGCCGGACCAGTTCCAGGAAATTCACGTTTTCCTCCGCGACAGGCGCAAGGCGACCACGACCAGCCACAACGCGCCGGCAACGAACCACCCGCCGTAGAACAGCGGCGGATGCAGCCACCAGCTCCAGCCCGCGAAGCCCCAGTCGGAAAACGGCCAGAAGATGGGCGTGATGAAACGTCCGTCGCCGTGGGTGGGCACGTCCGTCAGCACGTGGAGCGGCCAGGCCAGCGCCGGCAGCCACAAGGCGCGCTTCCACGCCACCAGGAGGCCGTAGCAGACGGCGATGCCCAGCAGGCTGTGGGTGACGTCGTAGAGGAAAAACACGAAGCCGGGAATCCCGTGCCAGCGCACGCCGTTGCCGCTGAACGCATCCAGCATGAAGTGGATGCCCAACGAGGCCAGATCGGGAAAGATGCCGAAGAAGAACGCGGCCCACAGCGTCCAATCGAAAAACGCGCGGCGGCCTTGCGCGTCCACCGGTCCGCGCCGCCCGCCGGCCAAACCCGTCCGACTGCACAACGCCGCGCCGACGACTCCGTGGAGCAGCGTGTCCATGCCGCCCGCCGCCTCAACCTTGCGAATCGAGGGATTTCAGGTAATCGGCCACTTCCTGGATCCGCCCGAACGCCAGCATCTGGGCCGCCTGGGCGCGCGCCGTGGCCAGATCGATCGCTTCGATCCGCCGCTGCACCGCGGGAATTTCCATCGAGTCCATGCTGAGATGCCGCAAGCCGATCCCGAGCAGGAACGGCAGCATGCGCTGATCCGAGCCCATGTTGCCGCAGAGGGAAATGGGTTTGCCGGCCGACAGCGCCGCCTGGACGATGGCGTTCAGGCTGCGGAGCACGGCGGGATGATGGGGCATGAACCAGTTGGCCACTTCGTCGTTCGTGCGATCCACGGCCAGCAGGTATTGGATGAAGTCGTTGCTGCCGATGCTCAGGAAATCCGCCGCCGCCGCCAATTCGGGCATCATCGGCACGGCCGACGGCAGCTCGATCATCATGCCCAGATCGGGAATGCGGCTGGGCACGCCTTCCCGCGCCAGTTCCTGCTGGCAGGTGCGCACGAGATCCCGCGCCGCGAGGAATTCATCCACCGACGCCACCATCGGAAACATGAGCTTGGCCTGGGGATAGCCATGCGCCGCCCGCAACAGGGCCCGCAGCTGCTGCTTGAAGATCGCCGGATTCTTCAGCGAAAAGCGCAGGGCCCGCAAGCCGAGGAACGGATTGTTCTCCTGCCCGACCTGGAAATACGAGAGCACCTTGTCGCCGCCGACGTCCAGCGTGCGGAACACGACCGTTTCGCCCCGCATTTTTTCCAGCACGCGCCGGTAGACCAGATATTGTTCTTCCTCGGTCGGAAACGTGCTGCGCACGATGAAGGGGAATTCGGTCCGATAGAGCCCGATCCCCTGCGCCTTCACCCGCAGGGCGACGTCCAGCTCGCTCATCAGGTTGAGATTGGCGTGGAGGTGGATTTCCGTGCCGTCCTTCGTCCGCGTCTCGGGCTTGACCTGTCCGGCCAGGCGTTCCGAATCGGCCAGGGACCGAATCAGGTCCTTCATCGTCTGGATGGCCTCGGGCCCCGGCCGCACGATGACGTGCCCTTCCTTGGCGTCCAACAGCAGCGGCGTCTTTTCCGGCAAATGCAGCAGGCGCTTGTCGGAGGCGACGACCAACGGAATCCGCAGCGCCTTGGCGAGGATCGCCACGTGGGAATGCTGGCCGCCGCCCAGCAGCACCAGGCCCGCCACGCCTTCCGCGGACAGCTTCAGGATGTCCGAAGGCAGCATTTCTTCCGCGATGATGATCTGGCCGGCGTAGTCCGGACTCGAGCTGCGCAGGGCGGGCGCGGAAAGATTGTGGAGCAGCCGGTGGCCCAGGTCCTTCACGTCGAGCACCTTCTCGCGCAAGGTCGGATTCGGACTGTTGGCGAACAGATCCGCGTAGCGCCGCACTTCGTCCAAGATGGCTTCCCAGGGATTCTTCCCGACGCGGATGGCGGCGCGGATTTCGCCGGAAAACGCATCGTCCTTGAGCATCAGGACGTGGGCGCCGAAAATCATCGAGGCCGCATCCTGGATCTTGTCCTCCAGCCGGCGCTGCAGTTCCAAGAGCTGCTTTTCGGTTTTTTCCACCGCCCGATCGAAATCGGCTTCCGTCAATCCCACGGGACAGGAATCGCCTTCCTGTTCCTGCAGCAGATATTCGCCGATGCGCGCGGACAGACCCATGCCCATCACGTCGGACGCGCCTTGGCCGCGGACGAAATGGGTGCCCGGACCGAATTCATCCGGCGCGGGCGGGGACGCCGGGACCTGCGCCGGACTGGCTTCCCGCATCCGCAACAGCAGATAGGCGTTTTCGATGACGCCCGCCAGCTGGGAGGCGATGACCTGCAGGGCCTGGACGTCGTTCGGGGTGAAATAGTTCCACTGGGGATCCTGGACGGCGATCACGCCGACCGGATTCATTTTCCGCAGGATCGGCACGGCGAGGAACGACACGAAGCGCTCCTCGCGGCTGCCGGGAACGTGCTTGTAGTGCGGATTGTCCGTCGCCTTGGCTTCGCAGATCGGCCGCATGTCCTTCAGGGTCATGCCGGCGATGCCTTCGCCGATCTTCAGTCGCAGCCGTCCGACCATTTCCTGATTCAGGCCTTGGTTGGCCCGCAGCACCAGTTCCTGGGTTTCCGACTCGTAGAGATAGATGGAGCACACCGCCGCCCGCATGTGCCACGCCACGGTGGAACCCGCCTTCGCCAGAAAGGCATCCAAACCGGCCTCGAAATCGAACAAGCCGACCAGCTCGCCGATGTCGCACATCAAGGCGACGTTGTCCTTTTGGAATTCGCTCATGAAATCGTCGTTTTCCGTCCGCCGGAACGCCCATTGCGCCCGGACTTGACTTCAGTTCCAAAAAAAGTACCTTCTTCCGCGTTTCTGTCCATCTGCCCGATGGTGTAACGGTAGCACAACAGACTCTGGATCTGTTTGTCTA
>CAYTEK010000115.1:0-9171 GCA_964436715.1 uncultured Verrucomicrobiota bacterium | reverse complement strand
CCAGCCCCAACGACGGCCCCGACAACATGGCCATGTACGCCTGGCACCAGGTGCCTGCCATCGACATGCTCTTCAATCAATTCAATGAAGGCGTCAACGCCCAGTTCGGCAACGTGCGCGCCGTCAAAGAGCTTGCGAGCGCAGCCAATCAGATGGGCCGCCGCCGCACTCTCAGTGAAACTTACGGCGGTGCGGGCTGGGAGTTGCGCTTCGAGGACATGAAGCGCCTGGGGGAATGGGAGTACGTGCTGGGCGTGAACCTGATGAACCAGCACCTTTCCTTCGGAACCATGGCGGGCACGCGTAAGCATGACTATCCGCAATCGTTCAGCTATCACACGCCGTGGTGGCCGCTCTATCACACACAGGCGAATTACTTTGCGCGCCTGTCGCTGGCTCTGGCGAGCGGCGAACAGCGTAACCGCATCCTAGTTATCGAGCCGACCACCTCGGCATGGTTGTATCCGTCCTTCGCTGAGCGTAGTGCGAAGATGATGGCCGTCGGCAACGCTTTCCAGGATTTCCTCAATCGCCTGGAAACCGCGCAGATCGAATACGACCTAGGCTCGGAAAACATCATGAAGGACAACGGCTCGGCGAGCGGCGGCAAGCTCACCGTCGGACGCCGCGCCTACGACCTGGTCATCCTGCCTCCGGGCACGGAGAACCTTGATTCGCCGACCATGAAGCTGATTGAGACCTACGTCGCGGGCGGCGGAACCGTACTCAGTTTCGTGGACGCCCCGACGCGCATCGATGGCGCCGCAAGCGATCGCATCACGAGGTTTGCGGCGGCCAATTCCGAACGGTGGCTGCGTGCGAATTCGATCGAGGACGCGAGCGCAAAGCAGTTGCTCGCCGAGCGCGATTTCAGCATTGATTGGAACGCAGCCTCCGGCGGCAAGCTCTTCCATCAGCGCCGCCAGCTCGACGACGGCCAGCTCATCTACCTGGTGAATTCGAGCCTGGAGCAGAAGGCTGTTGGGACGTTCAAAGCCAAGGGCGCATCGCTCAAGCGGCTGGATCCGGCTACGGGCGCCATCACGCCGTATCCGGCCAAGGCCGCCGGTGCGGAGCTTACAGTGTCGTTCGACCTCGCGCCCGCCGGCAGCCTGTTGTTGATCGCAGGGAATTCCGGCGCCGTAGCGGCTCCGAAGCCCGAGCCGCCCGCCGCCACCCCGGTGCGCGCCGCCGGCCCTGTTGCCGTGAAACGCCTCGCGCCCAATACGCTAACGATCGACTATTGCGATCTGAAACTCGCAGGAACCGTCACCAAGGACATGTATTATTTCGCGGCCGCCAAGAAGGTCTTCAACCATTACGGCTTCGAAGCCAACCCTTGGGACGCCGCCGTGCAGTACAAGACCGACATCCTCGACAGGAACCACTTCCCGGCGGGGTCCGGCTTTGAAGCCACCTACCACTTTCAGGTCTCCGGTCCTGTTAACCGCGCCACGCTGCGCGCCGTCGTCGAAAGGCCCAGGCTATGGAAGGTGACCGTGAACGGGAAGCCCGTCTCGGCGCGTCCCGGCGAGTGGTGGCTGGACCGCGATTTCGGTGTCTACGACATCGGCGCGCTGGTGGTCGAGGGGGCCAACTCCATCACCATCGAGGCTTCGCCCATGTCCGTGCACAACGAAATCGAGCCGATCTACCTTACCGGCGATTTCGGCGTCGAAGCGCAGGCTATCGGTTGGCGTCTTGTGCCTGCGGCTCCGCTCAAGACCGGCGTCTGGAAGGAACAGCGCCTGCCGTTCTATTCCCATACGGTTTCTTACGGCGCCAACTACAGCTTCGCCAAGGTTCCCGCACAGGTTCTGGTGCAGCTCGGCAAGTGGAACGGTACAGCCGCCGAAGTGCGCGTGAACGGAAAGAGCGCCGGGGTGATCGGCTGGCAGCCCTACGAGCTCGATGTGACCAAGTACGTCCGCGCGGGCTCTAACCGCATCGAGGTGGTGGTTTATGGTTCGCTGAAGAACCTGCTCGGTCCTCATCATGGCAAGATCAACCGCGGCTTGACCGGTCCGGGCAGCTTCCGCAATGCGCCGGAAACCACGCCTGCGGGCGCGAGTTACGACCTCGAAGCTTACGGCCTGATGGAGGATTTCCAGGTCGCCACGCGCGCCTCGATCCGTTAGGCCGGCGTGGGACGGGCGGTTTCGCCTGTCTGCTGTTAGCATGGACACATGTTCCGGTTCGCCCTGCTGGCGGCGCTGGCCGCCGGCGCGATCGAGGCGCAGACAGTCTTTGACGCCGGCTCCGCCTCGCGCTTCGTGAGGCTTGCGCTCGATTGCGTGGGGCGCGAGTATCCCAACAAGATCGCGCACGTGATGAATTCGGACGCCGACGCGCGCCCGCCGCGCGAACTCACGCCGGCCTTTTGCGGGTGCTTCGACTGGCACTCCTCCGTCCACGGCCACTGGCTGCTTGCTCGCGCCATCCGCACCTGGCCGGAGGCGGACTTCGCCGCACCGGCCCGCACCGCGCTGGACCGTAGTCTCACGCCGGCGAACCTTGCGAGCGAAGCCGAGTATTTAGGCGGCAAAGGGCGGGAGAGCTTTGAACGCCCTTACGGCCTGGCCTGGCTGTTGAAGCTTGCCGCCGAATTGCGCACCTGGCGCGATCCGGACGCCAAGCGCTGGAGCGATACTCTGCGTCCCCTGGAGCGAGCCGCGGTCGGGCGCCTGAGCACGTGGCTACCCAAGCTCTCGCACCCGGTGCGCGCCGGCGAGCATTCGCAGACCGCCTTCGCGTTGGGTCTCCTTCTGGATTACGCGCGCGTGGCCGGCGACCGCCAGTTCGAGCGCCTTGTGGAACAGCGCATCCGTGCGTTCTACCTGGCCGACCGTGCCTGCCCCGTGAGCTATGAGCCCTCGGGCGAGGATTTCCTTTCTCCATGCCTTGCCGAAGCCGACGCTGTGCGCCGTGTGCTGGTCCAGGGCGAATTCGCCCGCTGGTTCGATGCGTTCCTCCCGCGCATCCTGCTCACGCCCGCCGTCGTGACCGATCCGAGCGACGGCAAGCTGGCGCATCTTGACGGATTGAACTTGAGCCGTGCCTGGATGCTCGAAGCGATCGCCGCGTCGCTCGGCACGAAGCACCCGCGGCACGCCGCCATCGCGCGGCTCGCTGCCCGGCACCGCGAAACAGGGTTGAAGGCTGTTACCGGCGAGCATTACGAAGGCGGCCATTGGCTGGGCAGCTTCGCCGTCTACCTGGTTACACATTCCTGGCAAGCAGAAAAGAGGTGACCCATGAACCGGCGCGATCTGTTGCGTCTCATTCCGGCGGAAGTGGCGGCGCGCTCCGTCGCACGCGCTTCCGCCCGTCAGCCGAACGTCCTGTTTCTGATGACCGATCAGCAGCGGTTCGACACGATCGCCGCGCTGGGCAACCCGCACATTTACACGCCGAACCTGGACCGCCTCACCGCGCGTGGTGTGACCTTCACTAACGCATATTCGCCTTGCCCGGTCTGCGTGCCCGCGCGGTACACGATTCGTACCGGCTGCGAGCCGCCCACCACGGCTGTCTTCTCGAACGCGCGCCCGCAGCCTGTCGCGGGGCAGGCTGAAACCATGACCGGGCGGTGCGGCCCATACCTGGCCGAGACGATGCGCGGCCTTGGGTACCGCACCTTCGGCATCGGCAAGTTTCACACGCTGCCCTGGGATGAAGACCTCGGCTACGACATTCACTTACATAGTGAAGAGTTGTACAGCATGCCGGAGCAGCGCCGCCGCGACGCCTATGCCGCGTGGATACGCACTCACCACCCCGCCTACGATTTCGTCGAAGGGCTGATGGGCGAACGCACCGAAATGTACTACATGCCGCAGATGAGCCCCATGCCCGCCGAAGCCACCGTCGAGCGATGGGCCGCCGAGCGGGCCATCGAGCAGATCCGCGTCTCGGACGGCAAGCCCTACTTCGGCTTCGTCTCCTTCATCGGGCCGCACCCGCCCTTCGCCCCGCCCAAACCCTTAAACCGCATGTACGATACGGGCCGCAATCCGCGCCCCCTGCGCCGTGCGCGGGCCGGCCGCCGCGGACAGCCCGGGCGGCGCCGCCGGCGCCGACGGCGTGTGGGTGACGACGATCGTGTTGCCGCTGGCCGAAACGGCCAAGGTCCCGCTGGTCGTCCATTTGGTGCCGATCGCCATGTTCGCCGCGTTGGCCGAGCTGCCGCTCATGATCGTCCACGTGTACGCGCTCGACTCGCTGAATCCGGCCGGCGCCGAGGTCGGCAGGTTGATCGTCAGCGTCGAACTCGCCGTCACGGCGCCCGAAGCGGCGATCTTGTCGCAATCCGTGCCGCCGGTGCCGGTGATGTCGCAGACGTTGGTGCCGACCAGCGTGGCCGCGCCGTTCACCGTCAGCGTGCCGGCGACGCCCGCGGTGTTGCCGGGGCTGATGGTCGCGCCGCTGGCCATCGTCACGGCCCCCACCGTGCCGGCGCCCGCCAAGGTCGCCCCGCCGCTCACCGCCACGCCCGCCGAACTGCCGATGGAGCCGCTGACCAGCAGCGTGCCCGCGGAAACCACCGTGTTGCCGGAGTAGGTGCTCGTGCCCGACAGCGTCAGCGTGCCCGCCCGGTTCGTCAGCGCGCCGGTGCCGCTGATGACGCCGCCGAAGGTGGTGGCGTCCGAACGGTAGAACGCCAGCGCCGAATTGTTCGTGACGTTGCCCGGCAGCGTGCCCGCCGTCCCGTTGTTGCCGACCTGCAGCACGCCTGCGCTGATCAGCGTGCCCAGCGCATACGTGTTCTCGCCGGTCAGGATCAGCAGCCCCGAACCCGCCTTCGTCAGTCCGCCGTTGGACACGACGCCGCTGATGGTGTTGGTGTAGCTCATCGTCAGCGTGCGCTGGGCGGCGTTCAGGTCCACGTTGCCCGAAAAAGTCAGGGGGCCCAGATAGGAGGCGGACGACGCCAGCGTGACGTTGCCGTCGAGCCGCGCCGCCTTGGCGATCGTGCGCCCGCCCGTGCCGGACGAGCTGTAGGTCGTGCCGTTGGACATCACCAGCAGGCCGCCGGACGGCAGCGTGCTGGAATTGTCGTCGGACTGCCGGAGTTCGCCTTGGTCCACGAAAATCGACCCCGTCAGGCCGGACGCCGGACGCAGGATGAACGTGCCGCTGCCGCTCTTGCGCAACGCGCCGTCCCCCGTCGTCTTCGTGCCGGACATCGTGCCGCCGCTCTGCATCGTGAAGGTGGACGCGTTGGTCACGTAGAGCGTGTAGCCGCCGGCGACGACGTTGCCGTACAGGTTGAACCCGCCGCTGGGCAGCGCCATGCGCGCGTCGGCGCCGAGCGTCACGGCGCCGCGCCAATCCGTCGCGCCCGAGGTGGACTTGCGCAACGCGCCCCAGGACGCATTGGTGCCCGTGCCGTACAGGTTCAGCGCCGCCGGCCGCACGGACGCCGCGCCGTATTGCAGGTCCAGCGTCGCGTTCGTGCCCACGTTCACGATGCCGCTCTGGCCGATGGCGTTCGTGTGGGTGCCGGCCTGCAGCGTGCCTTTTTCCACCCAGATCGCGCCGGTGAAAGCGTTGTTGTTCGTCAGCGCCACGAGGCTGTCCTGCTTCACCGCCACGCCGCCGCTGCCCGACAGCACGCCGCCGAGCGTCAGCGTCTTCTGGCCGGTGCCGTAGACGTTGATCCAATAGCCGCCGTTGGTGATGGCGCCGTTGAAAACCAGATTGCCGGCGACCGGATTCAGCTCGGTGGTGGCCGCCAGCAGCAGCGCCACGTTGAAGGTGTAGGTGCCCGTGCCGCTGCCCGAGGCGGATTCGATCTTCGCCGAACTGCCCGACAGCTTCAGATAGCTGCCGTCGGTCTGGCCGATCGTGCGCGAGGTGCTGTTGCTGAACCACAGCTGGTTCACCTGGTATTCCGCCCCGCCGAGGTTGTTGACGGTCATGGTCGCCTGCACGCCGTTCGCGAACACGATGACGTTCGCGCTCTTGGTGCCGTCGTAGTTCCATTGGCCGGTGGCCAAGTCGGGCCGGCGCACGTCCCAGCCGTCGTCGAACCGGTACCAGCGGTTTTCGCTGGAATCGGCCCAATAGCCCGACGTGCTCGAATCCTTCCACGTCTCGACGGCTCCGCGTGCGGCCGCCGTCCAGACGCACCCCAGCGCCCAAGCGGCCAGCACCCATCTCCCGGCGGTCCGACCCGCCTGCGTTCCGTTCGTGTTCATCGACTTTCCATCCTCATCGTTGAAAGGGCCCGGGGCCCCTGGATCGCCTTCGCCCAAATGCATCCCAAAATCACGGCACCGCGAACACGCGGAAGAAGCCCTTGACCGGCTCGTCGTTCGTCACCACGGATTCGACGTCGATCGTCGGCCGGCTATTCGTGGCCTGGCCGCTCCAGAACGGCACGGTGTAGAGGTCCTCGAACGGCAGGGCGTCCGTGTATTCCAGCCGATAGCTCACGCCTTCCTTCGCGCCCCAATCCACCCGGTGCGCGTCGCCGGCGAAGGCCGGCGCCAAGATGCGCAGATCGAGGTCCGGTTCGGTCGGGCTCAGCAGCTGGTCGTGCGTCGCCTCGAAGTAGTCGTCGATCCCGTCGCCGTCCGTGTCCCACTGGGACGAACTCGTGCCCATGTCGTCTTCCAGCGCGTCCGGAATGCCGTCGCCGTCCGTGTCCACGTCTTCCGCTCCGCTCGCCAGGCGCAGGTTGCCGAATTCCGGATTGAGGCTGCTGACGTGCTCGGGCGGCCCGCTGAACGGCAACGTGTCGGCGTAGTAGATCGCCGCGGCCGGATTGGGCCGGTCGAACACCCGCGCGTAGTAGGTCTGGTTCGTGGCCAAGACGCTGCGATCCTCGAAGGTCTCGGAATACAGGCCGGGATCGCTGCCGATCACCCCGTGGCCGAGATAGGAATTCGTGATCAGCGGGTTGTAGACGTCGATCTGGGCGGGATCGTTCGACGGCGCCAAGATGAGGCCACCCGTCCAAGTCTGGCGGATCTCGACCCGGCACGAATTGTCCGGATCTCCCCACGTCCCCGGCAAATGGCGGCCCAGCGCGTTCGTCACCGGTTCCACGTTGCCCACGGAAAGGGAAATGACCTGCGCGTGCGCCGCCGGCACGAACGCCCAGACCAAGCCCGCGGCCAACCCCAACGCCTTCAAGTGGAATCTCGTTTTCATGTTCTGTCCCGCATCCTCGTCGGCCGTCCCGTTTCGCCTGGGCCGCAATAGCGTTTTACCCTCGATTCACTCCGCTCGCCGCGACGTTCGTTCGAAATTGGAAAATTCCCGCGTTCAGCCGCGCGCAGCGCGCCGGCGACGTCCCAACCACAATCCCCATCCGCCCAGCGCAAACAGGGCCAACGTTCCCGGCTCCGGAATGACCTCGAAGTAGTTCACGTGGTTGGTCGCCGTCACGTCGTCGTACATCACGTACCACGTGCCGATGACGCCCCCGTTGGATTGCACTGTGCTGATGCCCCAATAGCTGGCAAAAGCCGTCCCGTTGCCGGGAAAAGACGACGTGCCAAACACGCGGATGTACAGGCTGTCGTAGGTGCCCAGCACTTGGAACTGCGCCACCAGATTGTACCAGTCGCAGCCATTGGCGTTGTCGCCCACGGCCGGACCGATCTCGGTGGTGTAGGCAATCAGATGGCCGTCCGGCGCGGAATTCGGATCGTAGATCGTGTTGCCGTCGGACAACGGATCGGGAATGTGGTCGGGATCCGAGTCCGTGTAGGGAGCGCCCACGAGGCCATCGCCGACGTAATCCCCGAAGATGTCGAAATTGCCGGCGGCTGTGTCGCCCGGCTGGCTGGCCGTCGCCGAATTGAACATGACGATCTGCACGATGGAACCTTCCTGCAAGGCGAATTGCCCCAGATCCGTGTCCGACGTCGAATTCCAGCCCCAACCCAAGTCCACCGTCACGACCAGCGCCTGCGCCGGAACGGATCCCACAAGGCACAGTCCCGCCGCCAACAGCCATGCGAAAACATTTCCGCTCCGCGCCGCCCGCGCCTTTTTGCAATGTCCGTCGTTTTTCATCGTGTCCGTCGCCGCTGTTGACTTCCCGCCGCCGGAACCATCCGGCTGCCTCCATCCGCCCGGAGACCCGCCCGCGACACAGGTTTCCTCTCCGACTTTCGAATCGAAAGTACTTCCCTCTCCGGCACCTTGCAAGGCGAAAAACCGTTCTAATCCGAAATTGATTTATATAGCCTGAAGGCCGACATTCATGGCCGCTTGCCAAGCTCGCCGACGCCCGCTGTCGTTCGAGGCCTCCACAAGAATTGATATTTTAGGTTTTGTGCAGTTCCGGAATCGCCTTTTCATGTCCGTCTGGCGCCCGTTCGTTTCGTAGGAAAAAAACTGTCGCGGAATGCCGCTTCTTTTCGCTGGTTTTTCAACGAAATTCCGCTAATTTCGACAGCCACCATGGACCTGCTCATTCAAAAAACCCGTTTGGGCGCCGAATTCCGGGACATCCTCATCCAAAACGGCCGTTTTGCCCGCATCGAGCCGGCCATCGATCCTCTTTCCCTATCTCCTTCCACGCAAATGCTGGAAGCCGAAGGCCAAGCCATCCTGCCGTCTTTCGCCAACGTCCATTGCCATGCCGCCATGGTCCTCATGCGCGGCCTCGGCGACGGCCTCCCGCTCCATGCCTGGCTCAACGACATCATCTGGCCCATGGAACGCCGCCTCACCGCCGACCACGTCTACTGGGGAACCCTCTTCGGCTGCCTGGAAATGATCCGCTCCGGCATCACCGCCGTTTTCGACATGTACTGGCAGACGCCCCAATGCCTGCGCGCGTTCTACGAAAGCGGCATCCGCGCCAATTTCAGCCACCCCAACATCATTCCTCCCGGCCAACCGGCCCTCGCGGGCTTGCGCCGCGATCTCGAGGAACATCTCGCCCTCGCCCGGTCCTCCCCCGCCCGCATCGAATTGTCCGTCGGCATCCACGCGCTCTACACCACCTCCCCCGAAATGCGCGCCATCTGCCGCGACTTCGCCGAAACCCACGATCTCGTCGTGCAAACCCACGTGGCCGAAACCAAGCGCGAAACCGACGAATGCCTACAGGCCACCGGCAAAACGCCAGTCGAGGTGTTCGAATCCGAGGGGCTGCTCAACGAGAGCTTCCTGGGCTCCCACGGCGTCTGGCTGACCGATGCCGCCCGC
>CAYTEK010000114.1:0-9212 GCA_964436715.1 uncultured Verrucomicrobiota bacterium | reverse complement strand
TCCGTCGTCGGCACGCCGGGCTTCGGCAGGCCGAACGTCTTGAACGCGGCCGCGAGCGCCACGGGCCACAGCGGCGGATGCCGCAGGTCGGGCTGGACCGCCGCCGGCGCGGCCGCTTCGCGCCCGCGTTCCGCCAAGCGTCCGATTTCGAACGGCCGCAGGCATTGGGTGACCCATTGCCCGCGCTCCGCGACGTTGCGCGCCAGCTGGGCTTCCTCCATCGCGCGCGCATCGCGCAGACCCTGGAAGTTCGCAAAGGTATAGAGCGCCGCCATCGCGAACGCGAACAGCGAAAAGAGGACGGCGTGGATGACCTTGCGGCCGGCGCCCTGGTCCACTTGGTAGACGAGGTTCTGCATGCTGGATTCGAATGGTAGCGCCATGAGCTCCGCCCTTCCCTATTGTTCGCCGTCCCTGGGGGTTCGCAAGCCGAATTCGTTGAGTTTCCGGTGCAGCGTCCGGCGGCTGATGCCGAGATCCTGCGCCGCCTTCGTGCGGTTGTCCTTGTGGCGGCGCAAGGCCTCGAGGATCAGCTGCCGCTCCGCGTCGCGCAGGACGCGGCCGGCCCGCGTGGTCGCCGGCGCCGGCGCGGCCGCGGCGGCGCGCGCCGCCGGCGGCAGGTCGCGCGCCGTCAGGACGGGGCCCGCGCCCAGCACCACCATGCGCTCGATCACGTTGCGCAGCTCGCGCACGTTGCCCGGCCACGGATAGGCCGCCAAGGCGTCCAGCGCCTCGGGCGCCAGCGACAGCCCCGGCTTGCCGTTCTCCGCGGCCAGCGATTTCAGGTAATGCTGCGCCAACAGGACGACGTCGCCGTCGCGGTCCCGCAGCGGCGGCAGGGTCAGGTTCACGACGTAGAGCCGGTAGAACAGGTCTTCGCGGAAGGTGCCGTCGGCCACTTTCTGCTTCAGGTCCCGGTTCGTGGCGGCGACGAGGCGCACGTCCACGTGCAGGGTTTCGGTGCCGCCGACGCGCTCGAACTTGCGTTCTTCGAGCACGCGCAGGATTTTCACCTGGAGCGCGGCGTCGATTTCGCCGATTTCGTCGAGGAACAAGGTGCCGCCGTCGGCCAGCTCGAACCGCCCGCGCCGCCGTTCCACCGCTCCGGTGAAGGCGCCTTTCTCGTGCCCGAACAGCTCGCTTTCCAGCAGCGTCGGCGACAGGGAGGCGCAATGCACGGGCACGAACGGTCCGTCGCGCCGCGGGCTGCACTGGTGCAGGGCGCGGGCCACCAGTTCCTTGCCCGTGCCGCTTTCGCCCTGGATCAGCACCGTGGCGCGCGTCGGCGCCGCCTGCCGGATCGTTTCGAACACTTCCTGCATCGCCGGCGAGACGCCGACGATGTTTTCGAAGCCGTACTTCGCGTCGAGCTGTTCCCGCAGCCGGCGGTTTTCCGCGCCGAGCTGGCGTTCCGCCAGCGCGCGCCGCAGCAGAAGATCGAGGCGATCGAGATTCACCGGCTTCGCCAAAAAATCGTAGGCGCCGCGTTTCATCGCTTCCACGGCAGTCTCGACGTTGCCGTAGGCCGTCAGGAGGATCAGGATCGGCTTGGGATCGCGTCCCAGCAGGCGCGAGAGCAGCGTCAGGCCGTCCATGCCCGGCATGCGCAAATCGGTGAGCACCACGTCCGCCGCGTGCGTTTCCAGCCATTCCAGCGCGCGCTGGCCGTTTTCCGCCTCGGCCACGGCGTACTCGCCGCGCAGGGCGCGCACGAGGCCGTCGCGCGTGTTCTTTTCGTCGTCCACGACCAGGATGACGGGGCGGGAACTCACGGGGTCGCCTCCGCGGCGGGCGCCGCCGCGGGCGCGGCCAGCAGCCGCACGCGCTGGTCGTCGCGCTGGAAGTTCAATTGGATCCGCGCGCCGTTCGGCAGGCTGTCCACGAGCACGGTGCCGCCGTGGTCGCGCACGATGCGCTGCACGATCATCAGGCCCATGCCGTGGCCGTTGGCCTTCGTGGTGCGGAAAGGCTCGAAGAGATCGCCCATTTGGCCCGGCGGAATCCCGGGGCCCGTGTCCTGGAAGACCGCGCCCACCAGCCGGTCGGACGACTCGAACGAAATGCGCAGGACGCCGCCGCCGGACATCGCCTGAATGGCGTTGCGGATCACGTTGAAGAACGCCTGCCGCACCTGGCCCGGATCCACCCACGCCGCCGGCAGGTCTTCCGCCGGTTCCACTTCCACCACGACCTTGCGGTCGTGGATTTCCGCGGCCAGCGTTTCCACCGTCGCCGCAACGATCGCCGGCAGCGCCGCGCGCTCGAAATTCGGCAGGCTCGGCCGGATGGCCTTCAAAAACTGCGCCAGGATCTGGTCGAGGCGCTGGATCTCCCCTTGCGCCACGTCCAGCAGTTCCCGCAGCGGCGCGCCGGCCTCATCCGGCAGGCGGCGCAGTTCTCGGTCGAGGAGCTGCAAATGGATCCCAAGCGAGTTCAGGGGGTTGCCGATTTCGTGCGCGACGCCCGCCGCCAGCATCAGGATGGCGTTCAGGCGCTCCGATTCGACCATTTCCACCGCGTGGTCGCGCTCCTGCGTCACGTCGCGCAAAATCATCACCGCGCCGAGCCGGCCATCGGCCGGATTCTCGAGCGGCGCGAGGTAGAGCGCGAGGAACCGATGCTGGGGATAGGAAATCTCGATTTCGCGGCTGACCAGGCGCGCCCATTCCTTTTCGTCCAGCCGCAGCAGGCTCCGCCATTCGATCTCGCGCAGCCAGCGGCTCATGGGCTGGCCGATCGCCGCGGTTTCGTCCATGCCCAGCAGGCGGCAGGCGCCGCGGTTGGCATAGACGATGCGCCCCTCCGCGTCCAACACCAGAATACCCTCGCGCAAGGCGTGGAAAATCGTTTCCAGCAATCCCCGCTCCGCCGCCAGCCGCAAGAACTGGGACTGCACGCTGCCCGGATCGAGCTTGTCCAGCCGTTCGATCAACTTGTTCCAGAATGCCGACTTCATGACGTCCGCGACCCGCGCGATTCCGTACTTTCCACGATGCGCCGCTTCGCCGCAAACAAAAAAGGGACGCCCGGAAAATCGCGCAATCGCCTCTTGACGGGTGGCCATTCCCGTGAGAACAGTAGGAACATGAGATGCGCGGGCGTACCGCGCCGGATTTTGACGGCCACAGGGACCCACGGGTGCGAACATGAACATGGAAGACGAGGAATACAGCCCCTTCGGCGGCTACGGCAGCGGATGCGACATTCACGGCGAGGATTTCCTGCGCGAATGCACCATGTGCGGCATCGAATTCTGCGCCGCCTGCTTCCCGAATTCCGCCCTGTGCTCGGATTGCGCCGCCCAGGCCGACCTCGGCGACGACGAGGAGGAAGCCGAACCGTCCGAGGAAGAAAAGGATCTCCTCCTGCTCGAAGGCTTCAACGACGACGAACCCGATTCGGCCGACGAGACGTCGGCGCCACCCGCCTCGAAAAAGGCGCCGGGCTCCGCCAAGGCCCCGCCGAAAGCCGCCGCCAAGACCGCCGCCCAGAAACCCGCGAAGCCGGCTCCGAAAAAGGCCCCGGCCAAAGCCGCACCCAAGACCAAGGCGGCGCCCAAGGCCAAAGCCAAGGCCAAATCGCCGGCCAAGAAGAAACGCTAGGCGCGGGCGCTTGCGTTCCCGCCGGCGGCCGCCCCCTTGACCCCTGCGACCTACAACCTCTGGACCATCGGGTGCCAGATGAACGAGGCCGACGCCTTGCGCGCCGCCGCGCTCCTCGAAACCGCCGGTTTCCGCCCCGTGCCCCACGCCCGCGATGCGGCGCTGCTCCTGCTCAACACCTGCGTCGTTCGCCAGCAAGCCGAGGACAAAATCCATTCGCGCCTGACCTACGTCGCCGAACTCAAGCGACAGAATCCCGCGCGCGTCGTCGTCCTCATGGGCTGCCTCGTCGGCAAGAATCCGCGCGAACTCGCGCGCTTCCGCGAACGCTTTCCGTTCGTCGATCTTTTCCTGCCGCCGTCCGAACTCGGTCCGCTGCGCGAGTTTCTCCGCGGGCGCGGCGCCGCCGCGCCCGCCGAAAGCAGCGACGATCTGCCGCCGCCTTTGCCCGACTCCCAGACCGGCCGCGCCGTCGTCGCCCACGTGCCCGTCGTGCTTGGCTGCTCGCACGCCTGCACCTACTGCGTCATTCCCTATCGCCGCGGCGGCGAACGCTCGCGGCCGTCCGCCGAAATTCTCGCCGAGGTCGCCGGCCTCGCCGCACGCGGCGTGCGCGAAATCATCCTGCTCGGCCAGATCGTCGATCGCTACGGTCTCGATCGCCCCGGCGAGATCCACCTGCCCGCACTTCTCCGCCACGTCGCCGCCGTGCCGGGCATCGTCCGCGTGCGCTTCCTCACCAGCCATCCAAAATGGATCTCCGCCGACCTGATCGCCGCCGTCGCCACGGTGCCGGGCCTGTGCCCCTACTTCGAGATTCCCGTGCAGGCGGGCTCCGACGCCGTGCTCGCCGCGATGCGCCGCGGCTATACCGTCGCCGAGTACGAAGCGCTCGTCGCCCGGGTGCGCGCCGCGCTCCCCCACGTGGGCCTCTCCACCGACGTCATCGTCGGCTTCCCCGGTGAAACCGCCGCGCAATTCGAGGAAAGCATGGCCCTCATGCGCCGCGTGGACCCCGACATGATCCGCATCGCCAAGTATTCCCCCCGCCCGCTCACCTATTCCGCCCGCCACCTGCCCGACGACGTGCCCGAAGCCGAAAAAGAACGTCGCCGCGTCGCCATGGAAGCCCAACTCCGCGCGCGGCTCGCGGAAAAAAACGCGCCGCTTCGCGGCCAGACCGTCGAACTTCTCGTCGAATCCATCGAAAAAAACGGCCGGCGCCACGGCCGCACGCCCGACTACAAGCCCGTCTTCGTCGATGGCTCCGCCGCCCAGCCCGGCGACCTGATCCGCGCCCGCATCGCCTGGGCCGGCCCCTTCTCCCTCGTCGCCGAAGCCCTTTGACCCTCCATGCGGTTGGGCGCCGCCTGCGCCTCGACGGTTGACCGCGGCCCGGCCAAACCCTATCCTGTTCTCCCATCGGACTCCCTTTGCCCCTGCCGCGGCTCTTCGCGACGGATTGCTAAAGCGTTTCAACGGGGCGGCGGGAGCGATCCGAACGGGAACGGAAAACCGGCCGGCGACGGCGCGCAGAAGGGATATGCCATGTCCATGTTGTCGATCCGCAAGTTGGAGGGCGACTTTGAAAACGTCCTGGTGCGAGACGTCCAAACCCAAGTCGCCGCGCACGTGCAGATTCCCGTCGGCGCGGCGAGCCGCCGCGTGGTGGTGGCCATGCCGGCCGGAAAAGCGGCGCTGTGCTTCGAAACCGCGCAACCCGCCGGCTGGACGCTGGAAGGCAAACTCCATCCCTTCGCCGACGCGGATGGACAACGCGGCGTGGCGTTCGCGCTGGTTTCGAACGAGGCCGAGATTTCCATTCCAACGGCGTCCATCCTGCTTCATCACACGCTCATGGCGCGCTTCGGCATCGATCCCGACCGCAAGAACGAAAACCGACTGAAAGACCTCTTCCGGTCCGGAGAGATTGCCGCGTTCGAAACCCGGCTGGGATTCTCCCTGCGGGATTTGTCCGATCGCGGCCACGTCGTCGGCCCCGTCCTGGACGGCTCCGGCCGGGCCACGTTCTCCAAGCGGGCGCTGGACGGCCGCCACCGCTATCGCCTGGAGTTCGCCGGCGACGGTGCGACGGACGTCCGCGCATCCGACGGCCACGTCCGGTTTTCGCGCCCGCGCGCGGCCGCCGGCGCCCCGTTGCGCCTGATCGTCCGCGCCTCGACCGATTTTCCGCCGCTCGCGCCCATGCCGTTCGCCGAACTGGTGAACGACCGCGGCCGGGAACTGGCCGCGCAGGATCCGCATTTCGCGCAGGCGATCCGCAATTTCGAGTTTCTGTCCTACCGGGAAAAATTCCTGGCGGGCTCGTGGAACTTCCTGTCCTATTTCGGGCGCGACACGCTCATCGCCCTGCGCATCATGTGGTCCGTCCTGTCCCCGCTGGCGAAGCGCACCGGCGTCCAAAGCGTGCTGAACGAGATCTCGCCCGACGGCATCGTCAACGTCACCGACGAATGGACCGACGACCGCGCGACGATGGACGCCCTCGAACGGTTTTTCCACGAATGCGACCACGACGACGTGGCCGGCGCCCAACGGACCATGCAAACCATCTTGGCGGGCCGCGTTCCCGAGCACCCCTTCTTCGCCGTCCTGGACCAGACCTTCCTGTTCCCCGCCGCGGCGTCCCGATGGTTCCGGGAGCTGGACGACATCGAATGGACGGCGTGGCTGCGAACGGACCATGCGGTGCTGGGCCGGACGGAGTCGAACCTGGCGACGCTCCTGCGAAACTGGAATTATCTGCTGAACGCCGCGGCGCCGTACGCCGCCGCCTGGCGGGAGCTGCGCGCACGCCATCCCGGCCTCGCTCCGCACGCACTCATCGAAACGCGCCGGGAAGAATTCGGCGAACTCCGCCGCTGGCTGGTGGGCTCCATCGCCAGCGCGGCCAACTGGCGCGACACCTACCAGTTGCCGTGGCACTTCCGGTCGGAGGACATCAACGTCAATCTCCTGCCCATGGCCATCGCGGCCATGCGCGACGCCGTCGCGCGGCTCGACGCCGGCGGGCTGCGCCTGGAAGCGCTGGCGCTGGCGCAACGGCTGGCGCTGGACGCCATCCGGGATCATCTCGCGGAACCCGACCGGTTCGACGCCGTCCAGGAAGCTTGGAATTGGGACGCGCTGCGCGAGCATTTCCTCGTGCGCCGCACCCCCACCGACATGCGTCGGGATTTCCAGCGCTACCTGGAAGGGCTGGAAAGCGGCGCGGCCATTTGGGGCGAACGCGAACGGGGCCTTCGGGAACGGGAGGCCTTTCTGCGCTGCCGCGCGGACGGCACGACGGTCGCCGAATTCCTCCGCGGCGGCCGCGCGCCCGCTGCCGCGGAAAACGGCGTGGAATTCGCGGCGCTGCTCCTGGACCCCGCCGGCCAGCCTCTCCCCTTGATGCACAGCGACGACGTGTTCACCTTGGCGTTCGGCGATCCCGACGTGGAACAAGTCCGCAAAATCGTCCAGCCCTTCGCCCTGTCCTATCCGTTCGGCCTGGGTTTCCTGGAGGACGACGCCGGCGTCGCCGTCACCAACGTCGCGTATTCCCCCCAAGACACCCCCGCCTTGCAGGACGGCTGGAAGAACACGTGGATCAAGTTCGGCCCGGACGAATATCACGGCCGCAGCGCCTGGCCCTGGGTCATGTTCGCCTTGATCGCCGGCATCCGCGATCAAGCGCTGAAAGGCATCGACGCCGCCGGGCGCCTGCAAAACGAACTCGCGCCGGCCGACGTCGCGCTGTTCCGCCGCGTGCTGGAAAAGATGAAAACGTCGCTCGCCAAGCTGGGGCCGCTCGCCACGTCGGAAGTCTTCAAATATGCCCCCGCGCGCACCGGAACGGCGATTTGGCAGGCCGAGCCCATGGGCATTTCCACGCCCATCCAGCTCTGGAGCGCGGCGCCGGCCCGGCGGCTCATCGACGAAGCCCTGGCGCGCATCGCCTTGGCCGACCGTTGAACTCGCGAAGCGGCGCTACGGGCCGACCGCTTCCCGCACCCAGATGAGGACGCGGGTGGAGCCGTAGGTTTTGTCGCGCGCCAGGCGCCAGCCGGCGAGTTCCGGCGGCGGATCCTTGCCTTCGGTCTCGAACACGAACACGCCGTCGGGCTTGATCCAGCCATGGCGCGCGAGCAGATCCGCCAGCTTGGACTGCCAGTTGCCCGCCTTCGCCTCCGCGTAGGGCGGATCGGCGAGCACCAGGTCGAAGTCCTCGCCCGCACAGGGATGCCCCAGCAGCATGAACACGTCCGACGCCAGCGCGCGGCCGGCGGTGGGCGGCACCTGCAGCGCCTGCACGTTGTCGCGGAGGCAGCGCAAGGCGTTCTTGCCGCTCTCGACCCACTCCACCCAGGCCGCGCCGCGGCTCCAGGCCTCCAAGCCCAGGGCGCCCGTCCCCGCGAACAAATCCAGCACCCGCGCGCCCGGAACCCGCGCAGCCAGCGCAGAAAAGATCGCCGCGCGCACCTTGTCCTGCGTGGGCCGGGTGCCGTCCGCCGGCACTTTCAGCAGGCGTCCGCCATGTTCGCCGCCGGTGCGCCTCACGTCGCGATCTCCCGCGCCCATTGGCAGACGGCCAGCGCCAGCTCCGCCTCGCATCCGTGGAAGCCGTGATCCGCGCCCGGAACCAGCCAATCGTCGAAATCGCGCGATTTCGTCTTGCGGCGCAAGATGGCGAGCATCTCCGCCGGCGGCAGGACGGCGAATTCCTCCCGCTCTCCGAAAACGGCCAGAACGGGGCATTTCACGCGTCGAAACTGCGTCAGCGCGCCGGCGTAGCGGAACACGTTGGCTTCCACCGCGCGCGCGTCGGCGAGGCTCAGGAAGCGTTCCGCCGCGAATCGTTCGTACAGGCCGGCGATCATGGCGTCGCCCCGGCCGGCGGCGACCATCTTCCGGGCCCAGGCCACCTTGCTTTCGAACCGGCGGCCGAGGTCGCGGCGATTCACGGCGTAATCGTCGGCGGGCGCCAGCAGCACGAGCCCGGCCACGGCGGAACGCTGGCGCCGGGCCTGCCAATAGGCGATTTTCTGGCAGCCGGTGCTGTGGCCGACGAGCACCAGTTTCCGATGGCCGCGCCGGCGCGCGTAGGCCGCCGCGGCATCCAAATCGGCCAGGCAGGTGCGAAACTTCTCGTCCTCGGTTCCTCGCTCCGCGCCGCGGTTGTTGAACGACAGGATGGCCAGCCGCAGCGCCGGCGCGGCCTCGAGAAACGCCTTTTTCAGGCCGGAGCGATAGAAGTTGCTGCCCATGCCGTGGACGAAAAGCACCAGCGGCGCGTTCCGCGCGGGCGCCGGGCGATAGAATCCATCCAGCATCCGCGTCCGGCGCCGGCCCGGCGCCGGAAACGCCACCAATTCGCCCGCCGCGGACCAGTCCGCATCGATTTGTCGATTCGCTTGCATGTCGCTGGAGTCCTTTATACGATGGGCGCGGAGTCAATGCCATGAAAAACCGGTTGTTCGCCGCCTGCCTCGTTTTCGTCGCCGCCACGTTCGCGCCCGCCCGCCCGCCGGTGCTGCCGACGAGCGCGCCGCCGGCCGGAACGGCGCCGTGCGCGGCGCCGGCCCCCGCCGCGCATGACATCAGCCCCCC
>CAYTEK010000113.1:0-9282 GCA_964436715.1 uncultured Verrucomicrobiota bacterium | reverse complement strand
CCGCGCGATCTCGTCGAGACCGATGCCCCCCACCCGCGAAACCGTCCCCGTGAAATAGCGGTCCAGCACGGACTGCGCCAGGCCCACCGCCTCGAACACCTGCCCGTTGCGGTAGCTGCGCAACGTCGAAATGCCCATCTTGGACATGATCTTCATCAGGCCCTTGTTCAGCGCCTTGATGTAGTTCTGCAGCGCCCGCGGCGCGTTCGTCCGCACGCTCAGCGCGTCCGTCCGCACCAGCTCGGCCACCGTCGCGAAGGCCAGGTAGGGATTGATCGCCGCGGCGCCGAAGCCCAGCAGCAGCGCCATGTGCATCGTTTCGCGCGCTTCGCCCGTCTCGATCAGCAGCCCCGTGCCGGTCCGGAAACCCGTTTCGCGCACGGCCTGGTCCACCCCCGCCGTCCCCACCCGCGCCGCACTCGGCGCGCGGCCGTCCGGCAGGTCGCGGTCGCTCAGCACGATCAAGTTCACGTCCGCCCGCACCAGCGCCAGCACCCGGTCGCAGAGCTCGGCCAGCCCGCGCTCCAGCGCCGCGCCGGGATTCGCGTCTCCCGCGTCGAAATCCATCTTCACCGTCGCCGACTGGAAGCCCGCGCGGTTCAGGTTCTGGATCCGCGCCAGGTCGGCGTTCGACAGGATCGGATGCTGCAGCTTCACCAGCTGCGCGTGCGCCGGGCTCTCGCTCAAAATGTCCGGACTGTGTCCCAAGAAGGTCATCAGCGACATCACCAGCTCTTCGCGGATCGAATCGATCGGCGGATTGGTGATCTGCGCGAAGAGCTGCTTGAAGTACCAGTAGAAAAGCTGCGGCTTCTCGGACAGCACCGCCAACGGCTGGTCGCTGCCCATCGAGCCGACGGGCTCGGCGCCCTTGACGGCCATGGCGTCCAGGATCGTGCGGACGTCCTCGCGGGTGTAGCCGAACAGGCGGTGCTTCGTCGCCAGCGGGCCGCCCGCGTCGTCGCCGGCGTCCACCGCGCCGTAGAAACCGTGGATGGCGATGTGGTTTTCCTCGACCCAGCGGCGGTACGGCCGCCGCCGCGCCAGATGCATCTTGATCTCGGCGTCCTTCATCAGGCGCCCCGTCGCGAGGTCCGCCAGCAGCATCGTGCCCGGCCGCAGCGAGCCTTTTTCCGCCACCTGGTCCGGGGGGACGTCCAGCACGCCGGCCTCGGAGGCCAGCACCATGAAACCGTCCTGGGTCACCGCGTAGCGCACCGGCCGCAGCCCGTTGCGGTCCAGCGACGCGCCCACCAGCCGCCCGTCGGTGAACGCCACCGCCGCCGGTCCGTCCCACGGTTCCATCAGCCCCGCGTGGTACTCGAAGAACCCGCGCAGATCCGGTCCCATCGGGTACTTCGCGCCCCAGGCCTGCGGGATCAGCATCAGCATCGCGTGGTGGATGTCGCGCCCGCCGAGCGTCAGCAGTTCGAGCACGTTGTCGAGGTTCGCGCTGTCGCTGCCGAAATCCTCGAGGATCGGCAGCAGCTTTTCGACGTCGCGTCCGAACGCCTCGGATTTCAGCTTGGGCTCGCGCGCGGCCATCGCGTTGCGGTTGCCGCGCAGGGTGTTGATCTCGCCGTTGTCCGACAGCATTAAAAAAATCTGCGCCAGCGGCCACGACGGAAACGTGTTCGTCGAATAGCGCTGGTGCACCACCGCCACCGCGCTGACCATGCGCGCATCCGTCAGGTCCGGATAGAACTTCGGCACCTGCGGGGCGATCATCATGCCCTTGTAGACCAGCGTGCGGCACGAGAAGCTCGCCGCGTAGGCGTTCGGGGAGTTGTCCGCCGCCTTGCGCCCCAGTTCGTGCTCCGCGCGCTTGCGCGCGACCAGCAGCTTGCGCTCGAGCGCGTCGCCCACCAGCCGGCCCTTCGGCTCCGCCGCGAACACCTCCCAGAACGAGGGCATCGAGGCCCGCGCCGTCGGCCCCACCGCCTGCGGATCCGTCGGCACTTCGCGCCAGCCCAGCGCGCACAGGCCTTCTTCGAGCAAGATCCGCTGCACCCCCGCCTTCGTGTCCGCCAATTCCTTGCCGCCCGGCGGCAGGAACAGAAATCCAACGCCGTATTGTCCCGCCTCCGGCAGAGCGAAGCCCAGCCGCCGGGCTTCTTCCCGGAAAAAGCCGTCGGGAATCTGGATCAGCAGCCCCGCGCCGTCGCCCGTGTCCGGATCCGCCCCCGTCGCCCCGCGGTGCAGCAGGTTCATCAGCACCTCGATGCCCTTTTCGACGATCCGATGCTCCGCCCGGCCATTGAGGTTCAGCACGAACCCCACGCCGCACGCGTCGTGTTCGAACCGCGGGTCATACAATCCGGTGGCTTTCATCGCAATTCCTTTTCGTCTTTTCGACCGCCGCATCGTGGCGCTCTACCCCATGATCAAGCAAAGAGCATGCCAAATTTGGCGCAAGGCGCGCCTAAAAATAATATAATTGTTTGATGGGCAATTAGATGAAAATATCAACGCATTCCAACAATCGTGAGGCATGCATCAATAAGAGCTACAATATTGTTTCATTTTACAAAAATTGCAACGTATTCGGCAGATGGAAAAGGCGCCCGAAGGCCACTTGAAGGGGGCCGTTCGGCGCTTTCGCCGGAGGGAACGGCGCCGGCCCAAGTCTGCAGGTCAGAACTTGGGCCGGCACCGACGATGCGGGTCGAACAATCCTATCCGATCGCCTCCTTTCCGGTCTCGCCGGTCCGAATGCGAATGCACTCGGACATTTCGAGGATGAAGATCTTGCCGTCGCCGATGTTGCCGGTGCGCGCGCCCTTGATGATCGCGTCCACCGTCGGTTTCACGAAGTCGTCGTTCACCGCGATTTCCAGTTCGACCTTCTTGAGGAGGTTCACCTCGGTTTTCGCGCCGCGGTAGCTCTCCGTGTAACCGAGCTGCTGGCCGCAGCCGATGACGTTCTTGGCCGTCATCTTGCCGACCTTCGCCTCCAGCAGAGCCGCTTTCACGTCCGTCAGCTTGTCGGGCTGAATCACTGCAATGATCATTTTCATGTGCTTGCTCCTTGTCTACGGATTACTTGGTCAGGAAACCCTGGAAGTCCGGATAGGCTTCCATGCCGTGCTCGCCCACGTCCAGCCCGCCGATTTCCTCGGCGCGGCTCACGCGCAGGCCCATCAGCGCCTTGATGGCGTACCAGAAGAGCGCGGACACGACCACCGTGAACGCCCCCACCAACGCGGCGCCTTTGAGCTGCTGCAGGAATTGCGCGAACGGCTTCAGGCCGGTCGCCAGCGCCGCGACGCTCGTCGCGATGCCTTCGTCGTAGAACAGCCCCAGCGCCAAGGTGCCCCAGACGCCGTTCAGCAGGTGCACGGAGAGCGCGCCCACCGGATCGTCGATCTTCACCTTGTCGAAGAACAGCACGCCCAGCACCACCAGGATGCCGCCGAAGAACCCGATGACCGCGCCGCTGCCGATGGACACGAACGCGCAGGGCGCCGTGATGGCCACCAGCCCCGCCAAGCAGCCGTTGAGCACCATCGATAGATCCGGCTTCTTCAGCAGCAGCCAAGCCGTGATCGTCGCGCCGATCGCGCCCGTCGCCGCCGCCACGTTCGTGTTCACCAGCACGTGCGCGATCGCCGTCCCGTTGCCCGCGGACATCGTCGAGCCCGGATTGAACCCGAACCAGCCGAACCACAGGATCAGCACGCCCAGCGCCGCCGACGTCATGCTGTGCCCGAAGATCGGGTTGACCTTGCCGTCGGAACGGTACTTGCCGAGCCGGGGGCCCAGGATCAGCGCGCCCGTCAAGGCCGCCCAGCCGCCCACCGAATGCACCACCGTCGAACCCGCAAAATCGCGGAAATTGCCGAAGAACGCCGCCAGCCCGGATTCGCCCGGCGTCGCGCCCAGGATGCCGCCGCCCCAGATCCAGTGGCCGCTCAGCGGATACACGAACGCCACCAGCAGCACGCTGAACACCAGGAACGCGCTGAACTTGATGCGCTCGGCCACCGCGCCCGACACGATCGTCGCCGCCGTGCCCGCGAACACGAGCTGGAAGAAGAACTTCGCCCACAGCGGCACCGGCGTCCAGTTGATCGCCGAATACACGCCCTCGTAGGTCGCCGTCGAAAACGGATTCATCGCCGCGTACGCCGCGCCCAGCGCCGGCGAGTTGTCCGCGCCGCTCGCGAAGAACAGGCCCTGCAGCCCGACCCACGGATTCCCGTCGCCGAACATCAGGCCCCAGCCGATCCCCCAGAAGGACAACGAAGCAATGGCGAAAACGATGAAGTTCTTCGCCAGGATGTTGACCGTGTTCTTCGCCCGGCACAGGCCGCTTTCCACCATCGCGAAACCCGTGTTCATGAAGAACACCAGCATCGCCGCGATCAGCACCCAGACCGTGTCGAGCCCCACCCGCAGGTCGCTCATCGCCGGCGCCAGGCTCGCCGCCGCGTCCGGCGCCGCTTCCTGCGCCAAGGCCGTGCCTGCGCCCAGCGCCAACCAGATTCCCAATACCGCCAGTCCCTTGCCCAACGCTTTCATTTGTTTTGCTCCTTCCCGGATCCGTAATCGGCGCCTTCTCGATGCGCCGAAACCATGCCGGTTTGCCTCCCAGATGGAGCAAAGACCATGCCAATCCCCATGTGTAAACGCTTATGAGAATCTTATCCGCATGCGCCGCAAATGGATAAAAAAATATATAGCATTCAAACAATTATGGAATCGGCTTTACAGAACAATACAAATATGTATCTTTATTCATAATTTCGACATTTATGAACCATTTCGCATCCCCGGTTTTTCCGGAACCGGCCCCTCGCGTTTGATCAGGCGGGCCTCATGGCCTTGCGCCATGGGGGAGTGGACGAGCCGAATCAAACCGGCTTCAGTCCTGCGCCGGCGAAATCAGTCCGTCGAGTTGGCCGAAGGGATTGAACAAAGTGCTGAGAGCCGGACCGTCCTGCGTCCCGCCGCCGCCGAAGCCCGCCATGCCGTTCTTCTCGTGTTCGTGGTCGTGGCAATAGAGGCAAAGCAACTCCCAGTTGCTGCCGTCGGGCGGATTGTTGTCGTGGTTGTGGTCCTTGTGGTGGACCGTCAGTTCCTTGAGCCGCGCGCCCTTGAATTCCCGTCCGCAGCTCGCGCAGACGTGGGGAAACAGCTTCAGCGCGCGTTCGCGATACCCCTGCGCCCGTTCCGCCGCTTCGCGCCGCAGCTCCGCCAGCACCCGGCGGCGCTCGTCGTCGGTCAGCGGCTTTTTCGAAGGTCCTCGGCGAAATCCCGGTTCCACGGCTGGCTCTCCATTCTCGCGGTCAGCATATCCGAGCCGGCGGAATGCGCAAGCGCGCGAAACGGCAAGGATCGCGCGGCGGTGCGGTCGGGAAAACGGATGGGAATCACGCGCGGCGGAGGGCGGCGAGCTGGGCTTCGAGTTCGGCCAGGCGCCGCTCGAGTTCCCGGATGCGGTCGGCGCTTTCCGGCGCCTGGGCGGGGCGGGAGACGGCCGCGGAGGGTGCCGCGGCGGCGGGCGCCGCCGCGGGCGGCGGCGCGCCGCGGGCGGGGGCGCCCCGGGGTTCCTTGCAGCCGGCGGCGCGCGGCAGTTCCACGACATAGGGCTCGGGCCGGCGCGCGGCCAAGGCGTCCAACGTCGCGCGCACGTCGGCCGGCGAGGCGAACGGATGCATCCGCGCGGCGCGGCCGCGCAGCTCGCCGGGCGTCTGCGGACCGCGCAACAGCAGTTCGCACAGCAGCGCCAGCTCGGGCGTGTCCACGCCGAGCGTCTCGAGCAGCCGGTGAACGTACTTCACGACGCGCGACCCGGCGCCGGCGTAGGTGCCGACGAGCTTCCGCTCGTACTGCAGCGACGCCAAGCCCCGCTCCACGTCCTCCGCGGAGAGCTGCAGGACCGGATCGCGGTTGTTCTTCTGGTTGCACGCCGCCACGAGGGCGTTGAGCGTCAGGGGATAGTACTCGGGCGTGGCGAGTTCCTTTTCGACGAGGCAGCCGAGAATGCGCGCTTCGAGGGCCGTCAGGTTCAGCTTCATGCGCGCGCTCCTTGGTTTCGCAGCGGCTAGAAGGCGATGCCCACCGTGGCCATCACGGAGTCCATCTGGAAAGAGAACTCCTTGTCGAACCGTTCCCGCTGCTCCAGGATTTCCTCCGGATCCGTCGCCGAAGACGAAACGGTGCCGTCCGTCTGGATCCACTGCGCCTGCACGCCGAAGGTCAGCGCCAGGCGCTGGAGGGGAATTTCCACCTGGCCGCGCAGGCGCAGGTTTTCGTGGTCGAAATCCAGATCCTTCTCGCGGTGGTCGGCCGTGGTCAGCCACCCCGTGCTGCCGTCGTAGCTGGCGAACAGGTATTGCACCTGCAGATCGACTTGCAGGCCGTCCGCCTTGCCCAGGCGGACGTCGAGACCCGGACCCCATTGCGGAGCGCCCAGGATCGTGTAGCCGCTGGAACTGCCGCCGATCGCGAATTCCTCCGGCGGATTCTGGTAGGTCTTCACGCCGGTCGTTGCGCCGGCGTCGAGCTCGTACTTGCCGCCGAACAGCAGCAGGCCGAAGCCGAACGACGGATTGATGCGCAGCACGTCGCCCGCGTTGAAGCCGATGGGCACGAAGAGGAGATTCAGTTCCGTCGCGTTGCCCGTCAGGTCGGCCGAGAAGCGCGTGCCGGCCGGAATCATCAGGTGGTCGTAGGCTTGGCCCTGGTAGTCGACGTCCTCGCCGACGGCAAGGTAATAGTCGCGCTTCGCGGTCGCGTCGGTGGACGGATTCAGGAAGGTCGAATCGACCTGCAAGCGGACGAATTTCCAGGCGGCGTCGAGGGACAGGCCGACGGTGCCGTAGGGTCCGTCGAGGTTGAAATCGTCGGTGCCGTAGCTTTCGGCCAAGGATTGCTTCCACGTGGCGCCGCTCACGTCGTAGAACTTGCGGGTGGTTTCGGTCACCATGCCCTCGAAGTTCATCACGGCGCCCGCGGTGAACCGCAGGTTCTGGTTGTGCCCCGGCAGGAGGCAGCCGCCCCATTCCACGCCGGCGCGGGCGGAAGTCGAAATCAGAGCCAGCGCGGCGAGCGTCGGCGCGAGAACGCGGTTGAACGACATGCGGGGGTCACTCCTCGGATTCCGGCGCGCGCACGAGCCACTCGTCCACGAACCGGTCGTAGCGGCCGTCGGCGGAAAGCGCGCCCAACGTCTGGTTGATGGTCTCGAGCAGGTTCGTGTTGCCCTTGCGAACGGCCACGCCGTAGAACTCCTCCGGGTATTCCGGACGGACGAGCATCAGCTCCGGATGGTCCGCCGCGAGCTTCATGGCCGGCTGTTCGTCGAGGATGGCGACGTCCACCTGGCTGTTCATCAGGTCCACGGCGGCGGCCAGCGGCGAGGCCACGGCGCGAATGTTTTCGAGCGCGGTGAGCTCCTCGGCCGCGGCGTAGCCGGTCGTGCCGGCCTGGGCCGCGGTCCGCAGGCCTTTCAGCTCTTCCTTGGATTCCGGCACGGGGCCGCCGGCGAGGATCAGGGCCACCTGCGTCGCCTTGTAGTACGGAACCGAAAAATCGACCTGCGCGCGCCGGTCGTCGGTGATCGACAGGGCCGCGAGCACGAAATCCACCTTGTCGTCGGCCAAGGCCGGCAGCAGGCGGTCGAATTCCATTTCCTCGATCTTCAGCGGCAAGCCCGCCTGAGCGGCGATGGCCTGCGCGATTTCCACGTCGAAGCCGACGACGTCGTCGCCGGCGCGCATTTCGAACGGCGGGAATTTCGCATCCGTGCCCAGCACCAGGCATTTGCCCGCCCCGCCCCGCCCGCAGCCCGCGCACGTCGCCACCGCCAGCGCCAGCGCCGCCAGCATCCATCCGACCGCGATTTTCTTCATGGAATTCTCCTGCGCCATTGTTGGGTCATCTTACGCCGCGACGCGGCCGCTGACAATCGCATTCCCGCTTTCCTGCGCGCCGGGTGCGCAATGCCGAATCAAGCCCCCCAGGCGGCGCCGAACCGCATGGGGGGGCAAGTCCGTCCGCTCGCCAAACGCGATCAGGCCGACGGCTTCGGACCGCCGTAGACGTAGTCCACGTGGGCCTTGGCCATGGGCTTGGTGACCAGCGCCACGACCACGGCCGTCAAGATCGACAGCGGCAGGGCCACGACGATCGGATCCACCACCGTCCACGTCAGGCTCCAGTTCGCCAGCGGCAGCCCTTGGGCATCGACGATCAGGTTCTCCCGGCCAAACCAAGCCTTGCACAGCCCGAGGCCCGCCGCCGTCTTGCCGTTCACGAACAGCAGCCAGAACGCGCTCGTCAGGAACCCAACCAGCAGCGACGCCACCGCCGCCGGCTTGGTCATCCGCTTCCAGAACAGGCCGAAGACGAACAGCGGCAGGAACGAAGACGCGCACAGGCCCATGAAGATCGCCGTGGCCAAGGCGATGATGTTCCCGCGGACGTATTTGCCCAGCACCAGCGCCACCACGATGCCGACGATGATGGCGACCCGCGTCACCAGGATCGATTTGGTCCCGTGCTCGTGGTGCCGGTATTGCTCGAACACGTCGCGGCCCAGCGCCGTCCCCATCGTGTGGAACTGGCTCGACATCGTGCTCATCGCCGCCGACAACAGCGTCAGCAGGAACAGCACCCCGAACCAGCGCGGCATCGCGCTGCGCACGTAGCGCGGAATGATGGTGTCGGTGTTGCCCGCCAGCGGCGTGCCGGGCCCCACCGAACGCGCCGCCGCGATCAGGTGCGGCCGCAGCTCGTCCGCTTGCCCGTCCGCGCCGCGCACGATCTCCATCTTCTCCGTCCACAGCGCGTAGCTCAGCGGCGCGTCGGCGCCTTCGTCCGCCAGCCGGTAGCTCACGAACCGCTTGGCCCGGGCCTTGATCTCGGCAGACGCGTCGGCCGGCACGATCGCCAGCTTGCCCTTGCCGTCCGGACCCGGATCCAACAAGACCGCGTCGTCCGCGATCCGGCACGCGATCGTTTCCTGCTGCGCGAAGTAGACGTTGGACAGCGCCCCCACCGTGAACGCCACGCCCGTCATGCACAGGATGAAGATCCCGCCGGCCGCCGCCGCGCGGTTCAGCGACTGCTTGGACTTGACCGTCATGAACCGGACCACCAGTTGCGGCTGGGCCAGCACGCCGATGCCCACGCCCAGCACGATGGTCGACACGAGCGTCCACCACATGTGGTAGGCGACGCCGCCGTCTTTCGGCCCCAGCCCCGCCGCCGCGAACCCAAACGTCGGCATCGCCGTCCACCCCTGGTGGCCGATGGCCTTCAGCGCCCCCGGCACCT
>CAYTEK010000112.1:2468-9451 GCA_964436715.1 uncultured Verrucomicrobiota bacterium | reverse complement strand
CCACAATGGGCGAAACGGTTGACTTCGTGAAGAACTCATCTCCCTCGTCGCCGGGCGGATCGCAGGCGCTTGGCTTGGCCTGGTCGATTCCCGTGCTGTTGGCGATCTACGTCGGCCTCGGTTTTTGGCTGGGCGGGCTGCTGGGTTCGCGGCTCGGCGGGGCGCTGGTGGGCTGGGGGCTGGGCATGGCGGCGATCTTCTATGAAATCCGCAAGTCGATGCGGCGCGAAAACGATGCGTCCAAGCAGGAGCCGCGCTGATGGATGCCGCCGCCGTCAGTCAGGCCGCCGCGGCCGTCCCCGACCACAAGGCGCTGGTGCACGACTACATCCAGCACCACGTGATGTACCACATGGCCGACGGCAATCCCAGCGTGTGGAATCTGCCGTTCGTGCGGGTGCCGGCGCTCGACGTGTTTCGCCACGACGAGGTCATGCTGGCCACGGCCTTGGTGGTGCTGGTGGGGCTGTTCGCTTTTCTCTACCGCCGCGACGAGGAAGTGCCCCGCGGCTGGAGCAACCTGCTGGAGCTGTTCGTCCTGTTCGTCCGCGACCAGATCGTGCGGCCCTATTTCCACGAGGCCGACGCCCGGCGCCTGGCTCCGGTGTTCTGCTCCTTTTTCTTCCTGATCCTGACGCTGAACCTGCTGGGGCTGTGTCCGCTGTTCAGCGCGGCGACGAGCAACGTCAACGTGACCGGCGCCTTGGCGCTGGCCACCGGCGCTTTCATGATCGCCGGCGCCTTGTGGAAGAAGGGCTTCGTCGGCTTCCTGAAATGCTTTGCGCCCGCCGACGCGCCGTGGCCGCTGCTGATCGTCCTGGTTCCCGTGGAAATCATCAGCTTCTGTTCGCGCGTGTTCGCGCTGGCCATCCGGTTGTTCGCGAACGTGCTGGCGGGACACATCCTGATTTTCGCCCTGCTGAGCATGGTGGTGCTGTTCGGCTGGTTCGCCCTGCCGGTCGTGCTCATGGCGGTGGGCATCTATTTCTTCGAGATCTTCATGTCCCTGCTGCAGGCCTACATTTTTTCGCTGCTGTCGGCCATCTTCATCAGCCAGATGGCCTACGAGGGACATTGACCGGCTGCAAACGTAGAACAAACGAACGAACGACGAGGAGACGGAACATGACGGGTTTGGCGATTGCCAGCATTGGCGCGGGATTGGTGGCCATCGGGGCCGGAGTGGGCATCGGACAGGTGTGGTCGTCGGGTCTGCAGGGCATGTCGCGGCAGCCGGAAATGGCGTCGAAAATCCAGACGTCCATGTTCATCGGCGCGGCGCTGGTCGAAGGCATCGCGCTGTTCGCCTTGGTGATCTGCTTCCTGCAGATGTAGGCCGCGGCGTCCCGACCGAAGCTGGCGCATGAACGAAACGATGGAAACGCCCGCCGCGCCGGCGGGCATGGAGGCCGTGGCCGAAGTGCCGGCCGCCCACGGAGGACAGCCGGGCAGCGTGCTGGCCGTGTCCGACAAGATGGTGGGCCTGACGTGGCTGGCGTTCCTGATCGCCTGCTTCGCGCTCTACAAGCTGGCGTGGAAGCCGATCGGCCAGGCGCTGGATCGCCGCGAGGACAAGATCCGCCAAAGCCTCAAGGAGGCCGCGGATCTCCAGGCCCAGGCCGCCCTGGACAAGGAAGCGCAGAAGACGCTGATGGCCGAGGCCCGGCAGGAAGCCGCCGCGCTCGTCGAGCGCGCCCGCGCGGCCGCCGCGGCCACCGCCCAGGCCGTCGAGACGGCGGCCCGCGCGGAAGCGGAAACGCTCGTCCGCGACGCCCGGACCGAAATCGGCCAAGCCAAGGAAAAGGCGCTGGTCGAGCTGCGGCGCGAAGCCGCCGACTTGGCCTTGCAAGTGGCCGGCCGCGTCCTCGAGCAGAAGCTCGACGCCGCGGCGGACCGCGAGCTGACCGAGCGCCTGATCCGGGAGCTGAAGTGAGTTCTTTCCTCCAGCGGCAACGCCGCTACGCCAAGGCCCTGCTCGACGTGGCCGAACGGGAAGGCGGCGCGGAACGCGTCTGCGCCGACCTCGCGCAGGTGCGCCGCTGGCTCGACGCCGCGCCCGCGTTCCACGTGTTCGCGGCGTGCGAACGCCTCGGCGCGCGGGAGGCGCGCCTGCGGGCCTTGCTGGAGCTCGCCCGCGCGGCGGGGCTGGGACGGCTCGCGGCGGAATTCCTCGCGCGCGTCGAAGCGGCGGGGGACCTGGAGCATTTGGCCGCCATCCTCGACGAGATCGAGCGGCTGCGGCGCGCGCGCGCCGGCGTCGTCCGCGCGGAGATCGTGTCCGCGCGCCCGTTGGCGGCGGACCAGAAGGCCGAACTCGCGCGGCGCCTCGGCGCGGGCCGGCCGTTGGAAATTTCGTACCGGGAAGATCCTGCAATCCTGGGGGGCTTCGTGGCCCGGATCGGCGAACGAATTCATGACGGCAGCGTTTCCGGCCGGCTGGCGCGCCTGCGCCGCCGTTGCGCGGAAGCTTGAAGGAGCAAACTCCCATGGCGGTGGAACTCAAACCCGAAGAAATCTCGGCGATCCTCAAGAAGCACCTGGAGGAATTCGACGTCGCGGCCGACGCCTACGAGGCCGGCGCGGTGCTGAGCGTGGGCGACGGCATCGCGCGCATCTACGGCCTGAAGAACGCCATGGCCGGCGAATTGGTCGAATTCGCCAACGGCGTCCGCGGCATCGCGCTCAACCTCGAGGAACAGAGCGTCGGCGTCGCCATCATGGGCGAGGCGGCCGGCATCCGCGAAGGCGATGCCGTCCGGCGCACGGCGCGCATCGCGTCGGTGCCCGTCGGGCCCGCGCTGGCGGGCCGCATCGTGGACGGCCTGGGCGCGCCCATCGACGGCGGGCCCGCGCTGGCGGACGTCGAGTGGCGGCCCATCGAGGCGCCGGCGCCCGGCATCATGGAGCGCCAGAAGGTGCGCGAACCGCTCCAGACCGGCATCAAGGTCAGCGACGCGCTGACGCCGATCGGCCGCGGCCAGCGCGAGCTGATCATCGGCGACCGCAAGACGGGCAAGACGACCCTCGGCATCGACGCGATCATCAACCAGGCCGGCCAGGACGTGGCGTGCTTCTACGTCGCCATCGGCCAGAAGCGCTCGACGGTCACGCAGGTGTACGAGAAGCTCAAGAAGCACGGCGCGATGGCCTACACGACCATCGTCGCGGCCACGGCCTCGGATCCGGCGCCGCTGCAATATCTGGCGCCGTTCGCCGGCTGCGCCATGGCGGAGTACTGGCGCGACCGCGGCCACCACGCGCTGATCGTCTACGACGACCTCACCAAGCAGGCCCAGGCCTATCGCCAGCTGTCGCTGCTGCTGCGCCGCCCGCCGGGCCGCGAGGCGTTCCCGGGCGACATCTTCTATTTGCACAGCCGCCTGCTCGAACGCGCCGCCAAGCTCGGCCCCGCCCGCGGCGGCGGCAGCCTGACCGCGCTGCCCATCGTGGAAACGCAGGCCAACGACATTTCGGCCTACATTCCCACCACCGTCATTTCCATCACCGACGGCCAGAGCTTCCTCGAGGCCGGCGCCTTCAACGCCGGCCAGCGCCCGGCCATCAACCCCGGCGTGTCCGTGTCCCGCGTCGGCGGCGATGCCCAGATCAAGGCGATGAAGAAGGTCGCCGGCACCCTGCGCCTGACGCTCGCGCAATACCGCGAAATGGCGGCGTTTTCCCAGTTCGCCGGCGATCTCGACAAGGCCACGCTGGCGCAGCTCGAGCGCGGCAAGCGCCTGATGGAGGCCTTCAAGCAGGGCCCGCAGCGGCCGGTGCCCGTCGCCAAGCAGATCGTCTTCCTCTACGCCGTCAACGCCGGCGTCTGCGACGACGTGCCTGCGGCGCGCATCGCCGAATTCGAGCAGCAGCTCTACCTGGCGCTGGACGGTCCCCAGGCCGCCTTCCGCGAGAAGCTCGAGAAGACCGGCGATCTGGCGACCGACCTGAAGACGGAACTCGACCAGACGCTGGCCAAGTTCAAGGAGTCGTTCCGGGCGTCCTGAGCGGCGCGGGGACCTTCGCCATGGCCAATTTCCGGGAATACAACGCCAAGATCCGGCAGCTGCAGAACATGCGCCGGGTGACGCTGGCCATGAAGATGCTGTCCACCACCAAGCTCGCCCGCGCCCAGGAGGCGATGGCGCGCGCGCAGGCCTTCGACCGCGAATGGAGCGGCTTGGTCCGGCAGGTGGCGGGCGTCGGCAGCGGTGGTCGCAATCCGCTGATGAAGCCGCGCGAACGCCCCGAATCGGCTTACGTCCTGATGATCACGTCGGACATGGGCCTCTGCGGCGGCTTCAACAACAACCTGATCCGCGCGACGGCGGCGTGGCTCGCGGAGCGCCGCGAACGGTACCGCATTCTCCGCTTCGGCTTCTGCGGCCGCAAGGGCTACCAGTTCGGCCGCGACCGCGTGGAGGTGCGCGCCTACTACGAGGACGCCGTGCGCCGGCCGGATTTCGGCCTGGCGGCCCGCATCGGCCAGGAAATCTTCGAAACCTACGCGGAAGGCAAGTACGACGAGGTCTATCTCGCCCGCAACCGCTTTTTCAGCCCCCTGTGGCAGGAGCCGGTCGTTGAGCGGATCCTGCCGGTGGATCTCGACGCCGTGCCGCCGCCGGAAAACGGCGTGCCGCCGTACGTGCTGCTGGAGCCGAAGCCGACCCGGCTGCTGCCGCACCTGCTGGCCCGCCACGTCGGCCACCGCATCTTCGCCGCGCTGCTGGAAAACGCCAGCGGCGAGCACGCCGCCCGCATGAGCGCCATGGACAGCGCGTCCAAGAACATCGATTCGCTTTGCGGCGCCTACACCCTTTTGAGAAACCGGGCCCGCCAGGCGTCCATCACCACCGAACTGATCGAAGTGGTGTCCGGCGCGGAGGCCCTCCGGTGAACGCCCGCCGGCAACGACAGGAACACGAACCATGAACGCGAACGTTTCCGCTTCTCCCTCCCAGCCGCGCCGCACGGGCCGCATCGTCCAGGTGACCGGCGCCGTCGTCGACGTCGAATTTGCCCCCGGCGAACTGCCGCCCATCTACGCCGCGCTGCAGACGAGCAATCCCGCCATCGACGACCGGCCGGACAACCTCGTGCTCGAGGTCGCGCAGCACCTGGGCGACAGCATCGTTCGCGCCATCGCCATGAGCCAGACCGACGGCCTCGTCCGCGGCCAGGAAGTGCGCGACACCGGCCGCGAGATCGAAGTGCCCGTCGGCCCCGAAACCCTGTCGCGCGTGATGAACCTCCTCGGCGAGCCCGTGGACGGCGGCGGCCCCATCGCGACCGCGAAGCGCATGCCGATCCATCGCGCGACGCCGTCGTTCGCCGAGCAGAGCACGCAGGAGAAGATCCTCGTCACCGGCATCAAGGTGGTGGACCTGCTGACGCCGTACCGCAAGGGCGGCAAGATCGGCCTGTTCGGCGGCGCCGGCGTGGGCAAGACGGTGCTGATCCAGGAACTGATCCACAACGTGGCCAAGAGCTACGGCGGCTATTCCGTGTTCGCCGGCGTGGGCGAACGCACCCGCGAGGGCACCGATCTCTACCAGGAAATGAAGGAATCCGGCGTCATCGGCCAGGCCGCGCTGATCTACGGCCAGATGAACGAGCCGCCCGGCGCCCGCGCCCGCGCCGCGCTGGCCGCGCTGACCGTGGCCGAACACTTCCGCGACGAAATGCACCAGGACGTGCTGCTGTTCATCGACAACATCTACCGCTTCACCCAGGCCGGCTCCGAAGTCTCGGCTTTGCTCGGGCGCATTCCGTCCGCCGTGGGCTACCAGCCCACGCTCAACACGGACATGGGCGAACTGCAGGAGCGCATCACCTCGACCAAGAACGGTTCGATCACGTCCATCCAGGCCGTCTACGTGCCCGCGGACGACTACACCGATCCGGCGCCGGCCACCACGTTCGTGCACCTCGACGCCACCACCGAACTGTCCCGCGCCATCGTCGAGCTGGGCATCTATCCCGCCGTCGATCCGCTGACGTCTTCCTCGAGCCTGCTCAACCCCTATGTGGTGGGCGAGGAACACTACCGCGTCGCCCAGGGCGTGAAGGAAATCCTCCAGCGCTACAAGGACCTGCAGGACATCATCGCGATCCTCGGCATGGAAGAACTGTCCGACGAGGACCGCAAGACCGTCGCCCGCGCGCGCCGCGTCCAGCGCCTGCTGTCGCAGCCGTTCTTCGTCGCCGAGCAGTTCGTCAACATCCCCGGCTGCTTCGTGCCGCTGGAGAAGACGATCCGGTCCTTCAAGGAAGTGCTCGAGGGCAAGCACGACGACGTGCCCGAACAGGCCTTCTACATGGTGGGCTCCATCGACGACGTGCTGGCGAAGGCCAAGACGCTCAAGGAGCGGCCGTGACCGAATTCCGCCTCGTCATCCTGTCGCCGGATCGCGAATACTACGCCGGCCCGGCCGTCTCGGTGACCGCGCCGGGGCAGGACGGCGAATTCGGCGTGCTGGCCCGCCACATTCCGCTGGTGGCGGGCCTGCGGGCCGGCGCCGTGCAGGTGCGCGAAAGCGGGGGCAAAACGCTCCACTTCGCGGTGGACGGCGGCGTCCTCGGCGTCGATCCCGGCGCCGGCGTGCGCATTCTCACCGGCCGCGCGGTGGCATGCCCCGATCCCGCCGCCGCCCACCGGGCCGCCGCCGAATTCGGCCGGAAGACCCCGGCCGGCTAGACCGGCGTTTTTCCTTTCGCGCCGTTCGGCCTTCGCGCTATATTTCCCCTTTGCCGCGCGCGCGTTTTCACGGGCGGCGCCGGAGGAAAAGCAATATGACGCCCAACGCCCGCACTTCCCAAATCGCTTCCGACGTTCGCCGCCGCGGCGCGATGTCCATCGCCACCATCGTCGTCGTTCTGGCGATCCTGCTCGCCCTGACGTTCGTTCTCAACCGCCTTGCCCGGCCGGCCCGCAGTTGCCCGGCCTGCCAGCGCCCCTCGCCGGACAGATCGACATTGGTGGCGCC
>CAYTEK010000112.1:0-2458 GCA_964436715.1 uncultured Verrucomicrobiota bacterium | reverse complement strand
CCCCCGTGCGCCCCCGCGGCGCCATGCCCAGCGCCACCATCGCCGGCGTGCGGGCGATCCGGCGCGCCCTGACGTTCATTCTCACCCGCCGCGCCCGCGCGGCCGGCGCGCCGGCCGCCGCGCGCGCGCCGGAGGTGCCCGCCCTCCAACTGAGCCAGATCGACGAATCGCGCGTCGGCGCGGTCGTTTCGATTTCCGGCAAGGTGCTGGACCTGTTCCCGCCGCCCGCCGATTCCAAGCGCCCCTACGGCCTCAAGCTCGAGGACGATTCCGGCGAGAAGACCATCAGCTTCTGGCAGACCGAATACGACCAGATCGCGGACAAGGACATTCTCGTCGGGTCCACGATTCGCGCCCGCGTCCGCGTCGGCACCTACCAGGACAAGATCCAGCTCAAGCTGCTTTCCGGCCAGGATCTCGAAATCGTGGGCGCCGCTTCCGCGGCGCCGGCCCAGAAGGCGGCCGCCGCCTACGGCCAGCCGAAACCGGCCGCCCCGCGCGATTTCTCCCGCGGCCGTTCCGCGCCGTCCACCAGCCTGGTCGTCGGCGCCGTCACCGCCGAACTCAAGGGCAAGACCGTCCGCGTGCGCGGCCGCGTCGATTCCGTCCGCCCGCCCGCGGAAGGCACCCAGCAGCCCTACGCCGTGATCCTCAAGGACGGCGACGCGGCCCTGCGCGTGACCTATTGGTCCAACGTCAACGACGTGATCGTCGTCAAACCCACGCCCGGCGCCTTGTTCGAGGTGGAAGGCGTGGTCGAAACCTATCGGGACAAGCCCCAGCTCAAGGTGAAGAGCGGCTACAAGGTCAAGCTGGTGGACGACGTGCCGGCCTCCGCGCCCGCCGTGGACGTGTCGCAGGCCGTGCCCGTCTCGGCCATCTCCGCCGCCGACAAGGGCCAGACCCGCGTGGTGCAGGGCGTCCTCGGCGCGCCGCGCGCCCTGCGCGGGGGCGTGGTTTATCCGCTGGCCGACGCGTCGGGCGCGATCGACGTCGTGTTCTGGGAGTCCATCATTCCGACCGAAGTCCTCGGGGCCCTCGCCGAAGGCGTGAAGGTCGCCGCGATCGGCGAAGTCGGCGACTACCAAGGCAAGCTGCAGCTCAAGGCGCTCAAGGGCCATTCCGCCATGGTGCTGCCGTAGGCGCCGTCCGTCGCTTCCGCCGGCCTCTCCCGAGGCCGGCTTTTTCATGGCGCGGCCGCGAAGCGCCGCCGCAAGCCCGCCGCGAGCTCGGCGAAGGCGCGGAGGGCGGGGAACAGACCGGCGGCGGCGATTTCGTGGCCGGCGCCGGAGCGCCCGTGCGTGCCGCGGATCTTGGCCGTGTGCTGCGTCACGTGCGGCGGCGGAAAACCGAAGAACAGCTCGCAGGGATCGAAGCCCGGCTTGTTGTGGATGTCCATCTGGTGCGCGTAGTCCGGCGCCTGCCGCGCTTCCGTCCACCAGGGATACGCGAACCAGCGCCCCGGCGCCGCGATCAGCAGCAGGTCGCCCGAGCGTTCCGGACAATGCACGTCGCGTTCGACCTGCGCCGCGCGGTCGAGGACTTCGGCGATGCCGGGTTCCGCGGCGAGGATTTCGCGCGCGCGCGGCAGGTCGCCGGGAGCGGGCACGTGCACGTGCGCGATCTGGTGGTCCACGATCGCGAAGGCGCGCGACGTGAAGAAATCCGGATAGAGCATCTTGGCGGTCTCGCGCACGTGGAACAACCCCGCGGCGCGCAGGAGGCGATTCGGGAAAATCGCGCCGTCGCCGGGGACGACGGCTTCGATGGCGTAGTCGCCGGTCAGCAGCCATTCGCGACCCTGCGCCTCCGCGGCGGCGATGAGCGGTTCGATCTGCGCGAGGGTCTCGGCGAGCGCGGCGGCGGCCTGCGGCGAATCGGGACCGTGGCGCTGCAGGTCGTAGTCGAGGGAGGGCAAATAGACGAACAGGTGATCGGGCGCGTCGGGCCGCGCGAGGATCTGGAGCGTGGCTTCGGAAATCCAGCGGCCGACGCGGGTGCGGGCGATGGGACCCCAGTAATGGAAGAGATCGAATTTCCGGCCGACGGCGGCGCAAAGCTCGGCGTAGAGCGGTTCGGGCCGCGAGTAGCAATCCATCACGATGCCGCCGTGGTGGCGGTGGATCGGCTTGGGCGAGAGCACGAGATCGAGTTCCTCGCCGAGGCTCTGCTGCCAGAACGCCAGGCCGACGGTCTGGCCGGCGGCGCGCGCGTCGGCCCAGATGCGCCGGCCTTGCACCAACGCGGCGCTTTGTTCCCAGAAAAACGGCCGCGCCAAGTCGCGGTGGAACCAGCCCGAGGCCACGACGCCGTGGCGCGACGGCGGCAGCGCCGTGCGCAACGTGGCCTGCGCGGGACAAGTCAGCGACAACGGCCCCGGCGCGATCGGCCGAAACGCGATTTTCGTCGCCGGCTTGTGTTTTTCGAGCAGGTTCCACCCGAGGGCGGCGGCGAGGAC
>CAYTEK010000111.1:0-9833 GCA_964436715.1 uncultured Verrucomicrobiota bacterium | reverse complement strand
CCGTGCTATGCCCCACCGCCTCCGCCGCATCCGCCTTTCTACGGATATTATTGCCCGCCACCGCCGCCGCAATACTATGGACGTCCTTGTCCTCCGCCGGCGTTCCGCGGGCATGCGCCCCGCCCGGCGCCGTGTGAGGGTCAGTACCGCCCCCATCGTCGCCCGCGGTATTAGTGCAAATTCAGACTTGCTGCCGGCCAAGCGTCGCGCGATCAGGACCGCCGTTCGCGGCGCCAGGTCAGGGCGAGCGGGCCGGCCCCGCGGTTTCGTCGCCGAGCCAGCGGAGGTAGGCGGCGGAGCCGGCGGCGATGGGGATGAACACGATCTCGGGCGTTTCGTAGTCGTGCACGGAACGGATGAAGGCTTCCACTTCGGGATAAAGCGCCGCCTGGGTCTTGATGAGCGCGAGGGTTTCCGGCTCGCGCTGGATCGCACCTTTCCAGCGGTAGGCGCTCTGGATGGGCAGCGTCTGCACGCACGCGGCCAGCCGTTTTTCCAGCAGGCCGTCGGTCAGGCGCCGGCCGGTTTCGGGATTCGCAAAAGTCGTCAGCACCAAACCGCAGTCCGCGTTCATGGTCGCAGCATAGCCCGGGGCCGGGGTCTTGCGCAAGGCGGCGGAACGTGATTCACTCGGCGCCCATGGCATCGAAACGACTCCACCACGACGTTTGCGCATTTTCCATCGCGTCGGCCGACGGCGCGACGCGCGCGGAAATCGTCGCCGAATTCGGCGGCATCGTTTCGTCGCTGCGGCTCGGCGACCGCGAGTGTCTCTTTCAATATCCCTGGTTCTGGGAGCGGCACACGGAAGAACTGCGCGGCGGCATCCCGCCCCTGTTCCCCATCTGCGGCCGCCTGCTGCAGGACGGCGTGCGCGGCCAATACCGCGTCGGCGAACGGCCCTACGTCCTGCCCATCCACGGCTTCGCCATGCGCCTGCCGTGGGAAGTCGTCGCCGCCGACCGCCCCGACGCCTTGCGCCTGCGGCTGACCGACACGGCCGAAACGCGCACGATCTATCCTTTCGCCTTCGAGCTCGACCTGCTGTACGTCGCCGCGCCCGAGGGCTTGCGCTGCCGCCTGGCCGTGCGCAATGCCGGCGCCGAACCGCTGCCGTTCTACGTCGGCTTCCATCCCTATTTCCTCACGCCCGCACCCGGCGCCGGAAAAGAGCAGACGCTCTTCGCCGCCCGGCCGCGCCGGCGCCACCTCTACAACGCAACCAAGACCGATCTCGTCGCGGAGACCCAACCGCCGGTTTTTCCGATGGCAGTCGCGGACGTGGACGTCAACGAACTCCTTCTGGAACTGGACGCGGACCGCACCACGACGCTGGCGTTCCCCGACGGCTTCGTCCTGCGCCAGACCGCTTCCCCCGAGCTGCGCTTCCGCCAGTTCTACACCTTGCCCGACCAGCCGTTCTTCTGCGACGAGCCTTGGATGGCCCCGCCCGGCTCCCTGAACCGCCCCGGCGCCGCGCGCGTCCTGCCCCCCGGCGACTCCGCAGCCGGCGAAATCCTGCTCTCCGCGGCGCGCGGCTAGGCCGCATTGAGGTTTTCTGTAGCCGGGGGCGTTGACCCCGGTCGCTGAATCAACAGCCGCCGGCCTCACCGCGGCCGGCTACAACAAATCCGCCCCCCTAGGCCGCCGCCGAAACGGCTACTGCAGCAGTCCGGAAATCACGTCGCACACGAGCGGCGGCCAGCCGGAGGTCTCCAGGAATTCGTCGAACGCCGCGGCGGCATCCGCCGGTGCGTCCGCGCCGAGCGGACCGTCCACCCAGGCGAAGGGCACGGGATCGGAGGTGTGCCCCCGCTTGGCGATGGGGGTGCGGTGGTCGGTGCAGACGATCAGCCGATACGGCTGGCCATCCGCTTCCAGCGCGGCCCAGACGGGCGCGACGACCTGGCGGTCGAAATTCTCGATGGCGCGCACCTTTTCCTCGGCCATGCCCTTGTGGCCGCACTCGTCCGGCGCTTCGACGTGCACGTAGACGAAATCGGAACGCCGCAGGCAAGCGATCGCCGCCTGCGCCTTGCCGGCGTAGTCGGTGTCGATCCAGCCGGTGGCGCCGGGCACGCGGATGACTTCCAGGCCGCACAGTTCCGCCAAGCCGCGGACCAGGTCCACGGCGGTGATGACGCCGCCGCGCAAGCCGTAGCGTTCCGGATAGGGTTGCAGGGCCATCGCCTTGCCGAAACCCCACGGCCAGATCTGCGTGGCCGGACGCAAGCCGCGCGCGATGCGCGCGCGGTTCACCGGGTGTTCCGCGAAGATGTGCCGCGACAGGTTCATCAGCGCGACGACTTCCTCCGCGCGCGGTCCCTGCGGCAGGAAGCCGGCGATCGGCTTGCCGGAAATCTCGTGCGGCGGAGTCAACGCCAGTTCGGCGGGACCGTCGCGCCAGATCAACAGGTGGCGATAGCTCACGCCGCCGTAGAACTTCAGGCCGACGCGCGCGGCCGCCGCGTTCAGCGCGGCGATGAGCTGATGCGCTTCCTCGCTGGAAACGTCGCCCGCCGAATAATCGAGCATGGCGCCGTCCGCGATGGTGACGAGGTTGGTGCGGTAGGCCACGTCGGCGGGCGCAAGCGGCAGGCGCGCGCCGGCGGCCTCGATCGCGGCGCGGCCGGTGTAGTTTTCCTTGGCGTTGTAGCCCAGCAGGCCCATGTTCGCCACGTCGCTGCCCGGCGCCATGCCGCCGGGCACGGTGCGCACGAGCTCGACGCGGCCCAGCGCCGCGACGCGGCGGATCGCCGGAATCCGCGCCGCCTGCAGCGGGGTTTTCCCGCCCAGCACCGCCACCGGTTCGTCGCCCATGCCGTCGCCCACCAAAACCGCTATTTTCCTTTTCGCGCTCATTGGGGTGCCACCCTACCCGACCCGGCGGCGAAAATCAATCGGTTGCGCACAAGATTTCGCGTCTGGCCCCCGCCGTCCGCGCACGCCGACCCGCACCAATCGATACTATCACTTATTATAATAAGTGATAGTCCTGGGGGCCGCGGCGCGAGCGGCGCCGGGCCGCATGGGAACGGCGGGTCAGCGCAGGGCGGCGAGGGCTTCGAGGCCGACGTCTTCCCAGCCCGGCAGCGCGAGGCAATGCTCCAGCACCAGCGCGCTGGCAAAGGCGTCGAAAAGCGCGTCGTGCCAGGCGCGCCCGGGGCAGAGCTCCCGGAGGCGCGCGTCGAGGCCGAGCGCCCGGCAGACGTCGGCCAGCGCGTGGCCGGCGAGATCGGGGCGGACGCGGCGCGCGAGCTTCAAGGTGTCGATCCACGGTCCGAATTCGTGCAGCGGCGCGGCGCGGCGCAGGAATTTGCGTTCGGTGCCGACGTTGTGCGCGACGAGCGGGCGGCCGGCGACCCACGGGCGCCAGGCGGGCCAGAGTTCGGCCGGCGCCGGGGCCGCGGCGAGGACGTCGCGGATTTCCGCATGGCGGCCCGGCGCGTAGGGGTTGAAGGGGCGGCCGGCGGCCACGCGCAAGTAGTGTTCGCAGCAACGGCCGGTGACGCGGCCGGCGCGCACCTCGACCAGGCCGATCTGCCAAGGTTCCTCGGCCTGGCCGCGCACGGCACCGGTGGATTCGAAATCCAACGCGGTGAAGATGGCGGCGCGGGCCTTCATTTTTCCGGCGGCGCCAAGGCGGCTTCGAGTTCCGCCAGCACGGCGCCGAAATCGGCGAAGGCCTCGCGCAGGACGGTCGCATCGCGCAGGTCCACGCCCGCGGCGGCGACGGCGTCGAGCGGATCCTGGCTGCCGCCGGCGCGCAGCAGGCCGAGATAGGCCTCCACGCCCTCGCCCGCGCGCAGGCGCCGGGCGAAGACCAGCGCAGCGCAGAAGCTGGTGGCGTACTTGTAGACGTAGAAATCGTAGTAGAAGTGCGGGATGCGGCACCACTCGTGCCCGATGGCCGGATGCGCGGCCAAGCCGCCGCCGTAATACTTCTGATTCAATTCGTAATACCGGCCGCGCAGGAATTCGGCCGTCAGCGGCGTGCCCTCCTCCTCCCAGCGGTGCAGGTCGCGCTCGAACTCGGCGAACATGGTCTGGCGGAAGACGGTGCCCTTGAAGGAATCGCACAGGTGGTTCAGCAGGTGCGCGCGGAAGGCGGCGTCGCCCGGCTGCGCCAGCAGGTGGTGCGTCAGCAGCAGTTCGTTGACGGTGGAGGCGATTTCGGCGAGGAAGATCGGATAGTGGGCGGTGCGGGGCGGCTGGGCGCGGTTGGCCAGCCAAGTGTGCAGCGAATGGCCCAGCTCGTGCGCGAGGGTGAAGGCGTCGTCGAGCCGGTCGTGGTGGTTCAGCAGAAGATACGGCGCGCTGTCGTAGCAGCCGCTCGAGTAGGCGCCGGAGCGCTTGCCCTTGTTTTCGAGCCAATCGATCCAGCGCGCGTCGAACGCCGTTTGCAGCGCCGCGGCGTATTCCGCACCCAGCGGGCGGCAAGCCTCCTGCACCCAGGCGCGGGCCTGCGCCATCGGCACCTTGGCAGCGCACGAGGGCACGAGCGGCACGTAGAGATCGTACATGTCCAGGTCCGGCAGCCGCAGTGCGCGCCGGCGCAGGTCGAGGTAGCGGTGGAACGTCGGCAGGGCTTCGTGCGTGGCCGCGATCAGGCCGTCGTAGACCGCCGCGGGCACCTGGTCGTCGAACAGCGCGGCGTCCAGCGCCGACGGAAACTTGCGGACTTCCGCGAAATAGACGTGCGCCTTGACCGTGGCGGAGAGCGTCGAGGCGAAGGTGTTCTGCAGCTTGGCGTAGCCGCCGAGCAGCGTTTCGAACGCGGCCTTGCGCACGCCGCGGTCGGGATTTTCCAGATGCGCGCGGTAGGTGCCTTCGGTCAGCGGCAGCGGCTGGCCGTCGGCGCCCGGGATGTCCGGAAACGCCAGGTCCGCGTTGGTCAGGAGCCCATAGGTCTGCTCCGAGGCGGACAGCACTTCGGCGCCGCGCGCCAGCAGGATTTCCTCGGCGGCGGAGAGCACGTGCGGCTTGTTGCGCAGCACCTTCAGCAGCGTGCGGCGGCACTCCCGCAATTCGGGCGCGTCCAGCCAGGCGCGCAGTTCGGCCTCGGGATGCGCCAGCAGCTCGGGCGTGATCCAGGCGCATTGCCCGGCGATCTCGGCGTAGCGGGCGCGGATGCGCGCCTCGCGAACCTGGTTGGCGTCGTCCGCCGTATCTTCGTCGTGGCGCAAATGGGCGTAAACGTGCAGCTTTTCCAGCAGGCGATCCAGCGCGGTTTCGGCGGCGAACAACTGCGCGACGGCGGCGACGGAGTCCAGCTTGCCCTGCAGGGCCAGCACGGGGGCGGTCGCCTCGGCGAGGCGGGCGAAATCGGCTTCCCACGCCTCGGGCGCGGAATACAGCGGGGCCAAGTCCCACGTCAGCTCGGCGGGCACCTCGCGGCGCAACGGCACGGCGGCATTTTCGGCATGCGAATTCATGCGCGCCAGACTCCCCGAAAAGTTCGCCGGCTTCAAGCATCTTCGGCTTTGGTTTTCCCGGACGGATGCCCTAAGCTGCCACCATGAAACGATTCCTCCGCTTCCTGCTCTGGTTCGTCGGCACGGCGATCTTCCTGCTGGCCACGGCGCACGTCACGCTGCGGCACCTGCTCAACGCGCCGAAGTTCAAGGCGGCCGCGCTGGCGCGCCTCGAACGCACCACGGGCCGGCCCGCCGCCTGCGGCCGGATCGACTACGAACTGTTCCCCTTCGGCCTCGTCGTGCGCGACGTCGCGCTCAAGGAAAAGGACGGCGCGCAGGATTTCGCCTCGATCCGCGCGTTTTCCGCCGCCATCGATTTTCGGAAGAAGGAAATCGCGGCGCTGCGCTTCGACCGCCCCACCCTGCGCATCGTGCGGAACGCGGACGGCTCCTACAACTTCTCGGACCTGCTGGCCGCCCCGGCAACTGCCGCGCCGCGGTCCGCGCCGCGCGCGCCCGCCGGCCCGCGCCCGCCGGCCCAGGCCGCCGCGCCGCCGCTGGCGATCCGGCTTGTCCAGATCGTCGATGCGCAATTCGGATTCGTCCGGAAAACCGCGGACGGCGGCGCGGAGTCCTTTGCGCTCTCCCATTTGGATTTCACCCTGCGCGACGTCGCCGCGGATCGGCCGTTGCGGATGGAAGGCCGCGCCGCCATCGGCCGCGCGTCGCGCTGCGAATTCGCGTTGACCGGCCCCGCCCCCGCGGAGTACGCCGACCGGCCCGGCGCCTGGCCCCTGGACCTCGACGCGCGCCTGGAAATCGGCGATGCCGCCGACGTGGAAGCGCTGCTGGCGAGCGGCGCCTTCCCGTTCCCAAACCTGCACGCCACGCTGAACGTCCGCGGCGCCTTGGCCGACCGGTTGCACGCCGCGCTGACCCTGCGGTCTTCGGAATCCGCGCCGGACCATTCCGGCGCGCTGGATCTTGCGCTCGACGTCGATCTGGCGCTGCCGCCGCCCGTCGCCGCGCATCTGTTCGGCGGCGCGGAACTGCCGGCCGAATTCCAATTCGCCCCGGCGCCCTGCGCGCCGCCGCCGGGCGCGATTTCGCTGACGGAAAATCCGGAACTGGCCCTGTTTCTCCGGCATGCGCAAGGCCAAGCGCACCTCGCTTTCCCGAAGATCGCCTACGGGCAAAACGTCTTCGAACGCGGCGCGGCGCAGGCCTTTCTGCGCGGCGGCGTGCTGACGGTCCCGACGGCGACCTGCGCGGCCTACGGCGGCACCCTCGAGGCGCGCGGCAACGCGCAGCTGCTCGCCTGCCCGCTGACCTATCGCCTCGACCGGCTGACGGCGGACCAGCTGGACGTCGGCCGCGCGCTGGCCGCCAACGGCCTGGCCGGCCGGACGGCCATTTCCGGCGCGCTGCATCTGGAAGCCAGCGGCTCGGGGCAGGCCGTCGCCGCGCCAGGCCTGCGCACGCTGGTCGCCGACGCGCAGGCGCGCATCGACGGCCTGCAAACCGTCGGGCCCGGCGGCTCGCTCATGGATCAAGTCTGGCGGCAGCTCGACCAGCCCCTGCTTTTGAAGGTCGCCCCGCGCCTGCAAGCCAAGGTCGCCGAGGCACAGCGAACGGCCACCGTCGTCGCCACGACGCGCTACGAAACCGCCATCGCCACGCTGGCGCTGCGCGACGAGGTCGCGACGCTTTCCGACGCGCGGCTCGCCATGCCCGGCTACCGCCTCGATCTCGCCGGGCCGATTTGGCCGTTCGACGACCGCCTCGACCTGGCCGCCCAGTTGGTCGCTTCGCCCGCGGAAACCGCCCAACTGGTCGGCGACCAGGATCTGTCCGCCCTCCTGCCCTACGAGGACGGCGGCCTGCTGGTGCCGCTGGCCGTGCACGGCGCCCTGAGCGATCCGCAGGCGGCGCCGGATCTCGACCGCCTGCTCCAGCACGCGCTCGGCGGCGGGGGCGGCGCCGGCGCGGGCGGCGATTCCCTGCTGGACGAGCTGTCCGCTTCCGACCGGAAACACGTGGAAAAGGGGCTCGAATTTCTCGGCACGCTGCTGGCGCCGTAACGCTTTTCCCGCGGCGCATTTTCGGGTTTGACGCTGCCGCCCGGTCGGCCCTATTGTTTGGCCCGTAAGCGATTTGCTTTTTTGTCTATTAGGAGCGCGCCATGGAAGAAACCACGTTGGACCAAATTCCCCGCAAGACCCGCGAGCTGTACGAGAAAGCGATGTCCGCCCTCGAACGCGGCAACGCCGGCTACGCGCTGGACATGCTCAAGCAAGTCATCGCCGTGGAGCCGCGCTTCGCCTTGGGGCGCCAGAACCTGCGCATCGCCCAGGTCAAGATCGCGCTGGCCGGCAAGCCCAACGCCATGACCCACCAGCTCTCGTCCCTCAAGGGCACCTTCACGCTGATGGGCGCGCAGGGCAAGCTGAAGAAGGATCCCAAGGCCGCCCTCGACGGCGCCGAAAAGCTGCTGGGAATCGATCCCCTGAACCTGCAGTTCCTGAAGTTCTTCGCGCAGGCCGCCGAAGCCGCCGAAATGTCCGAGCTGGCCGTGCAGACGCTGGAAATCGCGCGGCCCTACTACGCCAAGAACGTCGAATTCCTGCGCCTGCTCGCGCGCCTATACATCGAAACCAACCAGCCCGCCGGCGCGAAGGACTGCTACGCCGCCGTCGCCGAACTGCTGCCCAACGACCAGCTCGCCATCAAGAACCTCAAGGACGCGGCCGCCCTCGACACCATGAAGGCCGGCGGCTGGAACGACATGAAGAGCGACTTCCGCTCCAAGCTCAAGGACAAGAAGGAAGCCATCCTCCTCGAGCAGCAAGCCAAGTCCGTCAAGGGCGACAGCGACATCGACACGCTCATCGCGTCGCGCCTCAAGGACATCCAGCGCGAGCCGCAGAACATGAACTTCCGCCGCGCCTTGGCCGATCTCTACGTCCGCGCCGAGCGCTTCGACGACGCCCTGCAAGCCCTCGACGAAGCCACGAAGGCCGCCGGCCGCACCGACCCGCAGATCGCGCGCACCGTCTCGCTGATCAAGGTCAAGCAATTCGAAGCCGCCATCGCCGCCGCGAAGGCCGCCGGCGACGAGGCCGCCGCCGCCGCGAAGGAACAGGAGAAGGCCGACTTCCTCTATTCGGACGCGGTGGAGATGGTCAAGCGCTACCCGAACGACCTGCAATTCCGCTACGAGCTGGGCTACCAGTACTACCTGCGCAACCAGTACCTCGAAGCCGTCGAGGAATTCCAGCTCGCCCAGCGCAATCCGCAGCGCCGCACGCGCGCCCTCTACTACCTCGCCCTCTGCTTCACCCAGAAGGGCCAGTACGACATCGCCTTCGAGCAGCTCCAAAAGGCCGCCTCCGAACTCAACATCATGGACGAAACCAAGAAGGACGTCGTCTACGAGATGGGCATCCTGTCCGAGAAGATGGGCCGCGCGGCGGAAGCCGTCGCGTTCTTCAAGGAAATCTACGCGGTGGACATCAAGTACCGCGACATCGCCCAGCGCATCGAAGCTTCCTACCAGCGGAAGTAGCCGCGCCCATGAAGACGTCCGCGTCGCGCCTGCTTGCCGGCTGGGTCCTGCTCGGCGCCGCCTTGGCGGGCGGATGCTTCCCCTCCCGCGCCGACAAGGCGGAAGAATCGTCCGCGGCCTTTCCCCGGCCGGCGGCGGGCGAATTTTCGGTGATGACCTTCAATCTCCACCAGTACGCGCTGGTGGATCGCGACGGCGTGGCCGACACCCTCGAGCCCAAGCCGCCCGAGGAAGCCGCCGCCATCGTCGAAGTCGTCCGCGAAGTCTCGCCCGACGTGCTCGCCGTCCAGGAAATGGGCGATCCCGCCGCCTGGGCCGAATTCAAGTACGCCCTCCGGCAGGCCGGCCTCGACTACGCCCACGAGGAATACCTCCGGCGCGGCAAGTCGATCCTGAACATGGCGGTCCTGTCCCGCTTCCCCATCGTCGCCGCCCATTCGCACGTCGACGACACCTACACCATCGGCCCCACGCAGTTCCCCCTCATGCGCGGCGTCATCGAAATCGACGTCGAAGTGAATCCCCAGTACCGCTTCCGCCTCATGGTCGCGCACCTCAAGTCCAAGGTCTTCCACTCCTTCGGCCAGGCCGAAATGCGCCGCAACCACGCCCGCCTGCTCAACAACCACGTCCGCGCCGCGCTCACGGAAGACCCCAACCTCAACCTGCTCGTCGTCGGCGACTTCAACGACGATCCGTCCTCCGCCGCCCTGCGCGAAATCCGCACCTACAAGCGCGAAGTCCTGCTCCACGACCTGCGCCCCGTCGATGCGATCGGCGACGCCTGGACCCATCGCGAAAACGACGCCACCTACCACCGCATCGACTACATGCTGGCCCGCGCCGGCCTG
>CAYTEK010000110.1:0-9903 GCA_964436715.1 uncultured Verrucomicrobiota bacterium | reverse complement strand
GGTGCTCGCGACCCCTCTCGTAAATTGTCGGTTTCGTCGTGGCCGCGCGGCGTCGGCGGCGGGTTTCTGCGGGCAAATGGGGCAGCTGCCGGGGATGGTCCATTTTCGCCGGGCCATGCGCCTTGGAAGGGGGGCTGCGCTTGCAGCTGGACGGGGGTCGGGGGACTGGCGAAAACCCCAAGCCGAGTGGAGCCGGCCGGATTCAAAGCCAACCACGCGCAACTTTCCTTTGCTTGCAAAAACCTGTGCATAGTTAATAAACTATGCATCATAATATTATGCGAATGCATATTGGACTACAATGAGATGCATTGTGAAATGACGCAGAGTTAATTAACTATGCACAAATTATGGATTGAAATTTTGAGGCGGCATGGCGGCCATTGGGTGGGGAAAGAGGGTTGACAAGGCGGCGCACAGGGGATATTTCCTCACCCCGTTATGGCTCGCGAGGTTCAAATTGCGCTGGGTGATCGTTCCTATCCCATCTGGATCGGTTCCGGCGTCTCGAACCGGCTTTCGGAAGCGTTGCGGGGGCTGCGGGGCGTGGTGGTGACCGATGCCCACGTGGATGCGTGCCACGGGGCGAAGATCATGGAGCGGTTAGGCGCCGCTTGGGGCAAAATCGTGCTGCCGCCCGGCGAAGGAACCAAGTCGGCGGCCCAATGGGCGGATTTGCTGGAACGGCTCGCGGCGGCCAAGCTGGATCGCCAGGCGGTGCTCGCGGCTTTGGGCGGGGGCGTGGTGGGCGACCTGACCGGATTCGCCGCGGCTTCCTATATGAGAGGCATTTGCTTCGTCCAGATTCCGACCAGCCTGCTGGCAATGGTGGACAGCTCCGTCGGCGGCAAAACGGGCATCAATTTGGCCGCCGGCAAGAACCTGGCCGGCGCCTTCCATCAGCCGCTGGCGGTGTTTGCCGACACCGACCTGCTGGCGACGCTGCCGGCTCGGGAATTCGCCGCCGGACTGGCCGAGGTGGTGAAGTACGGCGTGGCGCTGGATGCCGATTTCTTCGCTTGGCTGGAAAAGAACGCGGCGGCGATCTTGGCGCGCGAACCGGCGGCGCTGGAGCAGATGGTGGCGCGCTGCTGCGAAATCAAGGCCGACGTCGTCGCGCGCGACGAGCGCGAGGGCGGGCTGCGCGCGGTGCTGAATTTCGGCCACACGCTGGGGCATGCGATCGAAAAAGCCACCGGATTCTCGGCCGTGCTGCACGGCGAGGCCGTGGCGCTGGGCATGCCCTTCGCGCTGGCCTTGTCCATCGAGAAGGGCTTCGACGCCCGGGACGCCGGCCGGGTGGCAAAGCTGCTGGATCGGTTCGGATTGAATATCGCCGCGCTGAAGCCGAAGAATCTGGATTGGCGCGTCCTGCGCGACGCGATGGGGCGGGACAAGAAATCGCAGGATGGGGCGGTGCGCTTCGTGCTGTGCGACCGGTTGGGACGTTGCGGGCTGCCGGAACCGATTCCGGCCGCGGAACTGGACGAACTGCTGAAAGGATGGTGTCGCGATGTCGGCGGTCAATGAATGGATCGTGCGCGAATATCTGGAAGCCCTGGGCTTTCTGGTGCGCCAGCCGCGGAAATACCAGGTCGTGGCGCGCTCGAAGGGCCTGCACGAAGAAGTGGATTTGCTGGCGACGAACCCGGCGCTGAAGGCGGGCGGGGCGTTGCCGAAGGCCAAGCTGTGGGGCGCGGCGGAATTGGCGCAGGTGGCCAACGCCGTCGTGGCGGTGCGCGGCTGGCATTCGGAAAAGTTCACGGCGGCCATGCTGGCGAGTTCGCCGGAGATCTATCGCTTCGCGGAGCCGGAATCCGTGCGGGCGGCGGAAGCGGAATTGGGCGCGGCGAATCCGGCGAAGATCCTGTGCATGGCCGACCTGCCGCTGGATCCGGACCAGCGCGCCGAAGCGCTGGGGTTCCTGAAGTCGCGCGGCATCGACGGGGTGATTTTGTTCCGGCCCATGTTGCTGGAACTGATCGAGCGCCTCGACGCGAAAAAGACCTACGAGAAGTCCGACCTGCTGCAGATCCTGCGCATCCTGAAGAACTACGACCTGCTCAAGAGCGGCCAGATGGATCTGTTCGCCCACGTTCGCCGGCGCAAGGCGGCCGTGCCGGAGCAAACGGGCATCCTGCCGGCCGCGGCCGGCGAGGAACCCGGGCCCCTGGACGATTGAGGCGGGGAGCGGGAGCGTTTGGGCGATGACGTCGCGCGAAGCCTATATTGCGCTGAACCGGATCGAGGGCATCGGTCCGGTGCGGGTGCGCGCGCTCGTGGAGGCGCTGGGCTCGCCGGAAGCCGTGCTGGCGGCGTCGCCGGTCGCGCTGGCCGCGGTGCGCGGCGTGGGGCCGAAAGTGGCCGAAAACGTCGTCGCGCAGCGGGCCGGGCTGGACGCGGGCGCGGAGGAAGCGGCGGCGGCGAAGCTGGGCGCGCGGCTGGTCACGCCGGTGGATGCGGACTATCCGGCGCCGCTCAAGACGATCTACGATCCGCCGCTGTGCCTGTACGTGCGCGGCACGCTGGAAAAGAAGGACGAGCAGGCGCTGGCGGTGGTGGGCACGCGGCGCGCGTCGCACTACGGCGCGGCGCAGGCGGACCGGCTGGCGTACCTGGCGGCCAAGGCGGGCTTCGCGATCGTCAGCGGCTTGGCGCGCGGCATCGACACGGTGGCGCACCAGGCGGCGCTCAAGGCGGGCGGCCGCACGCTGGCGGTGCTGGGCGGCGCGCTCGACAAGCTCTACCCGCCGGAAAACCGCGAATTGGCGGAGGAAATCGCCGCGCACGGCGCGGTGCTCAGCGAATTCCCGCTGGGACGCGAGCCGGACCGCACGACGTTCCCGTACCGGAACCGCGTCGTCAGCGGCCTGTCGAAGGGCGTGCTGGTGGTCGAGGCGGGACTGGACAGCGGCGCGATGAACACGGCCGAGCAGGCCCTGGAGCAGGGGCGCAGCGTGCTGGCCGTGCCGGGGCGCGTGGACATGGACGGCGCCCGCGGCCCGCACCGGCTCATCCAGAACGGCGCGCGGCTGGTCGAGGACTTGCCCGACATCCTGAAGGAATTCGAATTCCTGTTCCCGCCGGACGAACAGGCCCGCCTGGCCCGTCGGCAGGACGCCCGCCAGCGGCTGACGCTGGCGCCGGGGGAGGAAGCCCTCGTGCGCGCGCTGTGGAGCGAGCCCGAACTGGATTTCGACGTGCTGATCCGGAAGACCGGATTGACGTCCGCGCAGCTCATGACCCTGTCGATGCAACTGGAAATGAAGCGCGTCGTGCGGCGGCTCCCGGGCCGGCGCCTGGCGCTGCTGGACGAAATCCGCCAATGGGACCTGGCGCCCGCGGCGGCCACCCCTTGAAGGAAAGGACCGAAAGAACATGGCGAAGAAACTGGTGATCGTGGAGTCTCCCGCGAAGGCGAAGACCATCAACAAGCTGCTGGGCGGCGATTTCATCGTGAAGGCGTCGATGGGGCACGTGCGCGACCTGCCCGAGCGCGCGCTGGGCGTGGACGTGGAGCACGGCTTCGCGCCGCAATACGTGCCCATCAAGGGGCGCGCGAAGGTGCTGGCGGAGCTGCAGGCGGCGGCGGCGAAGGTGGACATGGTCTACCTGGCGCCCGACCCGGACCGCGAAGGGGAAGCCATCGCGTGGCATCTGCGGGAGGCGCTGAAGAGCAAGGTGGCGCCGGAGAAATTCTGCCGCGTGACCTACAACGAGATCACGGCGGCGGCGATCCGCAAGGCCTTCGGCGAACCCGGCGAGATCAACCAGCGGCGCGTGGACAGCCAGCAGGCGCGGCGCATCCTCGACCGCGTGGTCGGCTACAAGGTCAGCCCGATGCTGTGGCGCCGCATCCCCGGCGCGTCGAGCGCGGGCCGGGTGCAGTCGGTGGCGCTGCGGCTGGTGTGCGAGCGCGAAAAGGCCATCCGCGGCTTCCAGCCGGAACCCTATTGGATTTTGGGCGTGAAGGCGGCCAAGCGGGTGGATCCCCGCGCCCCGTTCACCGCCACCTTGGCGAAGCTGAACGGCGCGAAGGCCGAGGTGAAGGACGAGGCGCTGGCCCAGCGCCTGATGGCGGAGTTGCAGCGCCGCGAGCTGCGCGTGGCCGACGTGCTCCGCAAGGAAATCCGCAAGAACGCCCCGCCGCCGTTCATCACCAGCAGCCTGCAGCAGGCGGCCAGCGGCGCGCTGGGCTTTTCGCCGTCGCGCACCATGCGCATCGCGCAGAAGCTCTACGAAGGCGTCGATCTCGGCCACGGCGCGGCCGCGGGCTTGATCACCTACATGCGCACGGATTCGTTCGCCATCGCGCAGGAAGCCCGCGAGCAGGCGCAGGCGTTCATCCGGCAGGCGCACGGGCCGGACTTCCTGCCCGAAACCCCGAACGTGTTCCGCAGCCGCTCGAGCGCGCAGGAGGCCCACGAAGCCATCCGGCCGACCGATCCGGCGCGCACGCCCGACAGCCTGAAAGACGTCCTCGAGCGCGACGACTGGCGGCTCTACGACCTGATCTGGCGGCGCTTCATGGCCAGCCAGATGGCGCCGGCGCGCATCGCCCAGCGCACCGCGGAAATCGAGGCGGCCGGCGCGGGGCCGGACGTCTTCCTGTTCCGCGCCACTTCGTCGGAAATCGTGTTTCCCGGCTTCATGCGCGTGTCGGGCCTCGAGCAGCGCAAGAAGGAGGAAGCCGAAGGCGCCGACGGCGAGGAAGTGGAAGTCCTGCCGCCGCTGGAGCAGGGCGAGGGGCTCGACGCGGTGGAATGGCTCAACGACCGCAAGGAAACGCAGCCGCCGCCGCGCTTCACCGAGGCCTCGCTGGTCAAGGTGCTGGAAGAAAACGGCGTCGGTCGGCCGAGCACCTACGCGCAGATCATTTCGACGCTGCTGGACCGCAAATACGTGGATCGGGAAAAGCGCGCCTTGGTGCCCACCGAGCTCGGCTTGAAGGTCTTCGATTTCCTGATCGCGAACCTCGACGCCCTGTTCGACGTGCAGTTCACGGCGGGCATGGAAGAGCAGCTCGACGAAATCGAGGAAGGCCAGGTCGGCTGGACGAACATGCTCGCCGCCTTCTACGCGAAGTTCCAGGAGTGGCTGGGCGCGGCGCGCGGCCCGGCCGCGGACGCGGCCGCGGTGGAGAAGATGCTCGCCGCGCTGGCGGCCGTGAAGGATTGGCAGCCGCCGATGAAGCGCGGCGAAAAGACGGTCTACAGCGACGAGAAGTTCGTGGAGTCCATCCGGCGCCAGGCGACCGAGAAGAAGCGCCCGATTTCCGGGCGCCAGCAGGACGCGCTGGCCCGGCTGCTGTTCCGCTACAAGGCGCAGATCGCCGGCTTCGACGCGCTGGCCGCGGAGCTGAAGCTGGCCGAGCCCGCGAGCGAAGCCGGCTCCCGCGAACCGCCCCGGCAGGAAACGATCGCCAAGCTGGCGCTGCTGGAGAAGGTGGAATTCGATCCGCCGCGCAAGTTCGGCAAGAAGGTGTACGACGACCGCGAGTTCTGCGCGTCGCTGCGCGCGCAGGTGGGCGGCGGCAAGCGGCTGTCGCCCGCGCAGATCGCCTACCTCGACAAGATCGTGCGCAAGTACGCGAAGCAGATTCCGGATTTCGAGAAGCTGGCGGAAACGCTGGGCCTGGGGGCGGAGCCGCCGGTGCCCTCGGAAGGCCACCTGGACGAGATCCTGGCGCTGTTCGACGGCGTGAAGGAATGGCGGCCCGCCACGACCCGCAAGGGGCGCACGTGGGACGACCGCGAATTCCTCGCTTCGCTGAAGACCCAGTTCGCGCAGCGCCGGCAGCTGTCCTTCAAGCAGGTCGGGGCGCTGAAGCGGCTGGCGGTGTTCTACGCCGCGCAGATTCCGAACTACGCGGAAGCCCAGCAGAAGTTCGGCCTGGCCGAACCGCGGGCCGCCAAGAAGAGCGCGGAGCGCGACGCGGCGCCGGACTAGGCGCCGCCGAAGGGCGCGGCCATGAAAGCGGGAAACGTCCAGACCGGCGGCGGCGCGCCGCCGCCGGCCATCGCCGCCGATCCGGCGGTGGTGCAGTTCCTGCGCCATCTGCGGGCGGAGCGCAACGCCTCGGAACACACGGTGGCGGCCTATCTGTCGGACCTCCAGCAGTTCGTCGCGCAGCTGTGGGGGCCGGACGCGGCGCCGCCGCATCCGTGGAAAACGCCGGACCGGTTCGCCGCGCGCCGCTTCCTGGCGTCGTTCCAGAAAGCCGGCTTGGCGCCCGCCACGGCCAGCCGCAAGATGTCGAGCCTGCGGTCGTTTTTCCGGTTCCTCGTGCGCGAGGAAATGGTCAAGGCCAACCCGTTCGCGGGCTTGCAGCAGCCGAAGCCGCGCCGGCGCCTGCCGAAGGTGCTGGGTCGCGAAGAAGTGCTGCGTCTGCTCGACGCCCCGGCGCGGCTCCGCGCGGAAGCGCGGGCGCGGGAAGGCCGCCGGGCCGCGCCGTTCGCCGACTACGCCGCCTTGCGCGACGCGGCGATCCTGGAACTGTTCTACAGCACGGGCATGCGCCTCGCGGAACTGTGCGGCCTGACGGATGCGCGGCTGGATCTGCTGTCGGGCACCGCCTTGGTGCGCGGCAAGGGCAAGAAAGAGCGCTTTTGCCCGATCGGCCGCCCGGCCAGCCAGGCGCTGGAGGCGGCGCGCGAGGCGCGGGACCAATTTTTGGCGCGGTTGGGCGCGGGCCGCGCGCCCAGCCTGTTCGTGAATCGGTTCGGCGGCCCGCTCGCGCCGCGTTCCGTGGAACGCCTGCTGAAGAAATACCTGGCGGCGGCGGGGCTGGACCCCGAGCTGTCGCCGCACGCGCTGCGGCACAGTTTCGCCACCCATCTGCTCGACGCCGGCGCCGACCTGCGGAGCGTGCAGGAGCTGCTGGGCCACGCGAGCCTGTCGACGACGCAGATCTACACCCACGTGAGCGTGGAAAAACTGAAGGAAGAGTACAGCAAGGCCCATCCCCGGGCCTGAACGCGGATGGAGAGGACGGAAGCATGTCGAAGAAGAACGTGTGCGTGTTGATCGCCGACGGTTCGGAGGAAATGGAAGTCGTCATCGTCGTGGACGTGCTGCGCCGGGCGGGCATCGGCGTGTTCTTGGCGGAAGTGGGCGAGAGCCGGCTGGTGACGACGTCGCGCGGCGTGCGCATCGCGCCCGATGGCGCGTGGGACCCGGCCGAGGCCAGCCGGTTCGACGCCTTGGTGATTCCCGGCGGCATCGGCGGGACGCAGACGATGCGCGCGGACGACAGCGTGAGGCAGGCCGCGCGCGATTTCCTGCAGGCCGGCAAGCTCGTGGCCGCCATCTGCGCGGGGCCGACGGTGCTGCACGCCGCCGGCGCGCTGGCCGGCAAGACGTTCACGAGCCACCCGAGCAGCCGCGCGGAACTGCCCGCCGGCTGGGTGGATCGGCCCGTGGTGCGCGACGGCAACCTGGTGACCAGCCAGGCGCCCGGCACGGCGTTCGCCTTCGCGCTGACGCTGATCGAGATCCTGGCTGCGCCGGAAACCGCCGCCAAGGTGGCGGCGGGCATGCAATACCGCGGATGGAACGGATGACGGGCGACTACGCCATTCCCGCCGAATTGGAGCGGATCGCGGTGCCGCCGGAGGTCGGCGACCTGCCCGTGCCGCGCTTCGTGGACCGTTTCCTGGACGACGCGGCGGATCGCGCCGAGACCTACGACGCGCGCGTCGGCAACGGCCGCTTCGTGCCGGGCGATGCGCGCTACGCGTTCCAGATCCTGCAATGGCTGCTGCGCACGGGGGCGACGGCGAAAGGCGCGGCGTTCCTGGAATGGGGCAGCGGGCAGGGCATGGCGACGATCCTGGCGGCGCTGCTGGGCTACGACGCCGTCGGCGTGGAAATCGACGAAGTGCTGGTGAAGGAGTAGCGCGAACTGGCCGCCCGCTACGATGTGAAGGCGCGGTTCGAGCACGGCACCTACGATGCCGCCCGGCCCGGCCTGAAGGTTGTCGCGGCGCGGCGGCGCGCGGCGGTGTACGTCTATCCGTGGCCGGGAGAGGAGCCGTTTTTCCTGCGGTTGTTCGCCGACACGGCGGACGCCGGCGCGCATCTGCTGATGTGCCTGGGTCCTGAAGACATTCGCGTGTTTCGCCGGAAGGGAGGCTGAGCGATGCCGAAAATCCTGATCCACGCCTGTTGCGCGCATTGCCTCGGCAAGCTGCTGGCGGGCCTCGCGGCCGAATCCGCCGCCTGGGAACCCGTGGTGTTCTGGGGCAATCCCAACGTCCACCCGCTGATCGAATGGCGGCGCCGCCTCAAGGCGGTCAAGATGCTCGCCGAGCGGGCAAAACTGCCGCTGATCGCCGACGAGACCTACGGGCTGGTGGAATTCTGCCGCGCGGTCCACGGGCACGAAGCCGCGCCGGAACGCTGCGCGCGCTGCTACGCCCTGCGGCTGAACCGCGCGGCGCAGGTCGCGCGCGAAGCGGGCTGCGCGGCGTTCACGTCCACGCTCGCCACCAGCCGGCATCAGGACCACGCCCTGATCCGCGCGGCGGGGGAGGCGGCCGGCGCCGCGGCGGGCGTGGAATTCCTCTATCGCGACTGGCGCGCGGCCGAAGCCGACGCCGATCTCGTGAAGATGCTCTACCACCAGCAATACTGCGGCTGCCTTTTCAGCGAATACGACCGGTTCAAGGACACCACGACGCACCTGTGGCCGGCACCGTAGGCGCCCCCCGCTTTTTCTCTTGCGCGGGGAGGGGGCGGGGGCTATAGTTCGCGCACTTTTTACGAGGAGAACAGAATGTCGACGGTATGCCAGATTTGCGGAAAAGGCGCTTCGGTCGGAGCGCGGATCGTGCGCCACGGCTTGGCCAAGAAGAAGGGCGGCATCGGGTTGCACACCACGGCCGTCACCAAGCGGACCTTCAAGCCCAATTTGCAGAAATTGCGCGCCCGCGTGGGCGGCACCGTGAAGACGGTGACGGTGTGCACGTCCTGCATCAAGGCCGGCAAGGTCGTCAAGGCGGGCAAGACCACCAAGAAGGCGTGAGGTTGCGCGGCGATTCACGCCTCCCGGCAACGGGACCGCAAGGTCCCCCGGCAACACCCCGCCGCGCATGCGCGACGAGGTGTTTTGCTTTTCGGGAACGGCAAGAAGAAACGGAGCGGAGTCCATGAGCGAAAATATAAAGGACGACAAGGCGATTCTCCACGTGGACGGCAAGAGCGTCGAAATCGACGTGCTGCCGGGCACGACGGGCGAGCGCGCCCTGAACCTGGGGCGGTTGAAAGCCGCGACGGGCTGCATGGCCTTCGATCCCGGCATGGCGAACACCGCCGTCTGCCGCAGCGCCATCACGTTCGTGGACGGGGAAAAGGGCGTGCTGCTGCACCGGGGCTACGCCATCGAGGACCTGGCCGAGCATTGCACCTTCATCGAGGTGGCCTACCTGCTGATCCACGGCTCGCTGCCGACGGCCGAACAGCGCCAGAATTTCTCGCGGCTGCTCAACATCCATTCGATGCTGCACGAGGACATGCGCAGCTTCTTCGGCAACTATCCGGAGGGCGCGCATCCGATGGCCGTGCTGTCGGCGATGGTCGTCTCCCTTTCGAGCTTCTATCCCGAGCTGCGGCTGGACAGCGATCAGGAGGAAATCGACAGCACCGTGACGCGCCTGCTGTCGAAGCTGCGCCCGCTCGCGGCGTTTTCCTACAAGAAATCGATCGGCGAGCCCTTCGTCTATCCCAGCCACAAGTACAGCTATTGCGAGAACTTCCTGAACATGATGTTCCGGTCGCCGGTGTCGCACTACGAAGCCGACGCCTACGACGTGGCGGTGATGAACAAGCTGCTGATCCTGCACGCCGACCACGAGCAGAACGCCTCGACGACGGCCGTGCGCATGGTGGGCAGCACGGGCGCGA
>CAYTEK010000109.1:5682-10050 GCA_964436715.1 uncultured Verrucomicrobiota bacterium | reverse complement strand
TGGTGAAGGAGATCGTGACCTCGTCGCTGTAATTCAGGCCGGTGATCTGGTGGGTGTAGATGGTGGTGGTGTTCGGCGGCATGGCCGTCACGGTGCCCACCACGGTCCCGTTGACGAGCACGTCCACGTCGAACGCGCCGGATTCGGCGAACGGCCGCTTGTAGTCGAACGCGATCTGCGTGCAGCCGTTGCTGAGGACCGGCGAAACCAGCGTGCCGCCGGCCCGGACCGTCGGCGCCTTGCCGTTCAGAGTCTGGTCCCAGCGGGTGCCCGTGAAAGCCCATACGCCCCAATCCGCGTTGGTCGCGATGCCGTTGAGATAGGACGCGCTGTTGCTGGCCACGTTGTTGAAGGTTTCCGTGAGCACCTGCACCCCGCCGCCGGAGGTGGAGAAGCGGACCTCGTCGGTCATGGGAATGCCGTTGGAACTCACGGCGGTGACGCGGGCGGTATAGACCCCGAGCGTCGCGGGATAGAAGGCGGTCGGGAAACCGGTGAAGACCGTGCAGACGGCGCCGTCGTTCGTCGCGGTCCCCGTGGCCGCCAGCGGCACGTTGTCCAGGGCCAAAGTGCCGTCGGGATACAGCAGGTCGAAGGTGGCGCCGAGCGTCTGCACGCCCAGGAGGTGGTAGATCTCGAAGCTGGCCGTCAGTTCCCCGTGGGCCGCGGCGTGGTCGGTCACCTCGTTGACGTCCGTGGCGACGTCCTCGTCGACGACGGCGTACGCCATGATTTCCGGCGGCATCGTTTCCGGATCGTAGCAGGACCCGGTCAACGGCACTTCGAGGTCCGGCGCGTTGCCGGAATCGTTGTGGAGGATCAGGTTCCAGTAGAAGTTGCCGCCGCCGGTCGGGACGAAGGAAACCACGACGTTCGAAGCCGTGCCCGGCTCGACGACCAGCGAATCGACGTCCGCGTCGAAGAAGGCGAAGCCCGAGCCGACGAATTCGAAGTCGGAGACGTTCAGCGCGACGTTGCCGCTGTTCGTCACGACCAGGGTCAGGTTCGACGTCAGGCCCACGCCGACTTGGCCGAAGTCCAAGCTGGCGGGCGCCGTGCCGACGACCGGCGACAGGATGCGGAAGAAGTACTGGTGGGAATTTTCCCACGGGTCGTCCGCGAATTCCGGATCGAAGTCGAGGCCGGACAGGATGAGTTCGTAGTCTCCGCCCGGGAGCAACGCCTTGGGCACGTCGATGGAAACCGGCAGCGCCGCGGCTTGGCCGTCGCCGTTGCTGCCGGCCGTGATCCAGCCGGAAGCGACCACGGTCAGACCCGTCCGCAGGACGTAGCGGTTGCTGGCGGCGAACACGCCGCTTTCCGCGTCCTGGATGGTCCAGGCGACGGGCAGCCCGCTCGCCGGCACGCTCGTCAGGACGATGTCCGGCCCCGGCGAGGATTCCGCCGGCGCCACGCCGGCCACCGTCACGGCCTCGATTTCGGGGCTTTCGACGTCGTCGTCGTCCACCGTGAAGACCATCGGCTTGCCCAGAGAGCCATCCATCCGGTGGGTCCCCAGATTGGTGTAGGCGATCGCGACCAGATTGGTCCATTCCAGTTCGTTGTAGACGGCGGCTGGATTGGTGACGGCGGCCAGGCGATACAGCGTCGTGTCGATCGCATAATCGCCGCCGCTGGGACTGGCGCCGATGGCGTCCAAGGGGTCTTCCTCGACGATGCCCTTCATCAGGAAGATGGAATCGTTGCCGTTGAAGGCGGTCATGCTGGCGTTGGTGTAGTTGCCCCGGGCCAGCAAGCTGGCTTCGGCGCTCGGATTCACGATCACGAACGTGGCGCCCGGCTGCAAGACGTAGTCCGGCAGCGCCATGTAGTCGTACGTGGTGTCCCAATCGACGGAATTGTTCATCTTGTAGCGAAGACCGTAGTGGCTCAGGTTGGTCGCCGCGCCGGTGCCGTTGAAGATTTCCAGGGCCTTGTTGTCGCTGGTGCCTTCGACGTACTCGGAGAAGAACAGGTCGGGCGCGGTCACCACGCCGTCGGCCGTGTAGATCGTCTGCGTCGGCGCCACCAGGTTCGACGATTCGAGGCGGACGCGGAGATGGTAGTTGGTGGACGGCGTGGCCGGCCAGTAGCCCGGATGCGCCGCGTCGGACAGCACGAAGGAGAACCCATTGGTCGAAGACCACGTGGCGAAGGCTTCGTTCGTCAGGATCACGTCGCCGGCGCCGTTGAGCAGGTCGTAGCTGGCGGTCCGGATGCCGCGCACATGGTAGACTTCGGCGGTGACGGCGAAGACGCCGGAGGTGACCATGGCGTCCGTCAGCCACCGGCCGTCGCCGACGAAGTAGTTGGACACCACGGGCTCGTTGGTCGAGATGGTCGGAATGCCCGTGCCCAGCAGTTGGATCGGATACGGGTTTTCACCGGAGTTGTTCGACACCATCAGCCATGCGTTGGTGTATTCGACGACGCCGACATTCGTCGGCCAGAACGTCACGGCGAGGCCGTTGCTCTGCCCGAGGGTCAGGATGCTGTTGAACCGGTTGGTGGCCAAGGAGAAATATCCGGCGTCCGGACCGGTCAGGGTGAACGCGTAGGCGTTCGTCGCGACCAGCGGGACGTTGTCGCCGCCGAGATTGGCGATCCAGACCGTGAGGTTGCTGGACAAGGTGGATTCCACCTCGCCGAAGTCCACCGGCGACGGCCACGGCTGCAGGTTGGGCTGGCCGATCAGCGAAGGCCAGACGGAGGAAATCCGGATTTCGTCCCAGATGGCCCCGCCCAGCCAGCCGGAGTTCGCGCTGCCGCCCTTGAGTTCGATGCCGTCGATTTCCGAAATGCCCATGCCGGACCATTCCGCATCCCAGCTCGTGGGTTCTTCGTACGGGATGTTCTGCCCCTGGTAGAAGCATTTGGCATAGGCGGTTCCGCCTCCGGCGCCGAAGTCGTACTTCACCACCATCCAATACCAGTCGTTGGTGCTCCGGCCCGATTCGCCCCAGCCGTGCATCTGGTAGGTGCTCACGCTGCCGTTGGCGCCGCTGCGGCGGATGTCGAAGTAATTCGCCCGTCCGTACACCTTGCCGAATTCCAGTTCGGTGGCCGCGTCGTTCATCAGGCCGATGGTCATGTACTTGTTGGTCCCTTCGGCCCCGTCGTACTGGTAGGCCACGATGGCGCCCACGTAGATCGTCCCGCTGTTGGTGGCGGCGATGGCCCGGTAGGCGGCGTTGTGGCCGACGCCTTCGGCCTGCAGGACCGCGCGGTTGCCGACCACGGTCGGATAGTTCGACTGGACGACGTTCCACGCCGGCGTGCCGGCCACGACGTTCGTCTGCACGGTCCAGCCGAAGCCGGAACCGGCCGTCGACAGGCTCCATGCCCCGCTCCACAGGTAGCCGCCGGTCTTGTTGGAGAAGCTGCCGGCGCTCAGGTTCACGTTCGTGTAGGAGAACGTCTCGGAATAGACGTTCGACGGATACCGCGACGAAGCCAGCCCATCCACGATCAGGCCGTCGGAGTAATAGGTGTTCGTCAGGATGCTGAAGATGCGGTAGTGGTTCGTCGTGTTGGCCGCGACCACATGCTCGCGGAAGCCGCTTGGCGCGCCCTTGTAGATCACCGTCGCCGAATTGGTGCCGATGGTGATCACGTCGCCGGCGGCGTAGGTGTTCGTGTAGGGTCCCGGATAGGCCAAGACCGGCCCGACGGTGGAATGCAGGACGATGACGGGGTCGCCCGTGCCGTTCGCGGCGATCTCGGCCCGGACCATTTCGCGGCCGTCCAAGGCCAGCGTGGCCGTCGGATTGACGATCGGCGTCCGGTAGCCAACGGCGGCCGGATCGCTCCACGCCCCGCTGCTGGCGCTGGTGCTGTTGGTGCCCAGCACCCAATAGCGGTAGTCCCAACCCGGAATGGCCGTGACGTCGTTGAACGTCAGCGTGCCGGCGGAAACCGTGCCGACGCATTCGGCCGTGTTGGTGTCGTCGTCCAGGTTGCGCCAGATGCCGTAGCCGGTCTCGCCCGCGATGTCGGCCCACGTGACGGTCACGTGGTTGGAGGACGTGCCCTGCGTGGCGTCCACGTTCGTCACCGCGCCCAGCAGGCGGTAGCCCGCGTCCGAAGCGCTGGCGGTGCCCTCGCCGTTCTGGTTGGTCCCGCTGACCCAGTAGTAGTACAGCTGGCCGGGACTGGCCGTCTCGTCGAGCCAGTTCGTGATGCTCATGGCGTTCGTGTGGATGCGCACCGCGTTGCCGAACACGTCGGTCGTGCCCCGATACAGGTAATAGGCGGTTTCGGTGTCCACGTCGCTCCACTCCACGGCGACGTGGTCGCCGCGGGGGGCGTCCCGGGCGGCCCCCCCCCCCCGGGCGGCCGGAGCGGGCGAGCGGGGGGCGACCGGCGGGG
>CAYTEK010000109.1:0-5672 GCA_964436715.1 uncultured Verrucomicrobiota bacterium | reverse complement strand
TCGGGTTCCAGTGCTCGCCAGTCCTCGGGTTGGTGGTCGCCGCTGGTGCCGTCCGTGGCGGCCAGCACCAGCGGCGCGTCCGGAACGTCGATGGTGGTGATGACCGGCTGGATGTCCGAATTGCCGCTCGTGCAGCCGCCGGCGCTTTCCGCGCGCACGCGGTAGTAGTAGGTCACGTCTTCGGTCAGCCCGGTCACGAGCTGGCTCGTGCCCGCCACCAGCAGATCCTCGAAGCCCGGCACGAACTGCGAGGCGACGAGCTTGCCCTGCACCAGGACGTCGTCGATCGCCCAGACTTCGGCGGCGGAATTGTTGGTGACGAAGATCTTCAAGGCCAGGGTCGCGGCCGATTCCGGAATGGCGATGCGGGCGACCGAGTAGTTGTTGTCGTTGGGACCGCCGGTCTGCGGCGCCGCCACGCTGACGGGCGTGCCCGCGACGGTTTCCACGACGCCGGTGGCGCCGAAGCCCCAGCGGGCGTTGCCGGAGCCCGTCGCGCCGGAAATGGTGACGTCCGGTTCAGTCCCGAACGCCGCGCCGTCGAGCGCCACGTAGATCTTGACCTGGTCTCCGCTTTCCGCCCCGTTGGTGCCGTTGGTGGAGATGCTGGCCACGCGCACTTCCACCGTGCGGGCGGTATAGCCCTCGATGGTCGCCTGGGCCAAGACCAGTTCCGCCTGGCCGCGGACGCGCTGCCAGGAATAGCCGCCGGTGCGGACGCGGCTGGACGCCGGCGAATCGCTGGCCAGATTGGTCGGCGACACGTAGGCGTTGCCGTTCATGATGGTCCAGTTGTCTCCGGCGGTGCCTTCGAAGCCCTGGAACAGGAAATTCTCCATGGCGCCCGCGGCGCCGCCGGTGAAATACGGGCTGTCGCTGACGTCCAGCCGGTAGCCCGAAGCGCCATCCAGCGCCTCCCAGTTGGCGTAGAAGGTGGTCGTCGTGACGTTGGTGGCTTCCAACACCACCGGCGCCGGCGGCGGCAGGGTGACGTCGTCGTCCAGCAGGGCCGCCGAATAGCGGCCGTCGTAGTACGAGTACATCGCATAGTAGTAGTGGGTGCAGCTGACCAGTCCGGTATGGACGTAGGACAGTTCGTCGCCCACGTAGGCCACCTTGCCGCCGGCGAAGTCCGCTTCGCGCGCGGGCGGGACGCCCGACGGAGCCGTGAACGAACCGCTGGTGTTGTAGACGATCACCACGTCCTGGCCGGCTCCGTTGAGCTCGAAATCGAGCGTCATGTTCGTGGAGTTGAGCGCCGACACGTTGAAGTAATCCGCCGTCTCGACCGACGGCTGGAAGTACAGGTACAGATCGTCGCCAGCCTCGTCGTTGGTCACGCTGAAGGTGCCGTTGTAGGTCGCCGGCGTGAACCGGGAGGCATCGACCCAGAACCGGTCCGCGTCGAAGTCCCACACCGCCGTGCCGTCCATGATCTTCCAGGACTGGTTGATGCCCGGGTCGAATCCAGCGCCCGCGCCGGCGACTTCGATCGCGAAGTCCCCGCTGTCGTGCACGTCGAGCGCGCCGGAGGAAACCAGCAGATCCCAATCGGTTCCGGCCGTGCCGACGGCGTTGAGCAGGTCCACGCGCAGGATGCCGCCGTCGGTCAGGGTGACCTCGCCGGCGGACAATTGACCGGCGGTCGCGGCGCCGCTGCCCGGATCCACGGTGCCGTAGATGGACAGGGGGCCGACGGTGCCGCTGCCGCGCAGGGTGGCGCCGGCCGCGACCGTATGGGTCGATCCGGCCGAGGTGCCGTTCACGACGAGCGTGCCTTCGCCGACCGTCGTGCCGCCCAAATAGGTGTTGACCGCCGACACCGTCATGGTGCCGGAGGCCATCTTGATCAGTCCGCCGTTGGAAATCACGCCGCTGACCGTCACCAGGTTGCTGACCGACACCGAGCGCAGGTCGCCGGCGAGATCGACGGCATTCGTGAACGTCAGCGCGCCGGAGTAGGTGCTGCGGGCGCCGAGCGCCACCGCCCCTTGGATCGTCACCGGTTTGGCGATGGTGCGGTTTTCGCTGTTGCTGGCGGTCACGACCGCGCCTTGCTGCAGGACCAGCTTGCCGCCGCCATCCGCCAGATCTTCCACCAGGCGCACCGGTCCGCTGGCCACCGTCAGGCTGCCGACCAAGGTCGAAGCCCGCAGGAACAGGTTGCCCGGTCCCGACTTGTGCAGCGCGCCGTCGTCGGTCGTCTTCGTGCCGGTCAGTTGGCCGGCCTGCATCGTGAAGCCGTAGTTGTTGGTGACGTAGAGCGTATGGCTCCCGGCCGCGAGGGTCCCGTAGGTGTTGAAGGTGCCGATGGGGATCGCGATCGTCGAATCCGCTCCCAGGGAGACGTTGCCGCGCCATTCGCCGAGGCCGGTCGAAACCTGGCGCAGGGCGCCGCCGCCGTTGGTGCCGGTGCCGGACAGCACCGTGGCGACCGGCCGCCAGGCGAAGGCACCGTTCAGTTCCAGCGTGGCGTTCGTCCCCACGGCGATGCCGCCGGTGCCCATCGCGTTCGTGCTGGAATTCAGCTGCACGCTGCCGCGATCGACGTAGAGCCCGCCGCTGAAGGTGTTGTTGGCCGCCAGCACGAGATGGCCCGCGCCGGCCTTGTGCAGCGGCTGCGCACCCGAAATCGCGCCCGCCGCCGCGAACGGCTGGGCCGAATCGTTCGTCCAGGCCTGGCTCGCGCTCAGTTGCACCAAGCACGCCAGCGTATGCGCGCCTTCCGAGTTGGCGTCGATCGCGATGCCGGCGGAATTCACGTTGAGGCGCGTGCCGGAGAAGGTCAGCGACTGGTCCGCCTGGTCGGTGAACCGGACGCCCAAGACCGAGCGGATGCCGTTCAGCAGGATCGTCTGTCCGGAATACAGCCCGGTATAGAAGAACACGGTCTTTTCGCCGATGGGCGCGATGTCGCCCTCCCAGTTGGCCGCCGTGTCCCAGTTGGCGTCCACGCCCTCGCCGTCCCAGACCGGGATGCCGGAACCCGTGGTGAACGTCAGGTTCAGGTCGTTGCCGTCCACGCTCACGCTGAAGAGACCGCCGTCCAGGCTGGGCTGGAACTCGGACGCATCGACGACGAACCGGTTGACGTTGAAGCCGCTCACCGGCGAAACGCCGCCCATGACCTTCCAGGCGTAGTTCTGCGAGGAATCGAAACCGGTCGGATTGCCGCGCACCTTGATGACGAAGGTCCCGCTCGCCAGCGACGTGATGCCGCCGTAGGAATTCACCAGATCCCATTGGCTGCCGGCCGTGCCGAAGACGTTGGCCATGTCCACCACGAGGATGCCGTTGGCCTGCAGCGTGATCGCACCGGCCTCCAGGGTCGCCACGGCACCCGTGGCGTTGCCCGGATCCACCGTGGCGGCAATCGACAGCGCGCCGATCGGGCCGTCGCCCATGAGCGTGCCGGCGTCGCGCGCGGCGAAGGCCGAATTGGGCACGGAACCGCTGACGATGAGCGTGCCGTTGCTGACCGTGGTCGGCCCACTGTAGGGATTGGCGCCGGACAGGGTCATGATGCTGCCGCCGCGCTTGTCCAGACCGCCCGTGCCGTTGAGGGCGCCGCTCCACGTCGTGTTGCTGCCGTTGGCGCCCGCGACCAGGCGGGCGCTGCCGAGCTCGACCGTGCCGGCGCCTTCCAGCGAGCCGATCGTCTGGTTGTAGTTGGCGTGGTCGAGCGTCGCGCCGGCCGCCACCCGGACGAACGTGTTCGAAGGCATGGCGCTGGCCAAGGTCAGCCGGAGCATGCCGTTGCTGACCAGGGTGGCTCCGGCATGGGCGCTCGCCCGCGCCAGGGTCGCCGTCCCCGTCCCATCCTTGACGAGATCCAGCACGTTGGTGCCAATGCCAGCGGTGGTGATCGAAAGGCCGCCCGCGCCGCCCAGGTAGAGGTTGTGCTGGGCATTGGTGGCGTTGATGCCGCCGGTCAGCGTCAGCGTCGTGCCGACATCGGCATTGATCCGCGCCGCGCCGTGCAACGAGATCGCGCCCGGCCATGTGTTGTTGTACTGCACGTTGCGGAAGGCGCCCTCGTTGGTGACGCCCATGCCGGCCAGCCGCAGGAATTCCGGGTAGTACGTGGTCGCGCCCGTGGGCCGCAACTCCAGCGCGCCGCCGGCATCGACCGCCGTCCAGCCGTTGACCGTATTGGTGCCCAGCGACTTGCGCGCGCCGATGCTCATCGCGCCCTGGTGCACGGTGAAGTTCCCGTAGAAATGGCTGTTGTCGCTGCCGGCGATATGAATCCGGCCCTTTCCCCCTTTGTTCACGGCAAAGGCGGGTCCCTTGATGTACCCGACCAGGCTAAAGACCTGGTCGGAGGCGTTGCTCCACGCCTGGTCGGCCCGGACCGTCATGTTGCCGAGGCTGTGGGTGCCGCCCGACTCCTCCATGATCTCGATGCCGTTGGAGAACAGGCCCAGGCCGTTCGTCGCGCGGATGATCCAGAGGTTGTAGTCGACGGGCCGGATGTTCACGTCGATGTCGGCGTTCTCGTTGAACTTCAGGCCCTTGTAGTTGTAGAGGCTGCCCAGGTGGATCACCTCGATGTCGCCGGTGTACGGCAAGCTGCGGTAGAACACGCAGGTGTCGTTGGTCTGCCACGGCAGCCGGTTGCCCACCCAGTTGTACGGATTGATCCACTGGTTTTTCAAGAGCCCGGTGGTGCCCTTCCAAATCGGCGCGCGCGCCTCGGAGAAGAGGTTGGTCCAGTTCCGGGCCACGCGGATTTCGTCCCACTTCACGGTGCCGGCCGTGGCGGTGCCGTTGGAGGCCACCAGGCGAACGCCGTAGAAGTTTTCGGACATGGTGGAATTGCTGACGGTCGCATGCCACGTGACCGGCTCGTTGTCCCGCTCGGGGGAAATGATGTCGTTCGTGGTATAGGCCAGCAGGCGCAGCAGGTTGTTCGTCCGTTCGAACTTCGCGATGAAGGTGTAATCATTGCCGGGCACCACCTGGACGGTGCTGGTGGCCGCGCCGGATACCGAAAGGAATTGCACGGACGCGTTTGTCGCGCCCGCGAGCAAGCCGGCCCGGAACAGCGTCTGGGTGCCGCCGGTGCCGCCGTAGACTTCCACGCCCGCATAGCGGTTCGCGCCCGCCGACGGCACGTTCATGACCCAGCCCACGTAGATGTTGGACGTCGTGTTCGCCGCGCTGAGCGCCCGGCTGGCCTGCACCCATTCGCCGCTGGCCAGTTCGGTGCTGGAGAGCTGGTTGCCTTGTTCCGTGCCGAAGCCCAGCGCCGGCACGAGGCTGTAATGCCCCATCTCCACCGCTTCCGTGCCCGCCGCGAGGCTCCAGGCATTGCTCCAGCCCACGCCGCCGCTGCGGCCGGAGAGCGCGACGCCGTTCGTGTAGGAGAACGGATCGTAGCTCAGGTTGGGCTCGAACGGCTCGGTCAAGTCATAGCCGCGCGCCGCCGCCGAGTACTCGTTGGCGCCGGAATAGGAATACACGGCGTAGTAGTTGGTCGAATTCGCCGGCACGACGTGCTCGAATTCCTCCGCCGAGCCCTTGTAGAGCACGGTGCCGCCGCCGCAGGCCGCGCCCACGGCATAGGCGTTGCCCTGGGTGGGATCCCCCGGAGCGGCGTTGTTGCGATGCACGATCATGACGTCGAAGGCCGCGGCCTTGTTCCACGTCAGGCGGATCATCTCGTAGCC
>CAYTEK010000108.1:0-10083 GCA_964436715.1 uncultured Verrucomicrobiota bacterium | reverse complement strand
GGTGGCGCCGCCGCGGGACCACAGGTAATACGTCGCCCGGGAGCTGTTGGTGTATTCGTAGGTCATGCCCCACGGATCGACCATGTTCGACAGGGAGTGGTTGGCTTTTTTCAGTTCGTTCGACAACACCGACTTGGTGGGCACTTGGCCGTACTTCGTCTGGTAGTCGATCACGAACGTCGACAGCTGCTCGATTTCCGCCTCCGCCCGGCTGCGCGCGGCCTTCTTCTGCGCGTTGCCCGCCAAGCCCAGGATCAACGCCGCCAGCAACGCGATGATCGCGATGACCGTCAACACTTCGACCAACGTGAACCCCGCCTGCTGCGTTCGCTTCATGGCAACTCTCCTGATTTGTCCGCATGTTGCCCCAAAATCCGCGGGCCGCCAAGCAAAACCCGGCGCCGTCCGACGGCGACGGGCGTGGAGCGTTTTTTCTTTTTTTCGGAAATCCGGCGCCTTATATTGGCTGAAACCGCATGGAGGCGTCATGAAGAAGTTCCTTGGGTTCTGCTCGCTGGTTCTGCTGGCCGTCGCGGCCAGCGCCACGCCGTACAACACCGCCACCCTCGATGGCCGCCCCATCGAATACGACGATTACGACTTCCGCGAGACCTTCCACGGCGAATCCGAATGGGGCGCGAACGGCACCCTCTCCAACCTGTTCGTCACGTGGGACGCCGACTACCTCTACATCGCCCTCCAAGCCTGGCAAGCCGGCAACAACAAGCTCGTCGTCCTGCTCGACGTCGATCCCGACGCGGGCACCGGCGCGCCCACCACCACCAACTGGACGAACATCGATCCCAGTTTCATCAAGTACAACGACTACGGCTGGGTCGCCGGCGTCGGCGGCGGCTTCGGACTCGATTACATGTTCGCCAGCGAGGGGTTCTACAACAACGCCATCCGCATCCTCTACGACGGCGTCGAAGCGCCCACCACCAACAACCTGGAATCGCTGTTCGACAGCGGCAACGGCGCCACGCCGGTCGGGACGCCCGTGGACATGGCCAGCGTGAACGACGCCACCCCATGTCCGCACAAGGGCTTCGAAGCGCGCATCCCGTGGACCAATCTCTACGCCGGCACCCGCTTCGGCACCGTCGAGGCCGGCGAAACCGTCCCGCGCGGCGCCACCGTGCGCCTGCTGGCCGGCATCCACAACAACGACCCCGGCAGCGCCTGGAGTTCCCCCGACGCCATTCCCAACCAGACCACCGCGCCCGACTACACCAACGGCATCCTCACGACGCTCGACTACATGGAAGTAACGGTGGACGCGAACACGAACGGCATCCCGGACGATTTCGGCAGCGAAGGCAATGCGCCCTACATCCGCGCCGCGGCCGGCGCCATCGGCGGCTCCTCCGTTTTCGTGGCCTTCAACGAAGCCGTGACCTACACCTCCGCCGTGGACGTCGCGAATTGGACCGTCGGCGGCGAAACGCCGGCCAGCGCCGTCGGCGAAGGCCCCTACGGCGTCATCCTCGGCTTGGCCGCGCCCATCGCCACCAACTTCCTGGTCGTCCGCGCCAGCGGCGTCCAAGACCTCGACGGCTTCTCGCGCACGACGGAATATTGCCTGACGCCGGCTTCCAGCGGCATCTCGCAATCCGTCACCGTGACCTTCCAGGTCAACACCAACTCCGGCATGGGCATCAGTTCCGACCATGCCCGGCCCACCGCCTTCTTCCTCAACGGCTCCGCGCTGCCGCTCGAATGGGGCTATCCTCCCTACGAAACCACGCCGTTGACGGCCATCCCCGGCTCCAACGGCTGGGCCGCCGTGGACGTCACCTTCCCGCCCGGCTCCCCGGCCGAACTGTACTACAAGTTCAGCGCCCGCATCGCCGGCACCAACAACTACGAAGCCATCCGGCTCACCGATTTCTCCTCCGCTTCCCGCAAGCTCAGCCTGAACACCAACGGCACGCCCATGACCGTGGTGGACTATCTCGGCGCCGCCGCCCATCCCCTGCGCGACCCCGGCAACACCAATCCGCCCTCCGCGCACAGCCGGCTCTACAACGATCTTCGGCGCGGGGACGCCGGCGTGCGCGTCCGCCGCGAAATCCTCTTCCAGCTCGATCTGTCCATGCGCAAGCGCGACGACATCCAGCGCGTCTTCGTCGCCGGCTCCGACCCCCTGCGCGGGTTCAACAGCAACGGCGGCACGGGCCCCGAAGCGTCGGACTATCCCGGCGCCTACGTGGCCTGGGATGCCGCCGGCGTCCAGCTCTTCGACGACGGCAGCAACGGCGATACCGTCGCCGACGACGGCATCTATTCCCGCCTCTGGGCGTTTTCCACCAACGGCATCGATTCCGCCATCGAACCGGAATCGCCCCATTCGCTCGTCGCCGGCGGCGAATTCAACGAACCGTACGTGGGCACCTGGCTGGATCGGCGCTCGCCGCGCAGCCTCATCTACAAGTTCTACGTCCTCACCGCGGCGGCCAACCACTACGAAAGCCCTTCGTCCAATCTCGAATACTACGTGGCCGATCCCGACGCCACCGATCCGATCGTCCTCGCTGCGTTCGTCTGGGACAACGAAGGCCTGCCGCCTCCGCCGCCGTCCAACGCGCCGGCGCTGACGGCCGTCACGCTCACCGGCGCCACCGCCTACGTGCAGTTCGAAAACGTCCTGTCCGAGGGCTCCCACGGCGTCCGCGTTTCCACCAACCTGGTGAACGGCTTCGACGATTACGGCCTGCGCGCGACGGCCGGCGCCACCAACGAAACGACGCGCTTCTGGTCCGCCGCCATCGGCCAGATTTCGACCGCGAAGGAATACTACGCCCCCTTCGCCGGGATCGAGCCCGATCCGCTGCCCACCTACTGGGAACCCAGTTTCGTCCCCGCCACCGCCGCCGTCTGGCGCCTCCACTACAGCCAATACAAGGGCGACCTCAAGGGCAAGCGCTCGCTCTCGGCCACCGGTTCCTTCAACGGCTGGGGCGCCACGCCCATGACTTTCCTGGGCGACGGCCACTGGATGGTCGACGTCGCCTTGGCCGACGGCACCAGCGGTTCCGCCATCGAATTCAAGTTCCGCGACGGCGACACCTGGCTCGGCGGCGGCAATCTCAAGGCGGTCCGCGGCGGCGGCGCCACGTGGACGCCCGACCAGCCCACGCCCGACCAGTTGTTCACCGTCACCCTCGACGTGGCTGGCACCCCCATCGCCGCCGCCACCAACGTCAACGTCCACCTCGGCTACGATTCCGGCTGGTCGGAAGCATCCGCCCGGCCGATGACGAACGTCGCCGGCACCGTCTGGGAATATGCCGTCGTCGTGCCCACCAACTACTGGCAGAGCGTCAATTGGGTCTTCAACGCCCAGACCAACGGTTCGCCGACCACCAATTGGTATTCCCCCGGCGATTGGAAAGCCTTCATGACCACGCTCGTCAACCCCTGATTCCGAAAGGATCCCCATGCGCAAGAAACAAGCGTTCACGCTGATCGAACTGCTGGTGGTCATCGCCATCCTGGCCATCCTGATCGCCATCCTCCTGCCGGTGTCCTTCAAGGCCCTCGAGATGTCCAAGCGGTCCCGCTGCGCGAGCAACCTGCGCTCCCTCGGCGCCGCCTTCACCTCCTACGCGACGGACCACAACGGCGAAATGCCCCACAACAAGGCGTTGCCGCCGGCCACCGGCTCGTTCACGGAAGTGACGCAGTTCCGCATCATCATCACCAACGTGTGCCAGTTGGGCTACGTCACCGACCTGAGCCTCTGGGTCTGCCCCAGCGACACGGAGGACTACCAAGGCAAGCAGGTCCGGCCGGCCACCGACCTCGCCAGCCTGAATTCCATCGGCAATTGCAGCTACATGTACATCTCCGGCTACCACCTGCTGCGCACCGCCGAAACCCCCTCCGTCGCGCCCCTGATGTGCGACGAGTCCAACGACCGCGAATTGGGCTCCGCCACTCCCGGCAACATGCCCGACCTGATGGACGAAGACAACCACGGCGCCAACATCCGCAACGTCCTGTTCCTCGACGGCCACGTGGTGACCTTCAAGGACGCCGACGCCGCCAACGCCATCTTCGACAACCTCAAGAATTCCGCCGTCATCTGCAGCGTGGATTGATTTTCGCGGCTCTCGGCGCGAACGAAGAGGCCCGCCGACCGGCGGGCCTCTTGGCGTTCGGGAACGGCGGGACCGCGCCTATTTCTTCTTCAGCGGAATGCAGATGTCGAACCGGCAGGTCTTGCCCCGGCAGTCGTCCAAATACAGCTCGTAGCACGGCCGCTCCGCGCATTCCAACCCCCGCTCCAGCAGGCAGCGGAACGCTTCCTCCCACGCGGCGCCGAAACCGGTGATGGGCACGTCGAACTCGCAGACCAGATGCGGTCCGCCGGGGACGTCCTGCAGGGCGATCGGCGCTTCCACCGGCGTGCCCGGCGGCACCGGCAGGCACGCGTCGGTCCGGCATTGCTCGGGCGCCGTCACTTCCGGATTGTCCCAATACATGCCCAGCATCGGCCCGCGGCCGATCAGGCCCCGCGGCCCCGCCCAGCGCATCAGTTCGCCGAACGCGGCCTCGCAGACTTCCTTGCCGTAGGGCCCGATCTTCCTCGCATACGCCACGTGCCACGTCGGCAGTTCCTTGATTTCCGCCTTCTTCATCGTCGTGTTCCTTTCGGGTTGCGGTGAAATCCGCTTCACCATGCCCGCATCGTCGCCGATGCGCAGGGAACCCGCTTCTCCCGCGTTGCGCGCTTTGTTTCCGCCCTTGCGGCGCCGAAACGCCGTCGGCGTCGTCCCGAACCGCGCCCGAAATGCCTTCGCGAAGTTCTGCGAACTCGAGAAGCCGCAATCCAGCGCCACGGCGGTGACGTCCGCCCGCGGGTCCGACAGCAGCCGGTTCGCCGCCCATTCCAGCCGCAGCCGCCGCAGGAATCCAAACACCGTCTCGCCCGTCGCCGCCTTGAAGATCCGGTGGAAGTGGAACGGCGAGAAATTCGCCGCCGCCGCGATCTCTTCCAGCGCCGGCTCGCGGTCCAGGTGCGCGCTGATGAAGTTCATCGCCCGGCAGATGCGCTGCCGATAATCCAGTTTCGTCGCCGCGTTGGCCGTTTTCATGTTCCCCATCCTAGCGACAACCCGGCGGACCGACAACGGGATTGCGCGGCGCGCCCCCCTGCCGTAGGATGCGATGGGTTGGCGGGCGGTTAGCTCAGTTGGTCAGAGCGCCATGCTTACACCGTGGATGTCGGGGGTTCGAACCCCGCACCGCCCATGCCCGCTCACTCCGGTTTCGGCGCCGGCGCCGCGGCCGGCGCGGCCGCCGGGGCTTCGTCGTGGAACTTCACCGACACGATCTTCGAAATGCCCTGCTTCTCCATCGTCACGCCGTAGAGCGCGTCCGCCCGGCCGATCGTCTGCCGGTTGTGCGTGATGACGATGAACTGGGTGCCCAGGATGAAGCCCTTGAGCATTTCGAGATAGCGGGCGATGTTGCTGTCGTCCAGGGCCGCGTCGAGCTCGTCCGTCAGGCAGAACGCGCTGGGCTTGACCTTGAACAGCGAGAACAGCAGCGCCACCGCGGTCAGCGTGCGCTCGCCGCCGGAGAGCAGCGAGACCGTCTGCCGCTTCTTGCCCGGCGGCCGGGCGATGATTTCGATGCCCGATTCCAGCACGTTTTCCTCGTCCACCAGCACCAGCTTGGCGTTGCCGCCGCCGAAGAGCTGCTTGAAGAGTTCCTGGAAGTTCGCGTTCACCACGTTGAAGGTTTCGGTGAACAGCGAGGTCGTCGTGTCGTTGATCTTGCGGATCAGGTCGAGCAGCTGCTGCTTGGCGTTCACCAAGTCGTCGTTCTGCTGGCTCAGGAACGCGAAGCGCTCCTCCAGCTCCTGGTGTTCCTCGATGGCGACGAGGTTCACGGGGCCCATGCTCTGCAGCTTGGTGCGCAGTTCGGCCACCATGGTTTCGAGGGCCTCGCGGTCGGCGGGCCGCGCGCCTTCTTCCCATTCAGGTTCCTTGGACTTGAGCACGTCGGGCGGCTGCAGGCTGTATTCGACGCTCATGCGCTCGACCAGGTTCTGGCGGTGCAGGCGCTGGCGCGCCAGCTGGATGTCCACGCCGTTGCGCTTCTCGCGCACGGCGTCCAATTCCGTCCGCTGCGCGTGCAGGTCGGCGTCGCTCTTCGCCAGTTCGGCATTGCGGCTTTCCCGCTGGCTCCGCGCGTCCTGCAGTTCGGCCTGGCGGCGCGCCATTTCGGCCTCGAGCGGGCCGATCTGGCCGGCGGCCTCCTGGGTGGCCTGCTGCAGCGCCGCGACGCGTTCGCGGTACGAATCGATGCCCGCCGCGCGCTCGCGGATCAGGGTTTCCAGCTCGCGAATGCGCGCCTCGAGCGGCTCGCCGCGCGCCCGCAGGCCGTCGAGCTGCTGCTTGTAGCCGGAGAGCGCCACGCGGCATTCCGTGGCCGCTTCGAGGAGCGCGTTGCGCTCGTCCTCGAGCTGCCGCAGCTTTTCGGAATCGGCCGCGGTCTGCGCGCGCACGTCGGCCTGGCGCGCGCGGATGGTTTCCATCTCGCCGGCCATCTGCGTGCGCCGCTGGGAACCGGCGCCGGTTTTCTTCGTCAAGGCTTCCAGCTCCCAGCCGATCGTTTCGGCGCGCTCGCCGGCCTGCTTGGCCTCGCGCTCCACCATGCGGATTTCGCCTTCGGCCAGGGCCATCTCGCGCCGCTGGTTTTCCAGCGCCGTCTGGGCGGCTTCCAAGGCGCCGCGCGCCGCGGTTTCGTCCTGCTGCAGGGCGGCGGCGCGCGCCTTGGCCTCGCCGGCTTCCCGGCGCAGCCGCTCCAGGTCTTCCTGCCATTGGGCCAGCTGGTGTTCGCGGGCCAGCGGATTGCTCTCGTTCTCGCCCGGCGCCCAGAATTCCACGCTGCCGTCGCCGCGCGCCACGATGCCGTCGCGCGTGACGTAGACCAGGTCCGCCGGCACGGCGGCCGGCACGTCGGCCGCGGTCGCCACGACGCGCACGGCGCCCAGCAGGCGCCGCAGCAGGCCCGCCAGCGCGGCCGGCGCCTTCACGTGGTCCAGCAGCGGTTCGCCCGCGCCCGCCGGCGTTTCGCCGCCGGCCCCGCCGGCGGCGGACAGCAGGCGCACCGCGCCGCCCTGGGCCGCCTGCAGGTGCTTGGCGATCTCCAGCGCCGCCGCCGCGTCCTGCGCCACCACCGCGTCCAGCCACGCCCGCAGCGCGGCTTCCAGCGCGAGCTGGTGGCCCTTGTCCGCGCGCACCTTCTCGGCCAGCGCGCCCACGACGGTCTGGGGATCCACGCCCGGCACCGCCGCGTTCTCCAGCAGCTTCTTCGCGCCGGCCGGAAAACCGCGCGCTTCGGCGCGGCTGCGGGCCAGCAGGTTCACCTGCGCCTCGCGCGCCGCGGCCTCGGAGGCCAACTTCGACAGCTCGCGCTGCAGCTCGGCGAGCTGCTCCGCGCGGTCGGCCTGCGACTTCCGCAGATCCTCGACCTGCCGCTGCGCCTGTTCGGCGCCGGTCCGTTTCTGGTCGCGCTGGGCGCCCATCAGGGACAGCCGCTCGGCGTAGGATTCCACCGCGCGTTCGGCCTCGGCCTTCTCGGCGGCGAAGCGCTCGCGGCGCAGCAGGTCCGTGCGCTCGCGCGCCTCGATTTCGTTCCACTCGTTCTGCAGCCGCGCCAGGCGCGATTCGAGATCCAGCGCTTCCGTGCGCAGCTCCTGCAGCCGCTTGCGGGCGGCGGCGGTTTCCTGGTCGTGGGCGGCCAGCGCCGCCTGGCGCTTCTCCAGATCCTGCCGCGCGGTCTCGTGCGCGTCCGTCGCCGCGATCAAATCCTTCTTCAGCGCGTCCAGCTCGTCGCGATGGGCGGCCAAACCGGCCTTCGCGCTTTCGGTCTCGCGCGAGTCGCGCTGCGACAGCGTTTCGAGTTCCTGCGCGCGCTCCTGGTTGACGCGAATCAGTTCCCGCGCCCGGGCCAGCGCGCCGGCGGCCTCCGACGACGCATCCATCGCCGCGGCGATGCGGCCTTCCACCGCGGCCATGTCCTGGCGCAGCTCGTTGGCGCGGGTTTCCGCCGTTTCCACGGCGGCGCGCAGCTCTTCTTCGCGCGCCGCGTGCGTCTTCAGCTCGGTTTCCAGCTCCGCCAGCGAAGCGTCGAGCTCGCCGAGCCGGTCCTTGGCCAGCCACACGTCGCAGGCCCGCAGCTGCTCCTGCAGGCTCTTGTAGCGCTTGGCCTTCCCCACCTGCCGCTGCAGGGAGATGATCTGGCGCTTCACTTCCTTGATGATGTCGCCCAGGCGCAGCAAGTTCGCCTCGGTGTGCTCCAGCTTGCGCAGGGCCTCTTTCTTGTCGGCCTTGTACTTGCTGATGCCGCTGGCTTCCTCGAAGACCTCGCGGCGGTCGTCCGGGCGAGAGCTCAGGATCTGGTCGATGCGCCCCTGCTCCATCACGCTGTAGGAATTCGTGCCCAGGCCCGTGTCCATGAACAGCCGCTGGATGTCTTTCAGGCGGCACGGCGTCTTGTTGATGAAATACTGCCCTTCGCCGGACCGGAACACGCGGCGCGGCACCGTCACCTCGTTGTATTCCGTCCCCAGCACCGCTTCGCAGTCCGTCAGCGTCAGGCTCACCTCGGCCATCGCCAGCGGCTTGGCCTGGTCCGTGCCGTTGAAGATCACGTCCGTCATCGCGCCGCCGCGCAGCGCCTTCGGACTCTGTTCGCCCAGCACCCAGCGGATCGCGTCCGACACGTTGCTCTTGCCGCAGCCGTTCGGCCCCACGATCGCCATCATTCCGGGTTCGAAGACCAGCTTCGTCCGCTCGGCGAAGCTCTTGAACCCGACCATTTCGAGCGCTTTTAGATACACGGTTTCTCCTTGCGCGCGCGGGGGTTGCCCGCACCGCGAACACGGCCGGGAATTGACTCAAAAAACGCCCTCGGAATCAATCCCGGAGTTTGCCCGCCGCCCAAGCCTTTTTCCCGCTCGCCGGCCAGCCCGCCTAACGGGATCGTTACAATGAGCCGGTTGACAGATGCCCTTCTCCCCGATAACGTAAAGACGCTCGACATTTTACACTTTGCTTTTTCCATGGCGAACATCCTCATCATCGACGACGACGTGGCCGTGCGCGAATATCTCGCGACGTTGGTCACGCGTCTGAACCATCAGGCTTTTCAGGCGGCGACCTGCGCCGAGGGTTTGGCGCAACTGGCCGCCCCCGCCATCCAGGTCGTGATCGCCGACATCTATCTGCCCGACAGCCCGCCCCTCCACGATTGGGTGGAGCAGCTCAAGCGCGCGGCCGCCGGCCGCCCGCTGATCCTCATCACCGGCGAACCGTCGGAAGAACTCGCCGCCAAGGCCCAACGCGGCGAAATCATGGCGTTCCTCGCCAAGCCGTTCGAACTCGCCTTCATCAAGAGCCTGCTCGCCCGCGCCGTCGCGGCCCCGCGCTAGCCGTCCGCGGCGCGCCCTCCCCTTGCCTTCCGTCCGCGCGGACTCTACACTGTCCGCATGAACGTCTCTTTTCTCCAGGCCCAGTTCGACCGCGTCGTCTGGTCCGGCGGCCATCTCGCGCTCACCCTCGGCGACCTGCTGCTGGCGGCGCTGCTCGTCGTCGGCGGCGGCCTCGTCAGCGCGCTCGCCGCGCGGTTCTTCGGCCGGCGCCTGCCGGGCCACCTGCGCCGATCCCGCCACGTCCGCGAATTCGCGCCGCGCTGGATCTTCTTCGGCCTCTGGACGCTCTTCCTGCTCGCCGCGCTGCGCGTCCTCGGCGTGCCGTTGGCCGCGTTCAACTTCCTCGGCGGCGCCATCGCCCTCGGCTTCGGCTTCGGCGCCCAGAACCTCTGCAGCAACCTCATCAGCGGCGCCATCATCCTCGTCGCCCGCCCCTACAAGGTCGGCGATATCGTCGAAGTCGATGGCATGGCCGGCACCGTCCTCGCCATCGGCCTGCGCGCCACCGAAGTCCTCACCTACGACGGCGTCAACCTCCTCGTCCCCAACTCCAAGTTCCTCGCCGACACCATCGTCAACCGCACCAACTACGACCGCTCCCTCCGCGGCCTCGTCACCGTCTCCGCCACCTACGA
>CAYTEK010000107.1:0-10085 GCA_964436715.1 uncultured Verrucomicrobiota bacterium | reverse complement strand
CTTCCATCGTCTCGATGCGCCCGCGGCGCTGGCACACGCTGCCCGTCGCGCCGCCCATGAATTCCTCGGGCGTCGAGACTTCCACGGACATCACCGGTTCGAGGATGATCGGATTGGCCTTCAGGAAGAGTTCCTTGAAGCCGGCGCGGCCGGCTTCCTGGAACGCGAAGTCCGACGAATCCACCTCGTGGTACGACCCGTCGGTCAGCACGACGCGCATGTCCACCACCGGATAGCCCGCGTAGGGACCGCTCGACATCGCCTTCACGACGCCCTTTTCCACGGACGGGATGAAGTTGGCGGGAATGCGGCCGCCGACGACTTCGTTGACGAACTCGAAGCCCTCGCCCGCCTTGAGCGGTTCGAGGCGCAGGCAGACGTGCGCGTACTGGCCGCGGCCGCCGCTCTGCTTCACGTGCTTGTACTGGCCTTCGATGCCCTTCGTCGCGGTTTCGCGGTACGCCACTTCCGGGCGCCCCACCTTCGCCGCCACGTTGAATTCCCGCTTGAGGCGGTCCACGATGATTTCCAGGTGCAGTTCGCCCATGCCGGAGATGATCGTTTCGCTCGTCTCCTGGTCGAAGCCCACCGTGAAGGTCGGATCTTCTTCCGCCAGCTTGTAGAGCGCGGCAGAGAGCTTCTCGTTGTCCGCCGTCGTTTCGGGCGCGATGGAAATCGACACCACCGGCGCCGGAAACTCGATCGTGGTCAGTTGGATCGGATGGTCTTCGGAACAGATCGTGTCGCCGGTGCGCGTGTGGGCCAGGCCCACGACGGCCACGATGTCGCCCGTCTGGGCGGTCTCGACGTTCTCCGAATGGTTGGCGTGCATGCGCAGGATGCGGCCGATGCGCTGGCTCTTGTCCAGCGTGCTGTTCAGCACGTTCTGGCCCGAGGTCAGCGTGCCCGAATAGATGCGGATGTAGGTGAGCTTGCCGGCGTGCTTGTCGGCCACGATCTTGAAGGCCAGTGCGCTGAAGGGGGCGTCGTCCGTCGGTTCGCGCCGCTCGGGCTCCTCGCCTTCCGCGACCACTTCCGAGACGATGGGCGGGATCTCGTTCGGCGCCGGCAGGAGGTTCACCACGCCGTCGAGCAGATGCTGCACGCCCTTGTTCTTGAAGGCCGCGCCGCAAAACACCGGCACGATCTTGCGCGCGATGGTGGCCTTGCGCAGGATGCTCCAGATCTCGTCTTCCGACAGGTCGCCTTCGGCGAAGAACTTCTCCATCAGCGCGTCGTCCTGCTCCGCGCATTTTTCCACCAGGTTGGCGCGCCACTTCTTGGCCTTCTCCAGCTTTTCGGCCGGGATGTCCGCCACGCGGAAATCCGTGCTTTCCGGATCGTCGAAGTAGATGGCCTTCATCGTCACGAGGTCGATGATGCCCAGGAAGGTCTCGGCCTTGCCGATCGGGACCACCACCGGCACCGCGTTGCAGCGCAGTTCGCCCTGGATTTCCTCCAGCACGCCGAAGAAGTCGGCGCCCGTCCGGTCCATCTTGTTGACGAACGCGAGCTTGGGCACTTCGTACTTTTCGGACTGCAGCCAGACCTTTTCGGACTGGGGCTGCACGCCGCCCACGGCGCAGAACAGCGCCACCGCGCCGTCCAGCACCCGCAGCGAGCGCTCCACTTCCACCGTGAAGTCCACGTGTCCGGGGGTGTCGATCAGCGTCACCTGGTGGCCCTTCCAGGCCAGCGTCGTCGCCGCGCTCTGGATGGTGATCCCGCGCTCGCGCTCCTGGACCATGAAGTCCATCGTCGCGGCGCCGTCGTGCACCTCGCCCAGCTTGTGGGTCTTGCCGGAATAGAACAGGATGCGCTCGGACACCGTCGTCTTGCCGGCGTCGATGTGGGCCATGATGCCGATGTTGCGCACCTTCGAAAGAGGAATCGTTCTCGCCATAACTCTGTTTTCTCCAAATGAACGCCCCCGGTGCCTTTCACGTCGGCGCCGGGGGAGCTCGATCGAAACGGGCGCGAATCATGGGCTTTGCGCGGGCGAAGCGCAAGGAAAAAGGTGGGCGCGCCCTAGGGTCGACCGAAGTCGGCCAGCCAACCGCGGTTGCGGATTTCCGCCGCCACCGCGTCGGCGGCGAGGCCGTAGCCCGCGCGATTGGGATGCAGGGGGTCGGCCCGGAAATCCGCCCGGCCCGCCAGCAGCGCGGCCTGGTAGGCCGGCAGCAGGTCCAGCGCGGCCAAGCCGTTGGACTCCGCGGCGGCCCGCACCTGCGCATGGAGGTCTTCCAGCGGATACGTCCAGAGATTCTCGAACAACGGCACCGTCGCCACGAGCACCGGCACGCCGGTCCGGGCGCTCCAGCGGCCGATGGCCGCCATCCCGGCCTCGAACCGCGCGCGCGCGGGGCCGGGCCGGTACAGCGAACGGTAATAGTCCGGCGCCCCGCCCGCCAGCGCGATGGACATGTCGTCGCGAATGGGCTCCGTCGCGCCGTTTTCCCCGCGCGACGTCCGGGCGGCGCCGGCCAGCCGCGCCAGCAACCACAGGCGCGAACCGCCCAGCGCGGAAGACGCAGCGGACCACCGTCGGCGCACGTAGTCCTGCCGCGCCGGCGACCCGGCGCCGCGCCGCAAGGTCGTTTCCAGTTCGCGGCTGGTTTCCTGCGGATCGTTCAGGCAATACAGGTACACCACGAGATCCGGCGCGAAGGCCGCCGCGCGCTTCTCCAGCGCGGCGGCGATCTGGCCGACGTTGTAGCCCGGCACGCCGAAATTGAGGACGTCGATGGCCGGCGCGCCGGACGGCCGCCCGGCGGCGAGGCGCTCCTCCAACTGGACGTCGAAGGGCTCCTGCGCCGCGCCCATGCCGAACGCGATGGAATCGCCGATGCAGGCGATGCGCCGCGCGCCGGCGGGCTTGGCGATCTTGACCGGCCGATCCCGCAGGCCTTGGGCGTTGATCGCGACGTCGCGCAGAGGCGACACGTAGCCGGGCACCAGTTCGTAGCGCAGGTCCGGATCGGGCGTCAGGCGAATCATGCCGACCTGCAGGCGGCCGACGTCGGGCCCCAGATCGAACGCGCGCACCGCCCATTCGCCGAGCCCCAGCACGAAAAACACGGCCAGAACCAGAAGAAGAACTTTTCCGGCCGCCCGCATGGAAAGCCGCCCCCGCGCGCGGTTCTCAGGGCACCAGCGGCTTGCTGTCCTGCAGCAACCGGTAATAGCGCGGCTGCGTCGCCGGCAGGCGATCCTTCACCACGATCGGCTCGCCGCTGACCAGGCCGCGCACGTTGATCGCGTCCGGCAGCAGCTTCCACTGCGCCTTCGCGCCGCGTTCCTCGGTGTAGGTCACGCTGTAGTACATGCCGCGAACGCCGATCCACGACAAGGTCACTTCGCCGCCCGCGCGCGCCACCGTCAGCGTGGTCTCGCGGATGGGCTGGACTTCTTCGTGGATGGTCTTGCAGCCGGCCAAGCCCGCCAGCGCGGCGCACCCCAGCGCCAGCGCCAGCGCGCCGCCCCACCCGCGATGGACCTGCCGCCGCATGCCGCCGACCTTACGGAGCGGGCGGCGCGACCGTTTCGCCCGGCGCGACTTCGACGGGCTGGATCGGCGCGGCCTCGGCCGGGGCCGAATTGCGGCGCGACCGCGTGAAATACTTGAAGAACGACGGCGCCGGATCGGAACCCGCGCCCTTGCCGTCGTACCACGTCTCGCTCTTCGCGGCTTCGGCCTCGTCGGCCTTGAGATTGGTCAGCGTCATGTTGTAGCGGCCGGCGAACCAGCGCCAGTCCGCGGGCGTGAAGGGCAGATAGCTGCCGATCGCGTTGATGAGCGCGTACTTTTCCAGCACGGGGATCTGCGTGGTCCGGTCGCACCAGGCGCCGATCGCGCGCAGGTCCGCCGGCAGCAGGGCGTCGTCGCCCAGGAAAACCGTGCGGCCGGGATAGGATTGCAGGAAGGCGCCGCTCTGGTAGTCCGCCAGCGCCAGCGGCATCCATTCGTAGCCGTTCCACACGTGCAGCACCGGCGCCGTCGGCGCGCCCTGGTAGCTCACCAGCACCGTCGGATAGCGGCGCGCCACGTCGAACGCGACCTGCATCACCGCAAAGCGCGCGGGCGCCACCAGCAGGACGGCATCGTCCTGCGCCGCAGCCGGAGCCACCGCCCCGCCGGAAAGCGTCGAAACCGCCACCGCCATCGTCCAAATCCATTTTTTCATGCTCGTACTCCTGCGAATTTCCGGGAAACGGCTGCATTACAGCATGTCCCCCCCCTCAAATCAAGCCCCTCCGCGGCGCTTCGCTCAAAAATCCGCGCGCGCGCCGCGCGCCGCGGCGACGGCCAGTTGGCCGAGGCAGATGCCCGCGTCGTTCGGGGGCACGTCCCGGTGTCGCCAGACGCGGAAACCCGCCGCTTGCAGCCGCCGGACGGCGCCGGCCAGCAGGCGCCGATTCTGGAAGCAACCGCCCGTCAGGCACACGTCGCGCAGGGCGATTTTCTCGGCCGCGGCGACCATCAGGGCCGCCAGCGTTTCGTGGAAGCGCGCCGCCGCGACGGCCGGCGGTTCGGCGCCGCGCAGGATTTCCGCGATCAGCGGCGCCCAATCCAGCGCCGCGTCCCGCCATCCGAACGGATACGGTTCCGCCGGCGCCGTTCCCGCCAGCGCCTCCAGCCGCAGCGCCGCCTGCCCTTCGTGGCTCATCTTCTGGCAGACCCCCAGCAGCGACGCGACGGCATCGAACAGCCGGCCCGCGCTGCTGGTCTGCACGACGTTCACCCCGCGCGCGAACATTTCCTCCAGCACCGCCCGTTCCGCCTCGTCGAATCCGGGCGGCGGCCGCGGCGAACCCATCTCCCGCAGCACGCCCCAGGCGGAACGGCGCGGCTCGCGCGCCGCCGCGTCCCCGCCGGCGAGCGGAAACGGCCGCAGCCACGCCGCGCGCCGGAATTCCGCGCGCGTGCAAACCAGGAATTCGCCGCCCCAGATCGTGCCGTCGGGTCCCAGCCCCGTGCCGTCCCACGCGATGCCCAGCACCGGGCCCGCCAAGCCGTTTTCCGCCATGCACGCCGCAACGTGCGCGTGGTGGTGCTGCACGCCGACCACCGGCACGCCCCACTCCGCGACGCCGCGCGTGGAAACGTAATCCGGATGCAGGTCCGCCGCCGCCCCGACGGGCCGCAGCCCATGCAGGCCGGTCAAATCGTCCACCGCCCGCGCCCACAAGCGCGCGGCGCCTTCGTGGTCGAGATCGCCGAGGTGCGCGCTCATCGTCGCGTTGCCGCCGGCCGTCACCGCCACCGCGCCTTTCATCTGCGCGCCGGCGCCCACCCAGCCGTCCGGCGCGCCCGGCCGCGGCCGCGAATACCGCGCCCCCCCCCGCCCGCGCCGCATCACGACGGGCGCGCCGGCGCAGACCGCGAGCACGGAATCGTCCATGGGACGGACGATCGGCCGGTCGTGCATCAGGAAGAAATCGGCGATTTCCCCGAGGCGGTCCCGCGCCTCGTCGTTGTCGGTGCAGATCGGCTCGTCGGTCAGGTTGCCGCTCGTCGCCACGACGGGGAAACCCAATTCGCGCATCAGCAAGTGGTGCAGCGGCGCGTAGGGCAGCAGCGCCCCGAGCCACGGCAGGCCCGGCGCGACCTCCGGCGCCAAGTCGGCCGCGTCCGCCCGCCGCTCCAGCAGCACGATCGGCGCCGCCGGCGACTCCAACCAGGCTTGCTCGGCCTCCGAAACCCGGCACGCCGCGGCCAGGACGTCCAGAGAAGGAAACAGCAGCGCGAACGGCTTTTCGTCGCGCCGCTTGCGCGCGCGCAGGCGCCGCACGGCCGCGGAATCGCGCGCGTCCACCAGCAGGTGGAAGCCGCCGATGCCCTTCGCGGCCACGATCCGGCCCGCGCGCAAGGCGGCCGCGGCGGCGAGCAGCGCCGCGTCGCGCGTCGCCAGCGGTTCGCCGTCCGCGCGCATCCACGCCAGTTGCGGACCGCAAATCGGGCAGGCGTTCGGCTGCGCGTGGAAGCGCCGGTTGCGCGGATCGCCGTACTCCGCCGCGCAGGCCGGACACATTTGGAAGGCGCGCATCGTCGTGTGCGCGCGGTCGTACGGCAGGGCTTCGACGATGCTGTAGCGCGGGCCGCAATGGGTGCAGTTCGCGAACGGATAGCGGTAGCGCCGGTCCCGCGGATCCAGGATTTCCCGCAGGCATTCCGGGCACGTCGCGAGATCGGGCAGGATGCCCGCCACGCGCGCGCCGTCCGGCGCGGCGCTCAGCCGGATCTCGAACCCCGCCGGCAGATCCGCCGGCGCCGGGCTTTCCTCGACGCTTTGGATGTCCGCCGCCGCCGGCAGCCGGCCGGGCAGTTCGGCGCGGAATTTCGCAAGGGCCTCCGCGGTGCCCGCCAATGCCATTTCGGCGCCGGCCGCGTCGTTGCGCACCCATCCCCGCAGCCCCAGTTCGTGCGCGAGGCGAAACACCGTCGGCCGGAATCCCACCCCCTGCACCCGGCCGCGCATCCGCAACAAAATGGACATGGATTCCGGCATGTTTCGCGAATATACGCCACGCCCATGCCTGGGTCGAGCCCGACCCCAACCCCGAACCAAAACCACAGCAGGAAAACAGGAAGGAAACAGGAAAACACGAAAGGACAAGAAATAGGGGGAAACACTCTTTTCTCTTCCTGTTTTTCTGTCATTTCCTGTTTTCCTGCTGAAATTCTTCCTGTTTTCTGGCTGGAGTTTTGCGACGACGCACCGCATGCTGGCGCGCATGATCACCAACTCGCCGCCGATGCTGTCGCTGCTGGTCCTGGCCGCCTACCTGCTGGGTTCGATCCCCAACGGGCTGCTCATCGCCCGCCTGAAGGGCATCGACCTGCAGAAGGTTGGCTCGGGCAACATCGGGGCGACGAACGTATTCCGCTGCGTCGGCAAGGGCTGGGGCATCGCCGCGTTCGTCCTCGACGCCGTGAAGGGATTCGTGCCGGCGTTCTTCTTCCCCCGCCTGCTGGAGTCCGCCCCGCCGTGGCTGGGCCTCGCCTGCGGCGTCGCGGCCGTCGCCGGCCACAACTGGCCGGTCTGGCTGAAGTTCAAGGGCGGCAAAGGCGTCAGCACCAGCGCGGGCATGCTGCTGGGCATCGCGCCGGCGGCGGTCGGCGTCGGCTTCGCGGTCTTCGCCCTGACCGTCGCGCTCACGCGCTTCGTTTCGCTGGGTTCGATCCTCGCGGCCATCGCCGTGCCGGCGGCCTATCTTGGGATGAACGGCGCCGAAAACCGGCTGCTCGCCGGCGCGCTGGTGATCATGGGCGCCTTGGTGATCTTCAAGCACCGCGCGAACGTCGGCCGCCTGCTGCGGGGCACCGAGCCGCGCATCGTCGGCAAACGCAAGTAATCCGACGGGTCAGACGGATCCGGCGGCGGCGGAATCTTCCGCCAGCGCGCGGATCCGCGACATGACGAGCGCGCCGACGGCTTCGTAGTCGTTCTTCTTCGGCATCGCGGCGCGGATTTCTTCCGGCGAGATGGGCGGGCCGTAGCGCGCCACGATCCGCGACGGCTGCATTTTCTTCGCGCCCTTGGGGAACGCCGCGAAGGTGCCGGAAACGTACAAGGGCACGACCGGCACCTCGCTCTTCGCGATCAGGAAGCCGATGCCGCCCTTGGCGGCGCGCATCTGGCCATCCGGCGAACGCGTGCCTTCGGGGAACAGGCCGACGACCCGGCCCTCCTTCAGGAGGGCGATGGCCTTTTTCAAGGCGCCGAGATCGCCCTTCGTGCGATCGAGCGGGATGACGGCGACGCGCGGGAAGAACCATTTCGCGATGGGATTGGAGAGCAGCGTGTCGCGGGCCAGGAAGTGCACGACGCGGCGCGAATTGGCGCCGCCCATCACCGGCGGATCGAGGTAGCTGCAGTGGTTGGCGGCGATGATCGCGCCGCCCTGGGCCGGCACGTGCTCGCGGCCGAAGACGCGCATGCGGTATTTCACCAGCAGGCACAAATAGACGAATCCGCGCGCCAGCCAATAGAGCGGCTGCCTGAACAACGCTTCGCGCATGGACGCTCAGGCCGGAACCGCGCCGGCCTTCTTCAGGTCGGCGACGATCGTGTCCACGACCTGCTCGACGGTCATGCCGGTGCTGTTGATGATCTTGGCGCCGAGGGCGATCTGCAGCGGCGCGGTGGCGCGGCTGGAATCCTTCTGGTCGCGGCGGCGCAGGGAATTCAGGACCGCATCGACGTCGTGGGTGCCTTCCTGCTGCTTGATCTCGGCCGCGCGGCGGCGGGCGCGTTCTTCCGGATCGGCGTCGAGATAGTACTTGAAGGGGGTGTCGGGGAACACGACGGTGCCGATGTCGCGGCCTTCCATCACGAGGTTGCCGAACTTGGTCATCAGGCGCAGCTTTTCGACGATGTAGACGCGCACGACCTGCTGGGCGGCGATGTCCGCGACGCGTTCGCGCACGGGTTCGGCGCGGATTTCCTGCCCGGGATCCTCGCCGTCGATCCGGTAGACGACCGCGTTGTCCTGCAGCCGAAGCTCCATGTTCATGCGGATCAGCAGGTTGGTCACGGCCTGCGCGTCCTTGACGTCGATGCCTTCCTTGACGCACTTCCAGGTCACGCCCCGATAGAGCGCGCCGGAATCCACGTAGATGAAGCCGACGGCCTGGGCCGTCCGGCGCGACACGGTCGATTTCCCGGAGGCCGAAGGGCCATCCACCGCCACGATGGTCACTTGTTTATTCAACGTTCACTCCCAGTTGGCTCAGTTGCTCCCAGAATTCCGGATAGGACGTGTCGACGCACGCCACGTTGGCGATCGTGGTCGGCGCGTCGGCGAAAATGGCGAGGATCGACAGGCTCATGGCCACGCGGTGGTCGCCGTAGCTGCGGATGCTCTTGGTGGGCGACACTTTCGTGGGGCCTTCGATGATCATGCCGTCGGGCTGTTCGGTCACGTGCGCGCCCATGCCCGCGAGATTTTCGACCATCACGGCGACGCGGTCGGACTCCTTCACGCGCAGTTCGCTGGCGTCGCGGATGACGGTGCGGCCCTGCGCGAGCGCGCCCAGCACGGCCACCAGGGGCAGTTCGTCGATCAGGTTGGGGATTTCCGCCCCGCCGACCTCGGTGCCCTTGAGTTCGGCGCCGTAGACGGTCACGTTGCCGTAGACTTCCGGATCGGTCGGCGCGGAAGTGCGCTCGATCTCGACGCGCGCGCCCATGCGGCGGAGGACGTCCAGCAGCGCGGTGCGCCGCAGGTTCAGGCCCACGCCCTCGGCGCGGACGCTCACGCCGGGAACCGCCGCGGCCGCCGCCAGCCAGTAGGCCGCGGAGGAGAAGTCGCCTGGCACCACGTAGGGGCGGGCGAGGAACTTGGGCCCCTTGGGACCGTAGCCGTCGACGGAAATGTTCTGGCCTTCCACGCGGATGGGCGCGCCGACGGCGCGCAGCATGCGCTCGGTGTGGTCGCGCGTCGGGATCGGCTCGAGGACCGTCGTGCGGCCCTCGGCGTAGAGGCCGGCGAGGATGCAGCAACTCTTCACCTGCGCCGACGCCGTCGGCAGGCAGTATTCGATGCCGTGCAGCCGACCGCCCGTGATCGTCATCGGCGCGGTGCCCTGCGGCGTCAGCTCGACCTGCGCGCCCATCAGTTCCAGCGGCTCCTTGATGCGCCGCATCGGGCGCGAGCGCAGCGACTCGTCGCCCGTCAGCGTGACGTGGATCGGCGAGCCCGCGCAGAGCCCGGCCAGCAGGCGCATGCCCGTGCCGGAATTGCCGACGTCCAACGGACCGACCGGTTCGATCATCTTGCCGCCGGTGCCCTGGATGGACAGCACGCCTTCGTCGTCGAACCACGAGCGCGCGCCGAAGGATTCCATCGCCTTGAGGGTGTTCAGGCAGTCTTCCGCCTGCAGAAAGCCCCGGATTTCCGACGTGCCCGAGGAGATGCCCGCCAGCAGCGCCGTGCGGTGCGAAATGCTCTTGTCGCCCGGCACGCGGACCACGCCGCCGTCGAACCCGCCGGGATGCACGATCTTCGTCTGTTTTTGGATGGCCATGTTTATGTTCTTGGTTCGGTTTTACGCGGGCGCGGCCTCACCGGCCCCGCCCCTT
>CAYTEK010000106.1:0-10088 GCA_964436715.1 uncultured Verrucomicrobiota bacterium | reverse complement strand
GAGCGCCCAGGGCATGCAGAAGCGTTTCAGCCCTTGAAAGGCTCAGTTCATCGGGCGGCTCGAGCCAGCGGAAAGCCCGCAGGTCTTGAACCCCGGCCGCTTTCAGGGTCAGGATCACCTCCGCGAGGTCCAGCCGCCGCACCTCAGGGAGCTCCTGTGCCGCCCTGGCCCACTGCTCACGCTCAGACCAGAGCCGGACCCACAAGCCCGGAGCCGTACGCCCGGCCCGGCCGGCGCGCTGGTCGGGGGAGGCGCGCGAAACGTTTTCGATCAACAGCGTGTTGATGCCGCGCCACGGATCGAAGCGGGCGACGCGCGCGAGGCCGGCATCGATCACGAGCCGGATGCCGTCGATGGTCAGCGAGGTTTCGGCGACGTTGGTGGCCACGACGATTTTCTTCTGGTCGTAGCGGGCGACGGCGGCGTCCTGTTCCTGCGGCGGCAGTTCGCCGTGCAGCGGCAGCAGCAGCGCGCCCTTGGCGGCCGGCACGTGGCGCAAGGCTTCGAGCGTGCGCTGGATTTCGTAGGCGCCGGGCATGAAGATCAGCGCGTCGCCGGGGTTGTGCCCTTCGCGCGTGGCGCGCTCGTAGGCCTCGGCGGCGGCATCCCCCGGCGTGTCGTGGTCGGGATGCAGCGGCTTGGCGAGATGTTCGATTTCGACGGGGAAGGCGCGGCCTTCGGAGTGGATCTGCACGCACGGTTCGAGGTAGGGCTGGAGCAGGCGCGCGTCGAGCGTGGCCGACATCGCGATCAGCAGCAGGTCGGGCCGGGTGGTCTTCTGGAGCTGCAGCGCCTGCGCGAGGGTGACGTCGCCGTAGACGTGGCGCTCGTGGAATTCGTCGAACAAGATGGCCGAGACGCCGGGGAGATCGGGTTGCGAGAGCATCTGGCGCAGGAGGATGCCTTCGGTTTCGAAATGGATGCGCGTGTCGGGGCCGCAGACGGACTCGAAGCGGATCTGGTAGCCGACTTCGCCGCCGAGCTTCACGCCGCGCTCTTCGGCCACGCGCTTGGCCAGCAGGCGCGTCGCGAGGCGCCGGGGCTGGAGCACGACGGCCTTGCCCGTGCCCAGCGCGCCCAGGTCCAGCAGCATCTGCGGCACCTGGGTGGACTTGCCCGAGCCGGTCGGCGCGGTCAGGATGATCCGCCGCGAGCGCCGGAGCGCGGCGGCGAGTTGGTCCCGGATGGCGTGGATGGGCAACATGGAGGCCTCACCATATGCCATCCGCTCGCGCCTGCAAAGTCCGGAAACCTAGGCGGACGCCGCGGATTTTTTCCGCGCGCATTTCTTGCCGGAGCCCATGAGGACGGCCAGCGGCGCGAGGGCGGGCACGTGGGACAGGGCGATCTGGATGGCGGCGGCGATGGGCACCGCGAGCAGCGCGCCGACGACGCCCCACAGCCAGCCCCAGAACAGCAGGAACAGCAGGATCACCACGGGCGACAGGTTGAGCCGGTCGCCGTAGATCTTCGGGGCGATGAAGTTGCCGAGCGTCTGCTGGATGACGAACAGCGCGCCGGCGACGGCGACGGCCGGCCAGATTTCGGGCGCGAACTGGACGAGCGCCACGAGGACCGGCGGAATGCTGGCGACGATGGACCCGATGGTGGGAATGAAATTGAGGACGAACGCCAGCAAGCCCCACGCGAAGGCGAACTCGACGCCGAGCGCCGCCAGCGCGCCCCAGACGCACAGGCCGGTGACGAAGGAAATGACGAACAGCGCGCCGAGATAGGCGCCGATCTGGCGCGAAATGGCGGTGGTCATGCCGAGCAGCGCGTCGGCCCGGTCGGGGAAGGCGGCGCGGAGCTTGTCGTTCGCGTAGGGCTTGGCGAGCAGCATGAAGACGAGGAAGATCAGCACGAGCACGGCGTTCGAGATGAACGAGATGAAGAACTTGGACGTTTTCAGCACGAAGGGACCGACTTGGGGCGTCCAATCCAGATCCTGGAGAATCGCCGCGGGGACGTTGAGCTGGTGGCCGTAGTGCGCGTAGAGGGCGGCGAACTTGTCTTGATAGGCGGGAAACGCCTTGGCGAAGACGAGCAGGCGCTGCTGGACGACGAGCCCGACTCCCCAACTGGCGAGCAGCAGCAGCAGCACGACGCCGGCGACGGCGACGACCGCCGGGAATCGCAGGCGCCGGACGAGGAACGTGACCGCGGGGGCGAGGAGATAGCTCAGGAACCAAGCGATGACCAACGGAATGACCACCGCTTGCGCGATCTTGAGCACCGCGCCGACGGCGATGACGGCGAGAATGCCCAGCGAAAACGCGGTGGCGGAAAAGCGCGGCGAGCGGAGCGGGGCGATGGGATCGGTGGCGTTCATGGCGGTTTCCTAGGGGCAGGCGGACGGACGGGCGACGCAGGCCCAGGCGAGATAGAAATCGATGCAGGCCGGCCCGCAGAACATCCAGAGGACCGCGGCGAGGGCGAGATGCGGACCATAGGGAATCTTGCTTTGCAGTTCCTTTCGGCCGCCGGCGATGAGCGCAAGGCCGAGGAGCGTGCCGGAGAGCGACGAGACGAAGACGACGAACAGCACGGCCTGCCAGCCGAGGCAGGCGCCGATGGCGCCGAGCAGCTTCACGTCGCCGAAGCCCATGGCCTCGCGCCGGAGCACGAGGCGGCCGATCGTTGCGACGAGCCACAGCAGGCCGTAGCCGAGGGCGAGGCCGATCAGGGACTGCACCAGCGCCGGCACCCGTTCGACCTGGCCTTGCAGCGCCGGAATGGCGAACGCCAGCGGCGGGCCGACCAGCATGCCGCCGAGGGTGTCGCGGTCGGGCAGGATGAGATGGTCGAAGTCCACGAAGGTGCCGAGAATCAAGGCGCCGGTGAAAACCAGATACGGCGGCGTCAACGCGCTCCAGCCGTGGACGAGCCAGAGGCCGGCGAACAGCGCGCCGGTGAGCAGCTCGACGACGAAATAGCGCGGCGATATGGGGGCCTGGCAATGGCGGCACTTGCCGTTGAGGAGGAGCCAGGACAGCAGCGGCACGTTGTCCCGCGGCGCGATCGCATGGCCGCAGGCGGGACAGTGGGAACCCGGCCAGACGATGGACTCGTCGCGCGGAATGCGCCAGATGCAGACGTTGAGGAAACTGCCGATGCAGAGACCGGCCAAAAAGACGAAACCCGTGACGATGCCGAAGGCTTCCGGAGGGAGCGGCATCATGGGCTCCGGGTCTTCAGGGCCTTTGCAAGGGCGGTGCGCATGGCGGCCACGGGCGGCGGACGGCCCGTCCAGAGCCGGAAGGCGCGGGCGCCTTGGTGCAGCAGCATGCCCAGGCCGTTGGCGGTGCGGGCGCCGGCGGCGCGCGCGGTCGCGAGCAGCGGCGTGACGGCGGGATTGTAGATGAGATCGAAAACGAGCTGGCCCTTGCGGAACGATTCGCGCGGCAGCAGCGAGGGATCGCCGGGGTGCAGGCCGATGGGCGTGGCGTGGACGATGAGATCGCAGTCGCGCGCGACGACGCGGGCGCGGTCGAGGGACACGCCGGCGAAATCCAGGCCGGGCGCGGCGCGGCGCAAGGCGAGGAGCACGCGGCGGCGCGCGGCGCAACTGACGTCGGCGACGCGGATGGAAGCGGCGCCTTGCAGCGCGCAGGTCAAGGCCAAGGCGCGGCCGGCCCCGCCGCAGCCGAGGAGGAGCACGCGCTTGCCGCGCGGCGTGGCGCGGAAGGCTTCCCGCAGCGCGTCGAGGAAACCGGGCGCGTCGGTGTTGTCGCCGAAAAGCGTGCCGTCCGGGCGAAAGACCACGGTGTTGACGGCATGGAGCGTCTTGGCGCCGTCGGAGAGGGCGTGTTTCGCGGCCAGATAGTGGTAGGCGGCTTCCTTGTGGGGGATGGTGACGTTGGCGCCGCCGCAATTTTCCGCGCGGAGCCGGGCGAGCGCGCGGGGCACGTCGCCGGGGACGACGTCGAGCAAGGCGTAGTGCGCGCGCAGACCGAGGGCCTTGAACGCCGCGTTGTGCATGGCGGGGGACAGCGAATGGCCGACGGGATGGCCCAGCAGGAAGAACGGCGCGGGTTTTCCTTTTTTCATGGCGGCCAAAGAGTGGCGCATTTTTTCGGCGAGGGGAAGAAGATTCAACCTGATTCACCCACGGGGCAAGCCCGTGGGGGCCTAAGCGGGCAGCAGGATGACGACGAATTCGCCCTTGAGGGAATGGGTCTGGTAGTGGGCGCGGAGTTCGGCGGGAGTGCCGGCGACGGTTTCCTCGAACTTCTTGGTGAGCTCGCGGGCGATGAACAGCCGGCGCGCGCCGCCGAGTTCCTGTTCGACTTCGTCGAGGAGCTTGAGGATGCGGTGGGTGGATTCGTAGAACACGATCGGCGCCGGAAACGCGGCGAGTTCCTGCAGCCGGCGCCGGCGCGCGGCGGTCTTGTGGTCGAGAAAGCCTTCGAACAAAAAGCCGCGGCTTTCGACGGCGCCGCAAAGGGCGACGGCGGCGGACAGCGCGCAGGGGCCGGGAATCACGGTCACCGGCAAACCGGCGGCGCGGACGGCGTCGGCGGCGCGCGCGCCGGGATCGGAGATGCCGGGCATGCCGGCGTCGGTGACGAGGGCGAGGGCTTCGCCGGCGCGGATGCGGCGCAAAATTTCTTCTTCGCGGGCGCGCTCGTTGAACTTGTGGCAGGAAATGAGCGGCGTGGAGATGCCGTGGCGGTCGAGAAGGATGCGCGTGTGCCGCGTGTCTTCGGCGAGGACGTGCGTGGCCGACCGCAGGATGCGCAAGGCGCGCAAGGTGACGTCTTCCAGGTTGCCGATCGGCGTGCCGACGAGGTAGAGGCCGGGCGCGAGGGGCGGAGACGAAACCGCCCCCGGCGATTCGGGCGCGGGGGCGGCGGCGGAATCGGCCATGGCCGGTTCGCTATTCGTTGTCCTTCTCCACGAGGCGGATGGTGCGCGGCTTGGCCGCGTTCTTGAGCAGCTGGTCGGATTCGGCCAGGTGCCGCTTGAGTTCCACGAGCGTGGACTTGAATTCGTCGGTGACCGCGACGCCCTTGAGGGTGCCGTCGACGGCTTGCTGGAGCTTGAAGATCTTGTCGATGCTCGCGGCGATTTCGGAAACGCGGCCGAGCTGTTCGGCGACCTTGTCCTGGGTCTTGGCGATCTGCGCGGTGGATTCCTGCTGCGCGGCGGTCAGCTTGGCGGACACCTCGCCCTGCGCCTTGGCGACCTGGGCGGAAGCGTCTTGTTGCGCCTTCGCGATCTGGGAGGCGGCCTCCGTCTGGGCCTTGGCGATTTGCGCGGCGGCGTCGGCATGCGCCTTGGACAGCTGGGTCGCGGCCTCCTGCTGCGCCTTGGCGGCCAGCGCGGCGGCCTGGTCCTGCGATTTGGCGAGCTGCTCGACGAACTTGGCCTGGGCGGCGGCGAGGGCCGCCATGGAATCCGCGACGGACTTCGACGCCGTCTGCGCGAATTCGGCGCCGGCGGCGGCGGGGGTGTCGTTGCCGATGCGGGCGAGCAGATGGGATTCGATGTAGCCGGCGGTCTTGGACGCCAGCTGGAAGCGCGCCAAGGCGATCAGCGCGACGAGCGCCATGAGGCCCGTGCCGAGCGTGTGCAAGGCGCTGGGACCGTAGAAAGCGACGGCGGCGGCGAGCAGCACGACGATGAACGCGGCTTCGCCGGCGAGGATGACGAGCATGCGGATCATCTGGTTCGCGGCCATGGTGGCGACCTGCGGGCCGGACGCGCCGGCGCCCCAGGCGATCAGCAGGCGGCGGATGTGGCGCTGCAGCAGCGCGTTGCCCGCCAGCGCGGCGACCTGTTCGCGGGCGACGCCGCGGTCGGACAGATCCAAATCCTGCGGCAGCGGATTTTTCGCGAGCGCGAGCGTCTGCGCGAGCCAATCGAGCGCCGCCAGCACGGCGTAGGCAACGGCGATGCCGATGGCCAGCAGCGCCGCGAGTTCGGAACGGCTATAGCCGATTTCCGGCTTGAACGGGAGGCCGAGCAGGACGCCCAGCACGACGCCCAGGGCGACGACTCCGTAGATCCCCGTGAACATGCCGTAGCAACTGCTGCATTTCGCTTTGCTCTTTTCCATGCCAACCGCCTTTCAGCCGAAAGTTGAGTATCGAGCAAGCAGTATGAGGATTTCGCGGTGGAATGTCAAAGTCGGATGCGCTTTAATGGACGCATGCGAATGGGCTGGGCCATGGGAATCGCGGGTTGGCTGGCGGTCGCCGCCGGCTGCTGCGGCGGGGATTGGGAGGCGATTCCCCGGCATCCGACGCGGGGCGGAGAGGCCGGCGGCTTCGAATTGGGCCGCCGCGAAACGACCGTGGCGGAGTTCGTGGCCTATCTCAACGCCGCCGGCGCAGAACATCCGGAAACCGCGCAAATCGCGCGCCGTCCCGACGGCACCTGCGTCGCCAAGCGGGGCGCGGCCTCCCAGGCGGTGGCCGAAACGACGCCGGCGGAAGCCGAGGCCTATTGCGCCTGGCTTTCGGAGCAAACCGGCCGGACGGTGCGCCTGCCGACCGCGGCCGAATGGGAAGTCGCCGCCCGGGGCGGGATCGACGGCGCACCCTACCCGTGGGGCTGGGGCGGCCCGCCGCCGAAAATGGCCCTTTTCGCCGCGCTGGGCCCGGCCAAACGCGGCGGCCGATTTCCCGCCAACGGATTCGGACTGTACGACGTGGCCGGCAACCTCTATGAATGGTGTGCGTCGGCGGCGGACGATCCGCCGGGCCAGCGCGTCGCCTGCGGCGGCAGTTGGGCCGAGCGCGATCCGGAGCGGCTGCGCGTGGATCGCCGGCAGCGGTTTCCGGCGGACTATCGCGGGCGCGACGTCGGGTTCCGGCCGTTGCGCGAATCCTTGAAAGAACCATGAAATACAAATTGGCCCACGTGGCGGAATATGCGGCGGCGCGCGCCATATGCGGACTGGTGGCGGCGCTGCCGCACCGGGCGGCGCTGGCGCTGGCGTGGGGACCCGTGCGGTTGGTTTGGGCGCTCAACGGCAACCTGCGGGCCCGCACCCGGCGCCGCTTGCGCCAGGCGCTGGGGGCGGACCCCACCGACCGGGAACTGGACCGCATCGCCTGGCTGGCGTTCCGCAATCTGGCGTTCACGGCGGTGGAAGGCATGCGGCTGCCGGGCATCGACAAGGCCTGGGTGGCGCGCCACATGGAATTGGGAGCCGTGGATCTGGTCCATGCGGAATTGGAGCGAAGGCGCGGCTTGATCGTGGCGGTGCCGCACATGGGCAACTGGGAGTTGGCCGGCATCGCGCTGCAAACGCAGGGCGTGAACCTGATGACGCTGGTGCGGCGGCAGAAAAACCCGCTGATGAACGCCTGGCTCAATCGCGTGCGCATGGCCACGGGCGTGGAGGCGATCGACACGAAGAGCCGCGAAGTCGCCTTGGTGCCGCAAAAGCTGAACGCGGGCAACAAGGTGTTGGCGATCCTGCCGGACGTGCGGGCGAAGGCCGGCGGCGTGCCGGTCCGCTATCTGGGCGCGGACACGGAAGTGCCGGCGGGCGTCGCGCATTACGCGCACGAAGCGGGCGTGCCGGTGTACACGGCCGAGGTGGTGCGCACGGGCTGGACGAAGCACGGCTGGCGCAAGACGGGGCGCATCGAGCCGGACCCGAACCTGCCGCCGGCCGCGGATCGGCAGCGGATCATGCAATACGTCATGGATCGGTTCGCGGAATCGGTGCGGGCGCATCCGGAAAACTATTTTTGGTTCAACAAGCGCTGGGTGCTGGGCGCGGAGGAGAAGGCATGAGCGGCGAGCCTCCCGGCATGGCGATCCACGAGGCGCGCATGCGCCTGGCGCTGCGGCAGGCGAAAATGGCGGCGGCCGCGGGCGAGGTGCCCGTGGGCGCGGTGATCTACAACGGCAGCGAACTCGCCGGCCAGGCCTGGAACCAGACCCGGACGCTGAAAGATCCCACCGCGCACGCGGAAATCATCGCCATCACCCAGGCGGCGGCCGCGGCGGGCGATTGGCGGCTGACGGACAGCATCCTCTACGTGACGAAGGAACCGTGCCCGATGTGCGCGGGGGCGATCGTTTTGGCGCGGATTCCGCTGGTGGTCTGGGGCATGAGCGATCCCTTGCGCGGCGGGGCGGTTTCCCGGTTCCAAATCCTGCAAACCGCGGAGCTCAATCACCGTTCCGAGGTGTTGACGGGGGTGTTGGAAGCCGAATGCGCGGCCCTGATCAAGGAATTCTTCAAAAAACGCCGCCTGGAAAACAAAAAAGACGACGATTTGGACTGAAAATCGTGGTTTTTGACGATTTTTGTCCCTCGAAACCGCTGGTTTTGCGAAAAAACGGCTGTTTTCCTGAAAAATCGCCTTTTTGGGTGCTATAAACGGCGCAAACGGCGCCGAACCGCATGGGGAAATTGGGGCGGCGGGGAAAGTCGCGGATCATAACCGTTTTACCTGACAGATATATTTGCGGATTTCCGGCGGGTTTTGATTGTGTCCGGACTTGGTTTTGATAGTCTCTCTCTATTAGTTGAATAGAGAGAAAGCGGACCATGGCGGAACAAGAAAACAGCGCAGCGGCGGGGGCGTCCCCGGTTTCCAAGCCCGAGGCCTACGACGGGTCGAAAATTCAGGTTTTGGAGGGGCTCGAAGCGGTCCGCAAGCGTCCGGCGATGTACATCGGCGCCACGTTCCCGCGGGGGCTGCGCCATTGCGTGTACGAGGGGGTGGACACCTCCATCGACGAGGCCTTGGCGGGGTACTGCACGCGCATCGAAGTGGAGCTGGCGGCGGACGGGTCGGTGTCCGTGACCGACAACGGCCGCGGCATTCCGGTGGATCCGCATCCGAAGCTGAAGAAGCCGGCGGTGGAGGTGGCGCTGACGGTGCTGCACGCGGGCGGCAAGTTCGACCACGACAGCTACAAGGTGTCCGGCGGCCTGCACGGCGTGGGCGTCAGCTGCGTGAACGCGCTGAGCGAGTGGATGGAGGTCGAGGTCCGGCGCGACGGCAAGATCTACCGCATGCGCTTCGAGCGCGGCGCGACCAAGTCGCCGCTGGAGATCATCGGTTCGTGCACCGACCGGGGCACGAAGGTGACGTGGTTCCCGGACGACGAGATCTTCAGCACGATCGAGTTTTCGTGGGACATCCTGGCCGCGCGGCTGCGCGAGCTGGCGTTCCTGAACAAGGGCATCGAGATCGTCTTCCGGCAGGAGCAACAGGACGGCACGGTGCGGGCGGAGACCTTCCGCTACGACGGCGGCATCCGCGAGTTCATCCTGCACCTGAACAAGAACAAGGTGGTGCTGCATCCGGAAGTGATCTGCTTCGAGAAGGAGCAGGACGGGGTCGCGGTCGAGATCGCGATGCAGTACAACGACGGCTACGCCGAGTCGGTGCTGACCTACGCGAACAACATCAACACCATCGAGGGCGGCACGCACCTGAGCGGGTTCCGCAGCGCGCTGACGCGCGTGGTGAACACCTACGGGAAATCGAACAAGCTGCTGAAGGAAGAGGACGCGATGTCCGGCGAGGACATCCGCGAGGGCCTCGTGGCGGTGCTGAGCGTCAAGGTGCCCGATCCGCAGTTCGAAGGGCAGACGAAGACCAAGCTGGGCAACAGCGAGGTCGAAGGCATCGTGTCGTCGGTCGTCAACGAGCAGCTCGCGACGTTCTTCGAGGAAAACCCGGCGACGGCCCGCAAGGTGGTCGAAAAAGGCGTGCTGGCGGCGCGGGCCCGCGAGGCGGCCCGCAAGGCCCGCGACCTGACGCGCCGCAAGGGCGCGCTGGATTCCGGCTCCCTGCCCGGCAAGCTGGCGGACTGTTCCGAGCGCGATCCGGCGCTGTGCGAGCTGTTCCTGGTGGAAGGCGATTCGGCCGGCGGCTCGGCCAAGCAGGGCCGCGACCGCAAGTTCCAGGCCATCCTGCCCCTGCGCGGCAAGATCCTCAACGTGGAAAAGGCGCGGCTCGACCGGATGCTCGGCAACCAGGAAATCCGCACGATGATCACCGCCATCGGCGCGGGCATCGGCCACGACGAATTCGACGTGGAGAAGGCGCGCTACCACAAGATCATCATCATGACCGATGCGGACGTGGACGGCGCGCACATCCGCACGC
>CAYTEK010000105.1:0-10111 GCA_964436715.1 uncultured Verrucomicrobiota bacterium | reverse complement strand
TTCCGACGGCCATCCAGCAGCAGGGCCGGCTGCTGGACGGCACGAACCTCTACAATGGGACGGCGACGATCGCCTATCGCCTGTACAACGTGGCTGAAGCCGGCGCCGCCTTGGCGGGCGCCACCAACGACGTGGCCGTGGTGGACGGGCTCTATGCGTCCGAGCTGGACCTGGATCCGGCCATGTGGACGGCGGTCCTGACGAACGCGGAACTCTACCTGGAAACGGAGATCGACGGCACGCCGCTGGCGCCTCGCGAGCGGCTGGGCACCGTGGCCTATGCGCAGCTGGCCGCCGGCGTGACCAACGGCGCCATCGGCGAGCTCCAGCTGGCCAACGACGCTGTGACGAAAGACAAGCTGCTCGACGGCGCGGTGACGAGCGGCAAGCTCGACACGGACGCGGTGACGGAAGACAAACTGGCCGCCGGCGCGGTCACGACCAACAAAATCGGGGCGGGCGCCGTGACCGAATCCAAGCTTGGCTCGGGCGCGGTCACGACCAACAAGATCGGTTCGGGGGCGGTGACGGAAAAGAAAATCGAAGATGGGGCGGTGACGGCGAACAAACTAGCCGCCGATGCGGTGAATTCGAGCAAGATCCTCGACGGCAGCGTCACGGTGAACGACGTGGCGACGAACGCGTTCTGGCGTACGGACGGCAACACGGCGGTGCCCGCCGGTTCGTTCATTGGAACGACGGACGGCACCTCGTTCGAGATTCGCTGTCTGGACCAGACGGTGTTTTGGGCGGGCAGTATTTCCCCGTGGGCGGGCACGACCATCCGGATGGGACGATCCAACGTGGTGTATTTCGCACCCGGCGCGGTTCTGGCCGGCGGATTCCTGAACCGGATCGGAGACAACAACTACAACGTCACCTTGGGCGGCGGCACGCTGAACGTCATCAACGACGAGGCGTCGAATTCAGTGTTGTCCGGCGGGTATAGCAATAGCATCGGCACCCACGCCTACCAATCTACCCTGTCGGGCGGCTGCATGAACAAGATCGGAGAGGTTGCCGGAATGGCGGTGATTGCCGGCGGCGAGAGGAACACGGCATGGGGGTACGACGGGGCCATCGGCGGCGGCGCGAGCAACGAGGTGGTGGGTGCCCGGAGCGTCGTGGCCGGCGGCGCGAACAACCGGGCGCTGGCGGCGGACGCGGCGATCGGCGGGGGCAACGGCAACGTCGTGACGAACACGGGGGCGCGGGGCACGATCGGCGGCGGCCAGAACAACCTCGTTTCCGCTGGCGGGGGGCCGGGGGGCGGCGGCGAGACCAACCAGGCGCCGGCGGCCCCCGCGCCCGTGGGCGGCGGCAACTGCAACCTCGCGACGGAACTCCTCGCGTCGATCGGCGGCGGCATCAACAACCGCGCGGCGACGGAAGCCAGCACGGTCGGCGGCGGCGCCAACAACTACGCCGGCGGCGGTTCCGGCTGGGCGACGGTGGGCGGCGGCAGCGGCAACCAGGCCACGGGCACCTACGCGACGGTGGCGGGCGGTGACGGCAATGTCGCGCAGGCCCGCAGCTTCGTAGGCGGCGGCGAAGACAACAGCATTGGGGCGGGAGCGGAACACGGTGTGATCGGCGGCGGCGAGGACAACACGATCGGCGGCGGCGCTTTGTACAACGTCATTGGCGGCGGGCTCGGCAACGAGATCGTCTCGTGGTACGATGTCATTGCCGGTGGCGGCAGCAATACGGAGGTCTCACCGAATAGCGTGAGCGGCGGCGGGCGGAAGAACTGCAGCCAAGGCGAATATGGGGTGGTGGCCGGCGGCGGGGAAAATTACATATTCACCATATATGGGGCCATCGGCGGCGGTTGGGACAATTTTGCGGCCGGCGCGGCGGCCGTGGCGGGCGGCATGAGCAATACGGCGTCGGGCGGCTACAGCGCGATTCCGGGCGGTTTTTCCAACACGGCTTCCGGCGCGTACAGCTTCGCGGCGGGGCGGCGCGCCAATGCGGCGCACGACGGTTCCTTCGTCTGGGCGGACAGCACCGACGAAGAGTTCGAGTCCACCACCAACGACCAGTTCAGCGTGCGGGCGACCAGCGGCGCGCGGTTCGTCGGGGCGACCAACCTCGGCTCGCTGACGGTTTCGCCGCTGCATTCCGGCGCCGATCAGGATGCGCAGATTTACCTGTCCGAGGGGGAATCGGGTACCTACGGGATGCATCTCAAATACGACGGTGGGGTGAACCAGTTCCACATTTACGGCATGCGCGGGACCATTATCTACGCTGCGCATTTGGTGGGGGCGCGAACCACGAACGCCGCCGGCCTCAGCGTCGCCGGCGTCGGCCGGACGCCGACGACGAATCCGCTGGAAGTGGAAGGCGACGCCTCGAAGACCGTCGCGGGCAGCTGGCTGGCGAATTCCGACGCGCGCATCAAGACCGACGTGCGCACGATCGAAGGCGCGCTCGAGACGTTGGCGAAACTGCGGCCGGTGGCGTTCCGCTATACGGCGGAGCACCGGGCGAAGCATCCGTCCATCGAGGATCGCGACTACAACAACTTCATCGCGCAGGAATACCGCGAGGTCTTTCCCGCCGCGGTGAAGGAAGACGGCGAAGGTTTGCTGCAGGTGGACACATACGACGTGCAGCCGTATCTGGTGCGGGCGGTGCAGGAACTGGCCGCCGCGGTCGCCGACCTGCGCGCCGAGAACGCGGACCTGAAACGGCGCCTGGAAGCGCTCGAGTCCGCGAAGCCCTGACGCTTCCGGCGGACAGCCGGAATGAAAAAGGCCCCGCCAGTTGGCGGGGCCTTTTGCGCGACACGGATTATTCTTCGGGCGGCGGCGGCACGCCGCCGGGCATGTCCTCGGCCGGAGGCGGGGGAGCCATTTCCTCGTCCGCGGGCGGCGGGGGCATTTCGCCTTCGGGGCCGCTTTCGGGCAGGCCATGCTTGGCGTTGGGGAACTTGTCGAAGGCGGCGGGCCGGCCGGGGCGTTCGCCGGCGAGGATGCGCTGGACCTGTTCTTCGATGAGTTCGGCGCGATGGGTTTTGCCGTATTCGATCTTCTCCTTGAGGCCGGCGAGCTGTTCTTCAGCCTGGGCGAGGCGTTGCTCCTGCTTCGCCTGCATGCGGTCGGCGACGCCGCCGAGCTTCTCGCGGAGTTGTTCGGTCAGCGCGGCTTTCTTGGCCGGATCGGTTTCGAGGCGGACGGCGCCGGCGAGATCGCGAATGGCCTCGTGGTCGGCGCGCATCTGTTCTCTTTCCTCGGCATCCACCGGCCCGCGGGGGCGATCGTTGCCGCGCTTGTCCATCTGTCCCCGTTTCGGCTGGCCGCCGTGGTGGCTCCAGGCCTTGCCTTGCGGGCAACCTTCGTTGTCGGGGGCGTCGTCTTGGGCGCAGGCCACGCCGGCCGCGAGGGCGACGGCGATCAGCAATGCGGTTCGTTTCATGTTCATCTCCTGTGGTTGTTGTTTTTCAAAGTTCCGTGACGTCCAGGGAATCGTCCGTCGAAATGGCGAGGAGCAGGTTTTCCAACTCGGTGAATTCGGCATCGAGGGGATCGGTCCAGTCTTCGTCGGCGTTCGCGGTCGCGTCGGCGGCGGTTTCGATCGGCGCGGCGACCGGCGCCGGGCGGAAGGCGCGGACGCCGAGGAACAGCGCCAAGGCCGCGGCGGCGGCGAGCGCGGGTTTCCAGACGGGCCGGAAAATCCACGCGGCCGGCCGGGGCGGACGCAGGCGCGCGGCGATGCGCGCGGCGGCGTCGGGGGCGGGTGCGGCGGCCGGCGGCGGCACGGCGGCCGTCCAGGCGCGCAGCCGGTCCCGGAGGCGACGGGCGGTTTCCGATGCGGCGAGTTCGGCGTCGAGCGCGCGGCGCTGGCGCGGGGACAGTTCGCCGGACGCTTCGAGGAGCAGAAGCCGTTCGAGTTCGTGCGGATTCATGGCGCGTTTCCTTGGAGTTCGCGGTAGGCGGGAGCGAGCTCGGCGCGCAGTTTCGCCAGTGCGGAGTGCATGCGGCCGAGGGCGGGGTTGACGGAGCAGCGTGGGATGCGGGCGATGTCCTTGAAGGGCAGGCCGGCGGCCTTGCGCAGCCAGAAGACTTCGCGCTGCTCGACGGGCAGGCGCGCCGCGGCGGCGGCGATGTGCTGGCCGAGGTCGCGCCCGGCGACTACGGCGTCCGGGGAGAGCATGGTGGCGGGAATCCGCTCGGCCAGCGGTTCGCCGCTGGCGGGTTGCGGCGCGTCGAGCGAGCAATCGGGTTTGCGGCGCCGAACCGCATCGACGGCCAGATTGTGCGCGATGCGGAACAACCAGCCGATCAGATGGCGTTGCCGGAAGAAGTTCATGTTTTCGATGGCCCGCACCCACGTTTCCTGGAACCACTCGTCGGCCTCGCCGGGGTTCGCGGCGAAGCGGGATAGGAACGCGAAGAGCGGGCGTTTGTACTTTTCCACGAGGCGTCCGAGGGCTTCGGCGTCGCCGTCGCGATAGGCTGCCAAGAGTTGTGCATCGTCGCATTCCATTGCCGAGTTCGTTTCCACGGGGGCTTTCACGACGAATGACGGATGAGGGGAGGCGTTTATTGTGCGGCGACCGTTTTTTCCAGAGGCGATGTGACTCTGCGCTATTTTTCCGCGGGGTGGAACTGTTTTTCGCGACGCCGGTTGCGTCGGTGTCCGCCCGCGCGTGGCCGGACAAAATGTCGCAGGCCGGTGCGCGATTTTGTCGCAAGCGGGCGATTTGGGCCGGGGCATGGATATGGATTTCGGCCCGCGGCTGCGGAAATCGGGCGCCGCGGGAATTTTGGCATGCCGTCTGCTCCAGCGAAAAATGCATGGTCATTTTCAACGGCCGGAAGGTCGAAACACGAAGGGAAGCGACATGATCAAAGTGGAGCATCTGGTCAAGAAGTTCGGGTTGCGAACGGCGGTGGACGACGTGTCGTTCGAAGTGGAAAAAGGGACGGTGCTGGGAGTTTTGGGGCCGAACGGCGCCGGGAAGACGACGACCATCCGGATGATCGCCGGCTATTTGCCGCCGACGTCGGGGACGGTGACGGTGAACGGCATCGACGTGGGGGCCGACCCCATCGCGGCCCAGAAGCAGATCGGCTACATGCCGGAAAACACTCCGCTCTACGACGAGATGACCGTGCGCGGGTTCCTGGCGTTCCTGGCCGAATTGCGCGGCTACGCGGGCCGGGAACGCGACCGCCGCGTGGACGGCATCCTCGACAAGTGCATGTTGTCCTCGGTGCGGAACCAGACCATCGACACGTTGTCGAAGGGCTATCGCCGGCGGACCTCGCTGGCGCAGACGCTGCTGCACGATCCGGCCGTCCTGCTGCTGGACGAACCGACCGAAGGGCTGGATCCCAACCAGAAGCAGGTCGTCCGCGAGATGATCGACGCGATGGCCAAGGACAAGATCATCCTGCTGTCCACCCACGTGCTCGAGGAAGTGGAGGCGCTGTGCTCGCGCGTCATGATCATCAGCGAAGGCCGGCTGAAGGCGGACAGTCCGCCGGCCGACCTGAAGAAGCGCAGCGCGAGCTACAACGTGCTGACGGTGGAGTTGCTGGCGCCGCGCGCGGAGGCGTTGCAGGCGTTCGGGCAGATTCCGGACGTGGAAAAGGTGGAACACGTGTCCGGCGACGACCGCAAGCAGGTGCTGCGGCTGATTCCGCGCGACAAGCAATCGCTGTCGGTGGGCGCGATCGAAGCGGCGGCGCGCCGCCAGTGGCTGGTGACGGGCCTGCGGTCCGATCCGGGCCGGCTCGACGACGTGTTCCGCCAGATCACCACGACGGCCGACGTGGTGCGGAAATCGGCTTAGCGGAAAGGAGCGGAACGTCATGGACATGCGGATTCATTGTCGGGCGATCGCGAAGCGCGAGTGGTGCGGCTACTTCCAGTCGCCGGTGGCGTACATCTTCATCGTGATCTTCCTGGCCCTGGCCGGGTTCTTCACGTTTTCGGTGAGCGGATTCTACGAAGCGGGGCAGGCGGACCTGCGCAGCTTCTTCTTCTGGCATCCGTGGCTGTACCTGATTCTGGTGCCGGCGGTGGCGATGCGCCTGTGGGCCGAAGAACGGCGCCAGGGCACGCTGGAACTGCTGTTCACGTCGGCGGTCACGCCGGCGCAGGCCATCGCGGGCAAAATGATCGCCGCGTGGGGCTTCTTGGCGCTGGCGCTGGCGCTGACGTTCCCGGTGCCGCTGACGGCGGCCTGGCTCGGGCAGCCGGATTGGGGCGTGGTCGCCGCGGGCTACGTCGCGAGCTTCCTGCTGGCGGGGGCGTATCTGGCGGTGGGCATGTTCACCTCCGCGCTGACGCGCAACCAGGTGGTCAGCTTCATCCTGGCCGTGGTGCTGGGGCTGTTCCTGATCCTGGCGGGCTTCCAGCCGGTGACGGACCTGCTGTCGCAGTGGGCGCCGGAATGGCTGGTGAACGGCGTGGCCGCGTTCGGCTTCATGCCGCACTACGAGGCCCTCCAGCGCGGCGTGCTGGACGCGCGCGATTTCCTGTATTTCGCGAGCGCGACGGGCTTCATGCTGTTCCTGACCCAGCTGGTGCTGGCCAACCGGACCGGGCGGTAAACGCGCGGGCAACCCATCGGAACGAGGTGTGCGAATGAAAAAGACGACGTCGAAACTGTTCGCCGGCGCGGCCGGCGGCTTGGTGGTGCTGGGCATCTTGATCGCGGCGAACGCGCTGTTTGCCGGCGTGCGCTGGCGGAAAGACCTGACGGCGGAACGGCTCTACACGCTGGCGCCGGGCACGGTGGACCTGCTGCGCGGACTGGAACGGCCGGTGACGCTGAAATTCTATTTCACCAAAGGCAACGCCGACCTGCCGATGCCGCTGAAGAACTACGTGCAGCGCACGCTGGATTTCCTGCGCGACCTCGCGGCGCGCAGCGGCGGCAAGCTGACGCTGGAAGTCCTCGACCCGCAGCCGGATTCGGACGCGGAAGAATGGGCACAGCGCTACGGCCTGGTGCCGCAGGCGACCGGCGGCCTGGGCGCGCAGCCCGATCTCTACCTGGGCCTCGTGGCGGTGGCGGGCGCGCGGGAAGCCGCGATCCCGTTCCTCGATCCGACGGCGGAGCCGCAGCTGGAATATCTCGTGGCGCGGCTCGTCCAGGAAGTGACCCAGAGCCGGCGGCCGCGCATCGGCATCCTGAGCGCGCTGCCGGTGCTGGCCGAACCCGCGGCGCCGTTTTTGCCGCCGTCCCGGCGCAATCAGGATTGGCTGTTCGTGACCGAATTGAAGAAATCCTACGAAGTGGTGCCCGTGGCGCCGGACGCGGAAGCGATTCCGGAAGGCATCGATGCGCTGCTGGTGGTCCATCCCAAGGATTTCTCCGAGCGCACGCTGTTCGCGCTCGACCAGTTCGTGCTGAAAGGCGGGCGGTTGGTGGCCTTCGAGGATCCCGCCTGCCTCGTGGACGAACAGGCGGACGAAACGTCCGGCATGCCGCGGACGGCGTCGGATCTCAATCGCCTGACGCGCGCCTGGGGCGTCGAAATGGTGCCCGATCAGGTCGTGGCGGATCTGGCGGCGGCGACGCCCATCAACCTCGGCAACGGCCGCGCCGAGCGCCTGCCGACCTGGCTGTCCCTGCGCGCGGGCGCGAACGTCGAGCGCGAGGAAATCGCGACGAGTTCGCTCGAAAGCCTGATGTTCCCGTTCGCGGGCGCGCTGACCGGCCAGCCGGCGGAAGGCTTGGAAATGAAGACGCTGGTTCGGGCCGGCAGCGACGCGGTGACCCTGAACGCCTTCCAGGCGCGCGCGGCGGCGGATGCCGGCGTGCGCGGAGGCCCGGCCGCCCCCGGCGCCGCGTTGGCCGTGCGCCTGACGGGCCGATTCAAGACCGCCTTCCCCGATGGCCAGCCGCCGCCGGCCGGCGAAACCAACGACGTCGCCGCGACGACGAACGCCTGGCTCAAGGAAAGCGCGGAGGACGGCGCCGTGATCCTGGTGGCCGACGCCGACTTGCTCGCCAACGATTATTCCGCGCGGGCCATCCAGCTCTTCGGCCAGACCCTCTATCAGCCGTTCAACGACAACCTGAACTTCGCGCTCAACGTGGCCGAACAGATGTCGGGCAATGCGGCGTTGATCGGCTTGCGCAGCCGCGGCAAGTTCGACCGCCCCTTCGAGCGCGTGTTGGCGATGGAGCGCGCGGCGCAGGAACAATGGCAGGCGGAAGAACAGAAACTCCAGGAGAAGCTGGCGGCGACCCAGCAGCGGATCAACGAATTGCAGGCGTCCAAGAGCGAAGACCAGCAGCTGGTGCTGAGCGCCGCGCAGAAGGCGGAGATCGAAAAATTCCGCCAGGAGCGCTTCGAGACCCAGCGCCAGCTCAAGGACGTGCGCAAGAATCTGCGGCACAGCATCGAAAAGCTGGGCCTGACGCTGAAGGTGCTCAACCTGGCCGCAGTGCCGCTGCTGGTGGCCACGTTCGGCATCGTCTGGAGCTGGCGCCGGCGCGTCCGGTCCGCCGCCTGATCATCGGAAAGGAGAATTCGTCATGTCCAAGAAAACGTTGTGGACGTTGGTGGCGCTGCTGGCCGCGTTGGCGGTCGCGTCGTGGTGGAACGGTCGCCGGGCGAACGCGCCGGTCGCGGAAACCGCGGCCGCCGCGCAGCGCCTGCTGCCCGCAGTGGATCTGAACGCCGTGCGCGCGATCGTGCTCGCCGACGCGGCGGCCACCGCGCGCGTGGCGAAGGTGGACGACGTCTGGCGCGTGGCCGAAATGGAAGACGCGCCCGCCGACGTCGGCCGCCTGCGCGACCTGCTGCGCGCGTTCGACGAACAGGACGACGTCCAGCTCGCGGAAGCCGGCGCGGAACACCTGGCGGATTACGGTCTCGCGCCCGCGGGCGAGCCCGCGCCCCTGCGGATCGAACTGCAGCACGACCAGGGCACGACGGTGCTGCAGCTCGGCAAGCGGCGCGAACCGCGCAATGCCGAGAACATGTGGGGCGCGCCGGCCGGCCGCTACGCCCGCGTGGACGAAGGCCCCGTGCTGCTGCTGAAGGACGATTTGTCCTTGGCCCAGGCCGTACCCGACGTCTGGTGGGAGCGCGCGTTGCTCGCGGTGCCGCCGGAGTCCGTCCGGCGCGTCGAAACGAGCGGCGCGGACGGCGCCTGCGCCGTCGCGCGGGACACCCACGGCGTCTTCGTCCTGGAAAACGCCGCCGCCGGCGAAACCGTGGACGCGGCCGCCGCCGACCGCCTGTTCGGCGCCTTGCGAAACCTGCGCGCGGCCGGCTTGCTCAAGAAAGCGGAAGAAAAAGAAGACCTGTTCGCCGCCGCCGCGTCCTATCAGGCGGAAACGACCGGCCTGACCTACCGCATCCAACTGGGCGCGGGGCTGGCCGACAAGGGCAACTCCCGCCCGGCGAAGATTTCGGTCGCGCCGACCGCCGCTGCGACGCCGGAGCAGCAGGCGGAAGCCGCGCGAATTGCCCGGAAGCTGGACGGTCGGACGTTCCTGATTCCTCCGTATCTGGCGGATGCATTCGGCGCGAAGCGGGAAACGCTCGTGCGCAAGCCGGAGCCTGCGCCGGAAGCGCCGCCCGCGCCCGCGGTGGAGCCGACTCCGGAACCGGCGGCGACGGATGCGCCCGCGCCCGCGGCGGAACCGACTCCGGAACCGCCGCCGCCGGAAGCCGCGGCTTCCTAGAAATCGATCGCAGCCCAAACGCGAGCGGCGCCTTCCCATGCGGTTAGGCGCCGCTTGTTGGTTGGGGGAGCCCGTCAGCGCGCGCCTTCGAAAAAGCGCCGGATTTCGCTGGTGGCTTGGTGGTATTGGGATTTGTAGCTCTCGATCTTGTCGTAGAGTTCGGCGAGCTTGCGGGAGAGGCCGACGTCGCGCAGGACGAGCAGCGCGAACAAAACCGCCAGCAGCAGCGTGCAGACCCGGGCTTCCCAGACGGGGGCGCGTTTGCGCCGCCAGACGAGCAGCCCGGCGCCGACCGCGGCGAGCGGCAGCATGAGCTGCCAGCGGATGACCGTGTTGTCGTATCGGCAGAGAATCAGAAAAGCGAGGGTGGCCCCCGCGCCGAGGAGGGTGAGCCAGGGAATCGCCTTGAGGAGGGTCCAAACGGATTTGGACGGAACCGGGGCGGGC
>CAYTEK010000104.1:0-10203 GCA_964436715.1 uncultured Verrucomicrobiota bacterium | reverse complement strand
GACGGTCGAAAAGGGTCCGTTTTGTGGGGGATTCGGGCAGGCCGAGCGTGCGGCAGAGCCGCCGCGAGGCACGGGGATCTGCGGGGGCAACCCTTCCGAACCGCCTTGCGAACCGCACCCGTCGGGCGGCGGGGCCGCCTGCGGCGTTCCGCTGGCCTTCGCCAGATTCCAACCCGCAAAGACCAGATTCCAACCGACTTTTTTGCAGAAATTCCGCAAATCCTCGGAATTCTCCGTTTGCGCGTCGTATTTCGCCTGACGCGATGCCTTTAGAAAGTCGATTACAGGTTCTAACCGACTCGCGTTTTTCGCCTCGAATTTTTCGACCTCATCGGCCAGCGCCACTTTCTCCTGAATATATCTTTCCTTGCGGGCGGTGAACTCTTCCCGCTCGATATCGCCCGCGAGGAATACATCTAACAGGCGATCCAAAAGGGTGCCAAGCTCGGCCAACCGCGCTTTTTGCTGCACGACCAGGGCGGCTTGCTTCGCGCGGTCGGCCACCTTTTCCTTTTCCGCCTCGGCCAGCATCTTCTCCGCCCAGGCGTCGGGCAGCGAGGCCATGCACATCCCCGTGCGGATAGCCTGCGCGAAAGCCTCCTCGCGGATCGTCTTGGAATCGCAGGGGCCGCGCCGCTTCCCGCAGCGGTAATACTCGTGCCCCTTTTTCAACTCGGCGGTGTATTGGCAGTCGCAATGCCAGCAATGCGCCGTCGCGCGGAGGGGAAAGCGGCTATGCTTGGCATAGCGGCCCCGGCCCGCCTTCTTCCGGACAGCCTGAACCCGCTCGAACAGTTCGCGCGAAATCAGCGGCGGGTGCTTGCCTTCGTACACTTCGCCGTTGAAGCGGAAAACCCCCGTGTAGAAAATATGGTCCAGTGTCCAAAGCATCTTGCTCAGCGGCAGGGTCAGGCCGTTGAAGGACCGCAACCCCCAAGCCGTCACCAGGTCCAGCAGCGCCGCCGCCGTATAGCGTCCCGTGGCGTATTCCTCGAACATCCTGCGCACCAGCGGCCCGCGCTCGGGATCGATATAAACCGCCCGAGTCTTGGGGTCGTTCAAATATCCGATGGGCGGTTTGTTCGGGTAAATACCTTCGCGGAGTTTCTTGCGGAGGCCGCGTTTGATGTTCTCCGAGAGGCTATCCACATAGTATTTCGACTGGCCGAACGCGATGGAGAGCATGAACTTGCCTTGCGGCGGGGTCTCAAAGCAAGTCGTGGGACCTTTCAGCGGGGCGAGCGCTCCCGTGGCGAGGTCGTTGATCAAGCGCCCGCCATCCACCGAGTTGCGCGCCAGGCGGTCGGGGTGCCAAGCCAGAATCGCTTGCGCTTCGCCCCGTTTGATCGCCTTGAGCATTTCATTGAAGACCGGCCGCCCCGGCTTCTTCGCCGTCTGCGATTCGATATATTCGCGGACGACTTCCAGCTTTTCTTTCGCCGCCAGCATGCGTAATTCGTCCAACTGCGCATCGATCGAGAGGATTTGGCGCTCCTCGTCGTCCGTGCTCTTCCGCGCATAGATGAAGTATTTCATTTCTTGGCCCCCGTTTTCTTCGCATTCAAAGCGGTTTTCTTGGCTTCGCTCGCCAGCTTGCGGAAACCAGAAAGGTCAGGCGCGGGGATAGGCTTCAAATAGATGCTCTCGCCATCGTGAAACATGGCGAGCTTGGTGCCCGTGCGCAGGCCCAGCAACTTGCGGACTTTACCGGGAATGACAAGCTGCCCCTTCGATGAAAGCCGCGCGATTTCAAACTGCATGAACCCCTCCAATATGTAAGACCGACTTACGAGCTTGATAAACACTATGGCACAGGTAGGGGAGGGGTGCAAATCTTTTCAAAAAATATACCGCAAATGACCGCCCGCAGGCGCTGGCGTGGCGAGGTCACGAGCCGCCAGAAGCGGTTGCGGGCTCTAAGGTTCGGAATCTGGCGGCCGAACGCGGAGCGATGCAGGCGGCCCTGCCTTTGGCTGGGCGAGCCCTGCCGCCAAAAGAGGGCGGTTCGGGAGTTCGCCCCCCGCCGATCCCCGTGCCTCGCGGCGGCTCTGCCGCACGCTCGGCCTGCCCGAATCCCCCGCAAAATGGATCGTTTTCGTGCGTCGCCGATCCCGTGGCCCCGTTCGTCCCGATCCTGCCGCAAGATGTCGCCGCGTATGTCCCGCCCCAAAAAATCTTTCGCGCGCTCGGGTCGAAAACCGATCCCGTGTTGCACATCCAGTTCGTCGGCCCGTGGGCTTTCGTCGCCCAAAACCGGCGCATAAAAAACTGGCGGAGAGAGTGGGATTCGAACCCACGGGGCGCTAGTAACGCCCGCCCGATTTCGAGTCGGGTGCCTTAGGCCGCTCAGCCATCTCTCCGCGCCGCTCCGCCGCCCGGCGAAGCGAAAACTCGCAGATGCATACCCCAGAGCGGTCCGGATTTCAACCGCATTCTCGCCGGGGGCGCGAAAAAGGCGCGGGAAAACTCCCGCGCCCGTGCGGCTCGTGCGGCGCCGGATCTAGAAGTAGAACCGCAGGCCGAGCTGGAACCGCAGGTCTTTGTCGCTCGGCCCGTCTTCGTCGTAATAGATGTCTTCGGTGCCGATTTCGCCCACCATCGACAAAACGAGGGCGGTCGCATCCGTCAGGAAGAACTTGCTGCCGGCTTCGCCGCAGAACACCACGGCGTTCTGGCGGTCGTCGAGTTTCGTCGAGCGAAAGTCGATTGCCGCGCCCAGGAACAACGGCACGAAGTCCGTGCCGAACAAGGGCCGGAAGCCTTCGGACATGCGGAAGTTGTATTCGGTCGTCACGCCGGCGCCGAAGTAGCTCCACCAGTCGTTGTCGCCCAACAACCCGCGCGCGCCAATGGAGAAGCGGTCGAAAACGAAATAGGCGTAGTTGACGCGCAAATCGAAATCCGTGCCGGCCGCGGAATCCGTGTCCAAATTGCCCGCCATGCCGAGTTCGCTCGACCCCTGCGTCACCAGCGCGGCGCCCGGCGCCGCCAACGTGGCGAGGCCGAACACCGCCGCCAGTGCGATCCATTTCATGCTTTTCACGCTTCGATCCTTTCGTTTCGTTTCGGGCACTGTTGCGATTTCCGCCGGCGAAATCAAGTCTTCAGGACGGCAGCCGGATGCCGCGGCGGATGAAGGTCGGGATGTCGAGATCGGCGCCGTCGTGGATGGTCGGCGCCACGTCCTGGAAGCGACCGCGATCGCTGGCGGCGCCCAATTGCAGTTCGGATTGCTGGGCGCCCTTGCGGGCGCGGCCCGCCGGCGGCTCCTCTTTCGGCGCGGCGCGGCCGGGCTCCAGCACCAGGGCGCCGGGCTTGGCGGGCGGCAACCAGTGTTCCGCCGCCAAGACGGTCAGCGCCAACCGGCCGGCCCAGTCGTCCAGCACCGCCGCGCCCATCGAGATGCGGGCGCCGGGCCGGGCCGCTTCCTGGAAGCGCCGATGGATCGTTTCCAATTCCACCAGCGACAGGTCCGGGCCGCCCGTCACGCTGAGGATCATCGCGCCGGAATTGGCGAGCACGCGGCCTTTTTCCAGCATCGGCCCTTCCAGCAGGCCTTGCAGCGCCTGCGCGGTCTTGCCGGCGCCTTGGCCTTCGCCGTAGCCGAAGCAGCACTCGTTGCCGCTGTTTTCGACGAGGCTCTGCAGATCCGAAAAATCCAGGTTGAGCATGTTGTCGCGCGCCAGCAGCGTCCACAGCCCGCGCAGGCCGGCCGACATCATGCGGTCCACGAACGCGAAGGCGTCCGGCAGCGACGTGTCGGGCGGCAGCAACGCATGCAGCCGCTGGTTGGGCAGGCAAACGACGGCATCGGCGGATTGCTTCAGCGCGGCCAGGCCTTCCTGGGCCTGTTCCTGGCGCCGCGCGCCTTCGAAGGCGAACGGCAGGGTCACGTACGCCAGCACCAGCAGGCCGCTTTCGCGGGCGACCTGCGCCAGCACCGGCGCCGCGCCCGTGCCGGTGCCGCCGCCGAGGCTCGCCACCAGCAGGAGCAAATCGTGGTCGGCCACCATGGCGCGCAGGGCATCGACGTCTTCGTTGGCCGCCAAGCGGCCCAGTTCCGCATCGCCGCCCGTGCCCATGCCCTTGGCCACCGTGCGGCCGATCGCCACCTTCAGGTCGATGCCCGTTTCCACCAAGGCGCGCGCATCGGTGTTGATGGCCGCCACCGTCGGCGGTTCGGCCCAACCGGCCAGCGCATGTCCCAGCACGCTGCACGCGCCGCCGCCGACGCCAGCCACCAGCACGCGGCAACGGAGATCCGGGCCGCTTTCCTTGGAATTTTCCACGTTCGCCGTCATGGTCGCCGTTCCTCCGCTCACTCCACGCCAAACCACTGGCCGATTTTTTTCCAGACGCTGCGGGTCTGTTCCGCCTGGGCCCGCACGCTGCGATAGCCGTGCAGCACGGCGCCCACGCCGGTGGCGTATTCCGGCACGGCCAGGTTGGCCGTCAGCCCGCTCGCGTTGCGGGGCACGCCGATTTCGCAGGGCAGCCCGAACACTTTTTCCGCGAGCTGCGCCACGTTCTTCAGGTGGGCGCCGCCGCCCGTCAGCACCACCCCGCTGCCCAGCAGCGGCAGCAGCTTCTGCCGCTGGAGCCGCTCGCGGATCAGGCCGAAGGTCTCTTCCATGCGCAGATGCACGATCGTCTGGAGGTCGGAAAGCTTGGCGGTGCGCGGCGCCTCGCCGGTCGCCGTCGGCAGCGGCAGGCGGCGCGTGCGGCCGGCGCCGCTCACCATGGCGTCGCCGTGCTGCAGTTTCAGCGCCTCGGCTTCCGTCGTCGCCAGCCGGAAGGCGCGCGCCACGTCGTTGGTCACGTGGTCCCCGCCCACGCCGATCACGCCGGCATCCGCGATTTTCGCCTGCGCGTAGACCACGTAATCCGTCTTGCCGCCGCCCAGATCGATCAGCAGAACGCCCTGCAATTTCTGTTCCGCGGACAGCGCCGCCTGGGCCGAGCACAGGCCGCTGAACAGCGGCTCCGCCATTTCCAGCTTCAGCGCCTTGACGACCCGCACCAGGTTCACCATGCGCGAATGAACGCCGTGCACGATCAGCATGTCGGCCGACAGCGTCTTGCCCACCAGGCCCACCGGCGTCACGCCCCGCAGCCCATCCACCCCGAACTGCCCGAAAATGCTGTGCAGGATCTCGCGGTCGGCCGGCAACGTCACTTCCTTGGCCATCTTCAGCACGTGGTCCACGTCCTCCTGCGCGATCTCGCCATCCACCGGGATTTCGGCCCGGCTGGGCAGGGCCTCGATCTGCGAGCCCGACAGCGCCAGGTAGACTTCGTTGATCTTGAGATCGGCGGCTTCCTCCGCCTGGCGCAGCGCCGTTTCCACGCACGCGCAAACGCTGTCGAAATGGAAGATTTCGCCCTTGCGCATGCCGCTGCTGGCCGCATCGCCCACCGCGGTGATCATCAGCGCGCCGTCTTCGCGGGCTTCGCCCACGAAGACCCGCACGCGGCTCGTGCCGATTTCCAGCGCGACGATCGGTTCGATGTTCATCTGTCTCTCGTCCTTTTCGTTTGCGGGCCGGGCGGTCCGCGCCGCGGCGCCTCATTCCGGCGCGCCGGCCTCCGCTTCCGCCAGCCCCTGCGGCCGGCCCACGAAGTTGCGGTCCACCGTCATGTCGTACACGGCCAAATCCAAGCCCCGGTCGCTCGCCACTTTCCGCAGGATCGGCAATTGCCGCAGCTTGTCCGCGAGGCCGTCGCGCGACAGCAGGACCTGCTCGCCCGTTTCCAAGCCCACGTCGAGCCATTCCTCGTTGTCCAATCCGATGGAGGCGACCACCAGCGCTTCGCGCATCTTCGCTTCGTTGCAGATTTCCAGCACGGTCAGCGCATCTTTCAGCATCGGATCCTGGACCACGTCGCCGGGACGCAGCCCGACGTCGCGCACGCCCAGGATCACCGGCAGGCTCGCCCGCACGGAACTGGGCCCCAGCACGTGGCCGGTCACGTCCACCGCCAGCGGACAGCCCGCGCCCGGCCGGCCCAGGCGCGCCACGGCCACGCGCTCAGACACTTCGATGATGAGCGTGTCCGGCAGGCGGCGTCCCACCTGCGCGTTGGCGATCAACGGCACGGACAGCAGCGCCGCGCGCACGTCCTGCGGACGCACCGCGAACAAATTGAGGCCTTCCCGCACCTTCGCGTATTCCTGGACCTGAGCCGCGCCCAGCGCGCCGTCGGTGGTGACCTCGACGTGCCGAATCCGGAAGAAATCGTTTTGGGTGAAGAGCGCATGCCACGCTTCGAGGCCGCCCCAATAGCCGCCCGCCGCCAACGCCGCCAGGCCCAGCAGAACGCCCAGCCCCGCCAGCGAACGGCGCCGCCCCGCGCGGCGCCGCTCCACCGCGCGCACCGTGGCGTACAGCCGGCTGCCCCCCGGCGAATTCCGCCGGCGCTCGCTTGTCCTTTCCACCGTCATGTTCTTCCTCGAAACAAGCCCGCACTATGCCACACCCCCCTCCCGCGGAAAACCCTTTTCCGCGTCCCTTCCCGGAACCGCTCTGCCCCAGCCGCATCCGGCGACTTGTGCCCAATCCGGTTGCGCCGCTTGGACAAACAAAAACGCCGCGGCCCGGAGGGGCGCGGCGCGTCTGGCGGCGGCGGGGCCGGCTAGAATTTCAGGGCCGCTTCCCGCGCCCGGGCCAACGCGGCGGCCGTGCTGGCTTGGGCCTTTTCGCCGCCGGCGCCTTGGCCGGGCGCATTCAGCACCGTCACGTCCGCAATGCCGATGAAACCGAGCTGCGTTTTCAGCATCGGCGTCAGCGTGTCGTACGGCGCCATCGCGCCCTCGTAGACGCCGCCGCTGGCGATGCACAGCACGGCCTTCTTGCCCGTCGCCAGGCCCACCGGCCCCGCGGCCGTGTACTTGAAGGTCTTCCCCGCCACCAGGATCGTGTCGATGAACGCCTTCAGCATCGGCGGCGCGTTGAAATTCCACATCGGCGTCGCGATCACCAGCAGGTCGGCCGCGAGGAATTGATCCAGGATTTCCTTCTGGCGGGCGCGCTTGCGCTCCGTCTCCGCGTCCGCCGGCGGCGCCCCGAAAAACGCCGGCAGGAGCTTGGCGTCCAGGAGCGGAATTTCGTCCTTGTAGACGTCGATCGTCAGAATCTGCGCCTCGGGATGCTGCGCCTTCAGCGCCGCCGTGAACGCCTGCTCGATCTTCAGGCTCGCCGAATTTTCCACCGCTTTCGGATTCGCCAATACTCTCAGTACCTTCATGGTTTGCTCCTCGATTGTCGTCGGATCATACCATGTTCAGGATCATTTCGCAAAGTTCGGGAAAGCTCCACCCATGCCTTTTCGCCGCGTCCGGCAGCAGGCTGATTTCCGTCATCCCGGGGATGTTGTTGAGTTCCAACACGAAAATCTCGCCGTCCGGCCGCAGGCGGATGTCCACCCGGCCCATGCCGCTGCACCCCAGCGCGCGGAACGTCGCCAGCGCCGCGGCCTGGCAGGCGCGAACCGTTTCCTCGGGAATGTCCGTCGGGAGCACGTGCTGCGACACCCCGTTCGTGTATTTCGCGCGGTAGTCGAAGAAGCCGTCCGGCGCGACGATCTCGAGCAGCGGCAGCACGACGTCGCCCCCCACGCCCACCGTCAGTTCGCGTCCCGGAATGTATTCTTCCACCAGCGCGATTTCGTCGAGACCCAGCGCCAAATCCAGCGCCGGCGCCCAGTCCTCTTCGCGAAACACACGCGACACGCCCACGCTCGACCCCTGCCGCACCGGCTTCACCACCACCGGCAGCGGCAGCGTGCGCGGCTGCCCTTGGCGCAGGAATTCGTGTTTCGGCGTCGGAATCCCCGCCTGCACCATCGTCGGCTTGCTCAGCGATTTGTCGAACGCCCGGCGACTCGCCTCCGGGCTCGACCCCGTATGCGGCACGCCCTGCCGGCGCAGCAATGCTTGGATCGTCCCGTCCTCGCCGAAATGTCCGTGCATCGCCACGAACGCCACCTCGGTTCCCGGCGGCACCGCGAACGAGCTGTCCTCGCCCACGACGACCTCGACCACTTCGTAGCCCCGCTCCCGCAGCGCCTTCGCCACCGCCGCCCCCGAGCGCAGCGACACCGCCCGCTCCGACGACGGTCCGCCCATCAGCACCGCCACCTTCTTGAACTTTTTCTTGCCGTTCATCCTGTCTCGTCGTGAAAATATTTCCATGTCATGGAAAACGTTGCCGGATTTTTCCACGCGGTGGAAAAACCTTTTCCACGGTGTGGAAAACTCGCGCGCCACTTTACGCCCCCACCTTTCGCCTTTCAACGCCGATTCCGGCCGCCATATGCATATTTGCACAATTGTGCAAATGTGCACGCGCGGCGCCGCTTGACGCTCGCCCCGTTTTCGGCGAAAAACGGGCCATGAACGTCGATGGCCAGCATTACCGCACCATTTGGCCCGAAGGTCCCGATTGCGTCCGCATCATCGATCAGGCCCTTCTGCCGCATCGATTCGCCTTCATGGACTTGCGCACGCCGGCGGACATGTGCCGCGCCATCCGCAAAATGCACCTGCGCGGCGCCGGCCTCATCGGCGCGGCCGCGGCCTGGGGCATCCATCTCGCCGTCCGCCAGCACGCCGCCCAGCCCGATTTCGCCGAAAAGATGCAGGCCGAAGCCGCCGCGCTCCGCGCCACCCGGCCGACGGCCAAGAATCTCGAATGGGCCGTCGCCCGCATGCTTCGGGCCCTCGCCGGCTGCGCGGCGCCCGCCGACCGCCTCGCCGGCGCCTTCCGCGTCGCGCAGGAAATCACCGACGAAGACGCCGATTTCTGCCGCCGCATGGGCCAGCACGGGCTGCCGCTCCTGCGCGAAATTTCCGCCCGCAAGGGCGGCCGGCCCGTCAACGTCCTCACGCATTGCAACGCCGGCTGGCTCGCGTTCGTGGACTACGGCACCGCGCTCGCCCCCGTCTACGCCGCGTTCGACGCCGGCCTGCCGATCCACGTCTGGGTGGACGAAACCCGGCCGCGCAACCAGGGCGCCGCGCTCACCACGTGGGAACTGGGCCACCACGGCGTGCTCCACACGCTCATTCCCGACAACGCCGGCGGCCACCTCATGCAGCACGGCATGGTCGACATCGTCTTCGTCGGTTGCGACCGCTGCACCGCCGCGGGCGACGTCGCCAACAAGATCGGCACCTACCTCAAGGCGCTCGCCGCGCGCGACAACGGCGTGCCTTTCTATGCCGTCCTGCCGTCTTCCACCATCGACTGGGACATCGCCGACGGCGTGCGCGACATCGTCATCGAAGAACGCGGCTCCGAGGAAGTGCGCTTCATGACCGGCTGGGACGACGTCGCGAACCAGCCGGCCACCGTCCGCATCTGTCCGGAAAAAACCCCCGCCGCGAACTACGGCTTCGACGTGACCCCGGCCCGCCTCGTCACCGGCATCCTCACCGAACGCGGCCTGGCCCCGGCCTCTCGCGAAGGACTCCGCGCCCTCTATGCCGACCTCCATCCATAGGGACGAGGGCTACATCAAGTTCTCGTTCGCGCACGAGGCGGCGCCCGCCCCGGCGCATCCGCGCCTGCACGAGCTCATGCGCATCCGCGACGACCTGCACGAGTGGGAATTGATCGGCGTCCTGCCCGACGGCATCGGCTACGGCAACGTCAGCGCACGCATCGCGGGAACCCACCGCTTCGTCATCACCGGCAGCGGCACCGGCCTGAAGTTTCCCATCGCCGCCGCGCATTTCTGCGAGGTCGTTTCGTTCGACGTCGAGAAAAACAGCGTGGTCTGCCGCGGCCCGCTGCCGGCTTCGTCGGAATCCATGAGCCACGGCGCGATCTACGCCGCGCGGCCCGACGCGCAAGCCGTGATCCACATCCACGACCGCGCGATGTTCCGACTATTGATGCGGGAAGGCGCGGCTTGCACCCCCGCCGACGCGGCGTTCGGCACGCCCGAAATGGCGCGCGCCGTCGGCCGCCTGGCCGCAAGCTTGCCGCCCGTCGCCGTCATGGTGATGGCCGGACACGAGGATGGCCTCATCGCCTACGCGCCCGATCCCCGTTCCGCCCGCGACGCCCTGTGGGACGTCTACGCGCGTTCGCGGCGGGAATAGTTTCTGTGGATCGAAAGGTAGGGACGGCTCTCCGAGCCGTCCGGGCTGCTGGAATTGGAAAAGCGCAATGGAAGTATTTAAGTACGGGCAGGAAGCGA
>CAYTEK010000103.1:294-10209 GCA_964436715.1 uncultured Verrucomicrobiota bacterium | reverse complement strand
GATGCGCCGCATCTTCGGCTGGCGGGAGTACATGTTCAGCAGGACCTTCTTGAGGTTCAGGACGATGTCGGTGACGTCTTCGACGCAGCCCTTCAGGTGGCAGAATTCGTGTTCGGCGCCCTGGATGCGCACGGAGGAAATCGCGGCGCCTTCGAGGGACGACAGCAGCCCGCGGCGCAGGGAATTGCCGATCGTGCGGCCGTAGCCGGCTTCGAAGGGCTCGGCGGTGAATTGGGCGTAGGTCGCGGTGGCCGTGGCTTCGTCCTTGGCGACGAACTTGGGCATCTCGAACCGGTTGAGACGAGTACTCATGGTCATTGTCCTTCCAGTCCCGGGCGTTGGCCGGAACGTATGGCGGGTTTATCGACGGGAACTATTACTTCGAATACAATTCGACGATCAACTGCTCGTTGACGATCGGCGCGATTTCGTCGCGCGTCGGCACGTGGTCGATCACCGCCTTGTGCTCGGCCTTGTCCACGGTCATCCAGGACGGCCAGCCGCGGCTTTCGGCCGCGTCGAGGTGGGCCTTGGAATCGTCGCGGCTGCGCTTGACGTCGCGCGCCGGCACCGTTTCGCCGGGCTTCACCTTGTAGGACGGCACGTTGACCTTGCGGCCATCGACGCGGACGTGGCCGTGCAGCACGAACTGGCGCGCGGAACGGCGGGAGGGCGCGAGGCCCATGCGATAGACGACGTTGTCCAGGCGCATCTCGAGCGCCTGCAGCAGCAGTTCGCCGGTGACGCCGCGGGCGCGCAGGGCGCGTTGGAAAAACAGGCGGAATTGGCCTTCCTGCATGCCGTACATGTTGCGAAGCCGCTGCTTTTCCTGCAGCTGGACGCCATAGTCCTTGAGGCGCGGACGGCGACCGCCGTGCATGCCGGGAATGGAGTGGCCCTGCTCGATCGGGCACTTGGCCATGTAACAACGATCGCCCTTCAGAAAGAGCTTGATTCCCTGCCGACGGCAGCGCTTGCACGCCGGTCCAATGTATCTGCCCATGGGTGTGGTTCCTTCCTCTTGAAGATTGGTTAGACGCGGCGGCGCTTGCGGGCGCGGCAGCCGTTGTGCGGCACCGGCGTGATGTCCTTGATGCCCGAGATCGCCAGGCCCGCCGCCTGCACGGCGCGGATGGCGGATTCGCGGCCGGAGCCGGGACCCTGCACCAGGATCTCGACCGCGTGCATGCCGCAGCCGACGGCGACCTTGCAGGCCTCCTGCGAAACGACGGTGCCCGCGTAGGCCGTGCTCTTGCGGGAGCCCTTGAAGCCGCAGCGGCCGCCGCTGCTCCACGCGACGACGTTGCCGCGCGGATCGGTGATGCTGACGGTGGTGTTGTTGAACGAGGCCAGGATGTGGACGACGCCCACGGGCACGTTCTTCGCGCCCTTGGCGCGACGGCGGACTTTGCCCTCCCCTTCGGTCGCGGCGGCATCGGCGGCGGCGGCGGGAGCGGCTTCGGCGGCGGCAGGCGCGGTCGGCGCCTTCCCTTCATCTATGGGTTCTTCGGCCATGATTCAGATCCTCTACTTGCTGGCGGGGGCGGCCGGCGCGGCGGCGGGCGCGGCCCCGGCGGTGCTCTTGACGGCCGAACGGGCTTCCTTGCCGCGGACGGCGCCGACGGTCTTGCGGGGCCCCTTGCGGGTGCGGGCGTTCGTGCTGGTGCGCTGGCCGCGAACCGGCAAACCCTTGCGATGGCGGATGCCCCGGTAGCAGTTCACGGCGATCAGGCGACGGATGTTGCCCGACACCTCGCGGCGCAGGTCGCCTTCCACCACGTACTCTTCCTGAAGCATCTTCGACAGATTGGCGATTTCCTCGCCCGTCAGTTCGTCGGCCTTCTTGGCCGGATTGATCTTCAGGCGCTCCACCAGTTCCTTCGCGCGGGCCGGGCCCACGCCGTAGATGTAGCGCAGCGCGTACTCCACGCGCTTCTTTCCCGGGACATCGACACCAATCACTCTGGGCATTGCTCTTCTTCTCCTGACCTTAACCCTGGCGCTGCTTGTGACGCAGATCGGTGCAGATGACCCGCACCACGCCCTTGCGACGCACGATCTTGCAGCGCTCGCAAATCCGTTTCACCGATGTTCTGACTTTCATCTTCCAACCTCTGTCTTCAAGACTTCCACGATCTCTCCGCGCGACATGTCGAACGGCGACATCTGCACGCGCACTCTCGCGCCCGGAAGACAAACTCCACCGGACGCGGGCATTTTCTCCCGCGGGACGAACGCCGTAAATTCATGTCCGTTCCCTAGTCTGGCACGGAAAGCGCGAGTTTCTATCACGTCGCGCACTTCCGCGTCCAGCTCAATTATTTCTTTTCCGCGCACGTCAGGATTTCCGCCGGGCCCTCCGCCACCACGAGCACCGTGTGCTCGAAATGCGCGGAGCGCTTGCCGTCGCAGGTCCGCACCGTCCACCGGTTGGGCAGCGTTTCCACCGCGAAGGTGCCCTGGTTGATCATCGGCTCGATGGCCAGCGTCATCCCCGGCTTCAGGAGCGGCCCGCGGCCGGGCTCTCCGAAGTTCGGAATCTGCGGCTCCTCGTGCAGCTTGCGGCCCACGCCGTGGCCGCAATAGTCGCGCACCACGCCGAAACCGGCCGCCTCGGCCACCGTCTGCACGGCGTGGCCGACGTCGCTCAGGCGGCGGCCGGCGCGCGCGGCATCGATGCCCGCCGCCAGCGCCGCCGCGCAGACCGCGCACAGCCGCGCCGAGGCGGCGTCCACCGTGCCGACGCACACCGTCGTCGCGTTGTCGCCGATGAAGCCCTCGGCCTTCACGCCCAGGTCCACGCTGACGAGATCGCCGGCGTTGATCACCCGCGGTCCGGGAATCCCGTGCACCACCTCCTCGTTGAGGGAGATGCACGTGTAGCCCGGAAATCCAGCATATCCAAAGAACGCGCTTTCGACCCCGAGCGCCCGCATCCGCGCGGCGGCGAACGCGTCGAGTTCGCCCGTGGTCGTGCCCGGCCGGATCTGCGCCGTCACTTCCGCCAGGATCTGGGCGGACAAACGGCATGCGGTGCGCATGCGCTTCAGGTCCGCCGGGGTCTTGATCGGAATCATCGGCCGAATCGGCTCAGGAAAGCTTGGCCATCAGCTCCGCCGTCGCGGCCTGGGGATTCGTCCCGGCGTTGATGCGGATCAGGATGCCCTTCTTTTCGTAGAAATCGATGAGGCTCGCCGTCTGCCGCTGGTAGACTTCCAGCCGGTTCAGCACGGTGGCTTCGCTGTCGTCGGGCCGCTGGTACAGCGGGCCGCCGCACTGGTCGCAGACCCCCTCCTGCTTGGGGGGGATGTTCGTCACGTGGTAGACCGCGCCGCAGCTCTTGCAGATCCGGCGGCCGCTCAGGCGGCTGACGATGACGGGCGTGGGCACTTCGAGCAGGAAAACCTGATTGACGGCCGCGCCGAGCTTCGCGAGCGTTTCGTCGAGCTGGCGGGCCTGTTCCAGCGTGCGGGGAAATCCATCGAACATGTACTTGTCCGTCGCCTGCCCCTGCGCCAGGCGTTCGCCCACGATGCGCAGGATGACGGCGTCGGGCACCAGTTCGCCCTTCTCCATGTAGGCCTTCGCCTCCAGGCCGGTCCGACTGCCGGCCTTGATGGCCGCGCGCAGCATGTCGCCGGTGGAAACGTGGAGGTAATCCGTCGAGCTGCGGATGCCTTCGGCCAAGGTGCCCTTGCCCGCGCCGGGCGCGCCGAGGAGAATGATGGCTTTCATGCGGATCGCTCCTTTTCCTGCGGCCTAGCGGCGGCCGCGCAGATGGCCCTTGCGGAGGAAGCCGTCGTAGTGGCGCGTGACGAGGTGCGATTCCACCTGGCGCATCGTGTCGAGCATGACGCCCACGATGATCAGCAAGCTGGTGCCGCCGAAAAACTGCGCCACCATGCCCGGGATGTGGAACGTGCTGGCGAGAATCATCGGCAGCACCGCGATCGCCGTCAGGAACACCGCGCCCGCCAGCGTGATGCGCGTCATCACCCGATCGAGGAATTCCGCCGTCGGCTTGCCGGGCCGGATGCCGGGCACGGAGCCGGCGTACTTCTTCAGGTCGTCGGCGATCTGCACCGGATGGAACTGGGTCGCCACCCAGAAGTAGGAGAAGAACAGGATCATCAGCGCGTACAACGTCAGGTAGACGGGCCCGCCATAGCGCAGGTAGACCTGAGCGAAGCTCTTGACCGCATCGATCGGCACCATCATCAGGAGCCGTTCGGGGAACATCAGGATCGCCTGCGCGAAGATGATCGGCATGACGCCCGAATAGTTCACGCGCAGGGGCATGTAGGTGCTCTGCCCGCCGTAGGTCTTCCGGCCGACGACGCGCTTGGCGTACTGCACCGGGATCTTCCGCTGCGCCTGCGTCACGGCGATCACGCCGCCGATCACCAGGAACGCCAGCACGAGCATCGCCACGAGCATGAAGACGTTGGCCGCGCCGGTCCGGAACATGCTGATCGTCTGGTCGATCGCGCCGGGCAGGCGGCTCACGATGCTGATGGTGATGATCAGGGAGATGCCGTTGCCGATGCCGCGGGCCGTGATCTGCTCGCCGAGCCACATCAGCATCATCGTGCCCGTCGTCATCGTCAGCACCGCCAGCAGGAGGAACGGCACGCGGGACATCGTCACGATGGCTTCGCCGTCCAGCACCTGCAGGCCGAGCGCCTCGGGCCGCAGCAGGACGGCGGCCATCGCGTAGCCTTGCAGCACGCAGAGGCCCACGGTCAGGTAGCGGCCGTACTGAATGATCTGCTGGCGGCCGGCGTCGCCTTCGCGGGCCAGCTTCTCCAGCGCAGGCACCACCGCCGTCAGCAGCTGCAGGATGATCGAGGCGCTGATCCTGGGCATGATGCCCCGCGCGCCGATCGCCGCCTGCGTCAAGGCGCCGCCGCTGAACAGGTCCAGCAGCCCCATGAAGCCGATGTCCCCGCCCTGCGCCGCCATGCGGTCCATGATGGCCCGCAGCGCTTCCGCATCCACGCCCGGAACCGGGATCACGGAAATCAGGCGGCACACGAAGATCAGCGCGACCGTGAAGAAGATGCGCTGGCGCAGTTCGGGAATCTTCAGGCTGTTGGCGAAAGCGGAAAGCATCGGGGAACCCCTTTCGAATCGATCAGGAAATCACTTCGCAGGATCCACCCGCCTGCTCGATCTTGGCCTTGGCCGCCGCGCTGAACGCATGGGCTTGGACCTTCCGCGCGCCGGCGAAGTCGCCGCCGCCGAGGATCTTAATCCGGCTCTTGGCGCCGATGCGGCCGGCGGCCGCGAGGACCGCGGGCGTGACGTCGCCGGCCGGCGCGATCTTCGCCAGCTCGCCGACGTTCAGCGCCGCGTAGGCCACGCGGTTGGGGCTCGTGAACCCGCGCTTGGGAATGCGCCGGATCAGCTTCATCTGGCCGCCTTCGAACAGGGGCTTGTGCTTGTGGCCCGTGCGGCTCATCTGGCCCTTGTTGCCCTTGCCGGCGGTCCGGCCCTTGCCGGAGGATTCGCCCCGGCCCACGCGCATGCGGCGCTTCTTCGCGCCGCGGACGTTCTTCAACGAATGCAGATTCATGGTCTCTTGCCCTTTCCGAGTCTATTGGCGCAGCGCCGCGATCTCCTCGCGGGAGCGCAGCTGCATGAGGCCGTCCATGGTGGCCTTGACGACGTTGAGCGCGCTGGAGGCGCCGAGCGACTTGGCCAGCACGTCGCGGACCCCGGAGAGGTCCAGCACCGCGCGGGCGCCGCCGCCGGCGATCACGCCCGTGCCCTTGGAGGCGGGCTTGAGCATGACGCGCGAGGCGCCGCAGCGGCCGATCACCTCGTGGGGGATCGTCCGGTCGTTCATCGTGACCTTGATCATGTTGCGGCGCGCGGTTTCCGTGGCATTGCGGATGGCGTCGGCGTTTTCGCGCGCCTTGCCCAGCGCATAGCCCACCTGGCCCTTGCGGTCGCCCACGACCACGAGCGCGGAAAAGCTGAAGCGCCGGCCGCCCTTGACGACCTTCGCGCAGCGGTTCACTTCCACCACGCGCTCGGTCGCCTCGCCGGGGCTCTTGGGTTCTTCGTTCTTCTTGAATTAGCGTTTCATCATCCGGTTTTCCTCGGGTTGGGAAGCTCTAGAACTGCAGGCCGCCTTCGCGCGCGCGGCGGCGAGCGCCTGCAGGCGCCCGCGGAAGGCGAATCCGCCGCGGTCGAAAACCACCGCGGAAATGCCTTTTTCCTTCGCGGCCTGGGCGGCCAAGGCGCCGAGCTGCTTGGCCGTCGCGACGTTCAGCTTCTGGCCCTTCAGGGAGCCGGCCAGCGTCGAGACCGCCGCCAAGGTCTTGCCCGCGGCGTCGTCGATGAACTGCACGTAGAAGTGCTGGTTGGACACGAACACGCTCAGGCGCGGCCGTTCCGCCGTGCCCTGCACCTTCTGGCGCAGGCGCAGGTGCCGGCGCACACGATAATCCTTTTGATTCTTCACTTTCATGGTTACGCCACCGTCTTGCCCGCTTTCCGGCGCACGCGCTCGTCCTTGTAGCGCACGCCCTTGCCCTTGTAGGGCTCGGGCGGCCGGAAGGAACGGATGCGGGCGCTCACTTGCCCCACCAGTTGCTTGTCGATTCCGCTGACCTTCAGCTGCGTGCCGTCGGTCACGGCCACGGTGATGCCGTCCGGCACCGTGTATTCCACCGGGTGGGAGTAGCCCACGTTCAACGTCAGCTTGTTGCCGGCGATGGCGGCCTTGAAGCCCACGCCCTGGATTTCCAGTTCGCGGCTGTAGCCGTCCTTGAGGCCGACGACCATGTTCTGCAGCAGGGCGCGGATCGTGCCGTGGTCCGCCCGGCTCTGCTTGTCTTCGCCGCCGCGGGCGACGTTCAGCACGTTGCCTTCGAGGGTCACCGCGATGGTTTCCGGGGTCTTCAGCGCCAGCTCGCCCTTGGGGCCCTTCAGGGTCACGACCCCGTCGGCCACCTTGGCGGAGATGCCCGCCGGCAAGACCACCGGCTGTTTTCCGATTCTCGACATGTTGTTTCTCGCCTCCGAATTACCAGACCTGGCAGAGCACTTCGCCGCCCACGTGGGCCGCGCGGGCCTCGCGGTCGGACATGACGCCCCGGCTGGTGCTCAAGACCGACGTGCCCATGCCGCCCCGCACGCGCGGGATGTCGGCGGCCGCCACGTAGCGGCGCAGGCCCGGCTTGCTGACGCGGCGGAGCTGCTGGATGATGGGCTTCTCGTTGTAGTCGTACTTCAAGGTCACGCGCAGCGTCTTCTTGCCGGCGTCGTCGCCCTCGGCCACGTCGGCGACGTAGCCTTCCTTCTTCAGGATCCGGGCGACTTCGGCCTTGAGGCGCGAATGGCCCATTTCGGCGACCGGCAGGCCGGCCTTGCTCGCGTTGCGGATGCGGGTCAGCATGTCCGCGATGGGGTCAGAACAGCTCATGTTATCCTCCCGTCCTACCAGCTGGCTTTCACGACGCCCGGGATCTTCCCTTCGGACGCCAATTCGCGGAAGCAAATGCGGCACAGCTGGAACTTCCGAATATAGGCGCGCGAACGCCCGCACCGCCGGCACCGGCGATATCCGCGCACGGCGAACTTGGGTTCGCGCGACGCCTTCACCATCCATGATATCTTAGCCAAGGTCTTTCCTCCCTTTCCAAACTTATGCGGTTGCGAACGGGATGCCCAGCAGCTGCAGCAGCTCCTTGGCGTCCGCGTTGTTCTTCGCGGTGGTCACGATCGTGATGTCCATGCCCTGGACGCGCTTGACCTTGTCCGACTCGATCTCGGGGAACAAGGTCTGTTCCTTGAGGCCCAGCGTGTAGTTGCCGCGGCCGTCGAAGGCCTTCGGCGACACGCCGCGGAAGTCGCGGATGCGCGGCAGGGTCGCGTGGATCAGCCGCTCGAGGAACTCGTACATCCGCGCGCCGCGCAGCGTCACCTTCGCGCCGATGGGCATGCCTTCGCGCAGCTTGAAGTTCGAGATGCTCTTCGTCGCCTTGCGGATCGAGGGCCGCTGGCCCGTGATCTTCGCGAGGTCGTCCGCCACCAGTTTCAGCGTGTCGCGGTCCACTTGGGCGTTGACCGCCATGTTGACCACGACCTTCGTCAGCTTGGGCAGGTCCATCGGGGAGGGATACTTCCCGGTGGCCTTCAGCGCCTTCACCACGTCTTTTTGGTATTTTTCTTTCAGGATCGACATGCTCTACCGCCCTATTCCTTTTCCGTCTTCTTCGCGGCGCGGGTCACCACCACCAGCTTCGAGGCCGCCAGCGGCGCCTCCTTGGAGACGATTCCGCCGTTGGGATTGTCCTGCGACTTGCGCAGGTGCTTCTTGACGAAATTGAAGCCTTCGACGAGGACGCGGCCGGTCTGGGGATAGACCTTCAGCACCTTGCCGGTCTTCTTGCCGTCGGCGTCTTCGCCCGAGATGGCCCGGACGACGTCGTTGCGGCGCACGTGCAGTTTGACCTTGTTCATCACAGCACCTCGGGAGCCAGGGAAATGACCTTCATGTAGTTCAGGTCGCGCAGCTCGCGGGCCACGGGCCCGAAGATGCGGCTGCCGCGCGGGTTCTTCTGGTCGTCGACCAAGATGACCGCGTTGTGGTCGAACGCCAGCGTCGAGCCGTCCTTGCGGTGGATCGGCGCCGCGGTGCGGACGATCAGCGCGCGGGCGACTTCGCCCTTCTTGACCATGCCCACGGGCTGCGCTTCGCGGATGGACACCTTGATGATGTCCCCGATGTGCGCGACCGTCTTGCGCTGGCCCAGCACCTTGATGCACTTGGCCAGGCGGGCGCCGGTGTTATCCGCCACCGGCAATTCGGTTTCCATCTGGATCATTTCACACCTCGTTTCCGGCGGCGCGCTGGGCGATTTCCACCACGCGCCACCGCTTCGTCTTGCTCAGGGGGCGCGTCTCGGCGATGATCACGCGGTCGCCCTTCTTCGCTTCGTTCTTCTCGTCGTGCGCGTAGTATTTCTTGCTGCGGCGCATGACCTTGCCGTAGACGGGGTGCACGATGCGGCGCTCGGCCTGCACCACCACCGTCTTGTTCATCGCATCGCTCACCACGACGCCCGTGCGCTCTTTGCGCGGATTTCTCGTTTCAGTCGCCATATCGCTTACCTCGCGGCTTTCGCCTGGTTCATGATCGTCCGAATGCGCGCGATGTCGCGCCGCACGAGGCGGACGCGGTCGGGCTTCTCCAGCTGGCCGGCGGTCTGCTGGATGCGCAGGTTGAACAGTTCCTTTTCCAACTCCGCCAGCTTTTGCGCCTGTTCGTCGGCGGTCAGATCGCGGACTTCTCTTGCCTTCATCGCTCGCTCGCTCCTCTTACAGGGTGACGCCGCGCCGCACGAACGTCGTGCGGATCGGCAGCTTGGTGGCGGCCAGGCGCAGGCATTCCATCGCCTGCGGCTCGCTGATGCCGTCCATTTCGAACAGCACGCGGCCCGGGCGGATCACCGCGACCCAGCCTTCGATCGCGCCCTTGCCCTTGCCCATGCGGACTTCGAGCGGCTTCTTCGAATAGGACTTGTCGGGGAAGACCCGGATCCACAGCTTGCCCTTGCGCTTCATTTCGCGGTTCATCGCCACGCGGCAGGCTTCGATCTGGATGTTGGTCAGCCAGCAGCGCTCCAGCGCGCGCAGGCCGTATTCGCCGAACGCCAGGCTGTTGCCGGACATCGCGTAGCCCTTGCGGGACCCGCGCTGGCTCTGGCGGTACTTCACGCGTTTAGGCATAAGGGGCATACGACTTCTCCTTGCTCGGGGCCTTGGCGTCGGCCGCTTCGGGCTTCTGGCAGATCCAGCACTTCACGCCGATCTTGCCGGCCATCGTGTTCGCTTCGGCGAAGCCGTACTGCACGTCCGCGCGCAGCGTCTGCAGCGGCACCTTGCCGACCATGTAGTGTTCCA
>CAYTEK010000103.1:0-284 GCA_964436715.1 uncultured Verrucomicrobiota bacterium | reverse complement strand
CGCTCGAGCTGCAGGGCGATGCTTTCCGCCACCAGCTGCGCGTTCGTGTCCGGACTGCGCACTTCCTTGATTTCCACGTAGATTTCCTTGCCGGTCTTGGCGCTCAGCTCCTCGCGAAGCTTGTCGATGCCTTCGCCCTTGCGGCCGATCACCACGCCCGGCCGGGCCGTGTAGACCGTCACGCGGGCGCGCTGCGCGTACCGCTCGATCACGATGTCCGCCACCGCCGCTTCCTTCAGCTTGGCGAGCACCATCTCGCGGATCGCGATCGAGCGGTACGCGCA
>CAYTEK010000102.1:0-10219 GCA_964436715.1 uncultured Verrucomicrobiota bacterium | reverse complement strand
CGGCCTGCCCGACGTGGACCACGTCCTCACCACGCGCGAGCTGGCGCGGATGATCCGCCAGGCCAACCTGGCGTTCACGGAACTGCCGGACGGCGAGATGGACGCCCCGCTGGGGCTGTCCAGCGGCGCGGCGGACATCTTCGCGAACACGGGCGGCGTGATGGAAGCGGCGCTGCGCACGGCCTACGAAATCGTGACCGGCCGCGAGCTGCCGGCGGAGAACCTGCACGTGAAGCCCATCGAAGGCCTCGAGGGCATCAAGGAAGCGGCGCTCAAGATCGAGCGGACGCAGCCGGCGTGGTCGTTCCTGGAAGGAGCGGAGCTGAAGGTGGCCGTGGCGCATGGGCTGGGCAACGCGCGGAAGCTGCTGGAAATGATCCGCGCCGGCGAGGCGCAGTACCATTTCATCGAAGTGATGACCTGTCCCGGCGGCTGCATCGGCGGCGGCGGACAGCCGCGCTTCACGGACGACAACGTGCGGCTCAAGCGCATTTCCGCGATCTACGCCGAAGACGAATCCAAGAAGCTGCGCAAATCGCACGACAACCCGGCGGTGGCGGAACTGTACCGGGATTTCCTGGGCAAGCCGCTCGGCCACAAATCGCACGAACTGCTGCACACGCATTACGCGGGCCGGGAACGACGCTAGATCCGGGCGGCGGCGGCGCGGGCCGGCCGGCCTCGCCGCGGCCGGCCGCGGAAAACGAAGACCGCTTTACGGAATGGCGGCGGCCGGCAGGGGCGCCAGCTTGCCGATGCGGCGCAGGACGGCTTCGAGCCGATTTTGGAGCGCGGCGAGCGAGATCGGTTTTTCGACGTATTCTTCCCCGTACAGGTAGTTGCATTCCATCTTGGTGGCTTCGTCCTGCAAGCCGGAAAACATGATTACGGGAATTTCCGACAGGGGATATTTCGCCTTGAGCGTGCGGAGCACGTCGAGTCCGCTCATACCCGGCATGCAGACGTCGAGGAGAATGACGTCCGGAGAACCTTTGCGGGCCATGAGCAGTCCCGTTTTGCCGTCCGTGGCGAAACCGACTTCGAATCGACCCGTTGCTTCGAGACCATATTTGAGCGTCTCGCACAGGCTTTCTTCATCGTCGATCAACAGCACTCTGAATCTCATGGCAACCTCCGGCGTACGGATTCCCTCAACGCAATATTAATAATATATTATGTTGTTATTAGGAATATGTCAACGCCGAATTGTTCCCGATTTTCGTTCGGCGATTCGCCGTCCATCGTCCGCATGGCATGGGACATTACGCGAACGGGGACAAGGTGATGGGATGAATTTCACCGCCGATGGTCGGAGGGTGGGAACAAATCAGGATTCGAGCGTTTCGCGGACTTTGGCGGCCAGTTCATCCAACGAGAAGGGCTTGTGGAGGAAGTGGAGATGGTCGTCGAGGATGCCGTTGCGGGCGATGACGTCGGCGGTGTAGCCGGACATGTAGAGGTGGCGGAGGCCGGGGCGCAGATCGTCGAGGGTGCGGGCGAGGTCGCGGCCGTTCATGCCGGGCATGACGACGTCGGTGATCAGCAGATGCAGGTCGCCGGGATGTTCCTGGACGAGGCGGATGGCCTCGGCGGGGGTGCGGGCGGCGCGCACGTCGTAGCCCAGGCCATCGAGCATCTGGGCGGCCATGGCGAGGATGGCCGGTTCGTCCTCGACGAGCAGGATGGTTTTCCGGCCGACGGCAGGAGAAGCGGGGGGCGCCGGCGGGGCGACGGGTTTGGGGCCGGCGCAGAGCGGCAGGTACACGTGGAAGACCGTGCCTTGGCCCGGCGCGCTGGCGACGTCGACGTAGCCGTTGTTCTGCTTGACCGCGCCGTAGACCATGGACAACCCGAGGCCGATGCCGGCGCCCGGCGCTTTCGTCGTGTAGAAGGGTTCGAAGACGTGGGCGAGCGTTTCCTCGTCCATGCCGCAGCCGTCGTCGCGGACGGCGAGGCGCGCGTAGTCGCCGGGCGCGGCGCCGGGATGTTGGGCGCAGTAGGCGGCGTCGAAGACGGCCGTTCCGGTTTCGATCGCGACGTGGCCGGCGCCGGAAATGGCGTCGCGGGCGTTGAGGCACAGATTGACGAGGATCTGGTCGATCTGGGCGGGATCGGCCCTGACGAAGGGCGCGGCGGCGGCGGGTTGCCAGGCGAGTTCGACGTTTTCGCCGATGAGGCGCCGCAGCATCTGCAAGGAACCGTTCACGGCGGCGTTCAGGTCGAGGAGGCGGGGCGCGATGGTCTGCTGGCGGGCGAAGGCCAGCAACTGGCGCGTGAGGGCGACGGAATTGGTCGCGGCGTGGCGGATTTCTTCGAGGCTGTCGCGCAGGGCGGGATCGAGGTCGGCAGCGGCCAGTTTCATTTCGGCATGGCCGAGGATGACGGTGAGCATGTTGTTGAAGTCGTGGGCCACGCCGCCGGCGAGGCGGCCGATGGAATCCATCTTCTGGGCTTGGTTGAGCTGGGCGGCGAGGTGCAGCTGTTCGGACACGTCGCGCTTGACGGCGACGAAATTGACGACGTGTCCTTGGGCGTCGAACACCGGAGAAATGACGGCGTCTTCGGTGTAGAGCGCGCCGTCCTTGCGGCGGTTGACGAACCGGCCTTTCCAGGTTTTGCCGGAAGCCAGCACGTCCCACATCTGGCGGTAGAAGGCGTCGTCCTGCCGGCCGCTGTGGAGAATGCGGGGATTCTGGCCGATGGCTTCCGCGCGGGCATAGCCGGTCACGGTTTCGAAGGCCGGATTGACGTACTGGATGGTGCCGCGCGCGTCGGTGACGACGATGGAATCGGCGGACTGCTGGATGGCGGTGGCGAGGCGCTTCAGATCGGCTTCCGCCCGGTCGTGGTCCTCGAGGATGCCGAGCAAGGCCTGGCGGGCTTGGGTGCTTTCCGCCAGCAGCTCGCGCATCCGTTGTTCCGTGGCGGTGCGCGCGGTGACGTCGATGGCGATTTCCACGACGGCGACGAGGTGGCCGGCGTCGTCCAGCAACGGCACGCCGCTTTCCTCCCAGACGCGGCCGTCGGGCGTGCGGACGATTTCGTGGCTTTCCCGCCGGGTGCGGACGGCTTCGATGGCCGGGCAGTTTTCGCAAGGTTTTTGGGGATCGCCCCAGAACACGTGGCAGGGCGCGCCAACCATGTCTTCGGGCCGCCGGTTCACGGAGGCGGCGGCGGTGCGGTTGGCCCAGAGCACGCGCAGTTCCGGATCGAGCAAGGCGATGCTGGCGGGGATGTGGTCCAAGATGGTCTTTTTCTGGGCTTCGCTGGCGCGCAGGTCGGCTTCGGCCTGCTTGCGCGCGGTGACGTCGACGTTGTGGCCGCGATACCCGCGCAGCGTGCCGTCGGCGTTTCGCACCGGAAATCCGTTGGTGAGCAGCCAGACCAGGCGGCCATCCTTGGCGCGCACGGCGATTTCCTCGTTCACGACCGGCTCGTTGCTCGCGATCCGCTGGAGGACGGCGCGCTTGAAGGCTTCGCTTCCTTCCGGGTAATGCAGTTCGTAGAAATGCAGGCGCCCGACCATTTCGTCGGGGCGATAGCCCAGAATGGGCAGGCAGGCTTGGCTGACGTAGGTGTACAGGCCTTGGGCATCCACCTCCCAAACCATGGTGCGGCTCCGCTCGGCCAGTTCGGCGAAGCGGTGTTCGCTGGTTTCCAGTTCGGCTTGGTGCCGCCGGAGCGCGCGGCGGCTGGCGAGCAGCCCCGTCGCCAGCCAAGCCAGCAGGAGCGTCGCCGTGGCCAGAATGGCCGGCACGGCCGCCTGGGAAACGACGATCCATTTCCAGCGGCGGGCATCGACGTCGAGGCCGAGGACGATGGGGCGGCCGCGGTCGGGCAGGGCGAGGGGCGCCATGGCGCTGACCCAGACGCCCCACGGATCGGCCAGCGGGCCTTCGATGCCGGCTTGGCCTTGGTCGAGCGCGGCGAGCAGCGTGGCCGTGTGATTGGTGTAGACCTGTCCGGGCGGCGAAAAATCGGGGGAATCTTCGGGTTCGCCGTCGGCGAGAAAGACGATGGCGCCGTCGGGGCGGCGGGCCATGAGGTAGGCGAAACGGCAATCCGGGAGGGCGTCGCGGATTTGAGCGAGCCGCTCGCGGAAGTGCCGATGGAGGGCGGTGTCGCGATCGGCGGCGGTGCCCGTCAGGGCGGCGGCGTGGTCGGGGCAAATGGCGGTCGCGGCGATGCGGGCGTGCCGGAGCAGGGCCGCGCGCAGGGTGTGGTCGGCGTGGAGACCGGCGGCCCAAGATGCGCCGATCACGAGCGCCGCGAAGACGAAATGCCGCGCGAGCTTGAAATGGACCGAAGCCTTCACGGCGCCGGTTCCTCCGCGCGGGGATAGGGCGGCGCCTCGCCGAGACGCCGGGCCAGCGCGTTGACTTCGCGCTTGAGTTCGGCGACGCGGTTTTCGCGGCCGAGCGTGACGGCGTACCACCGGCGCAGTTCTGCGAGCTGCCGCGACATTTCCTCTTCGGCCTGCCGCCGTTCGGAAACGTCGCGCACGCTGACGATGACGCCTTGGACGGCGGGCTCGTCCAGGAAGTTCTGGCCGACGATTTCCACGGGGATCCAGCCCCGGGTCTTGTGCACGTGGCGACATTCGACGCGGTGGGATTTCTCCGGCTGGGCGATCGCGGCCTGGAAAGCCCCGAGCGTCGCGTCCAGGTCTTCGGGGTGGACGACGTCGCGGATGGTCTTGCCGACGAGTTCCTCGGCCTGGAAACCGCTGAAGGGTTCTTCGGCGGGACTGACGTACTTGAGCCGGCCGGCGGCATCGACGACGGCGATGACGTCGGAGGAGTTCTTGACGAGCAGCTGCAGGCGCTCTTCGCTTTCCCGGCGGGCTTCTTCGGCCTGCTTGAGGCGCGTGATGTCGAGCAGGACGCCGTTCCAGAGGATGCCGCCGCCGGACAGCTTCCGGGGATTGGCGGACGCGCGGAGCCACTTGGTCCGTCCGTCCGGCGCGGCGATGCGGAATTCCAGGTTCCAGCGTTCCATTTTCTGCGCGGCGGCGGCGAGGGAATGCTCGAAGAGCGCGCGGTCGCCGACGTGCATGTGGTCGAACAACAGCCCGGCGAAATCCATTTCGGCGACCGGCCGCTCGAAGAGGGCTTCGCAGCCGGAACTCATGAAGGGCACTTCCAGCGCGCCGGTGCGGCCGATCTGGAGCTGATAGATCGCGCCGGGGACGTTGGCGGCGACGTCCTGGAGGCGTTCGAGGCTGGCGCGGAGCTTGTCTTCGGCTTGCTTGCGCTCGGTGATGTTCTGGTTGACGCCGTAGGTTTTGACGGTGCGGCCCTGCGCATCCTTGACGACGAAGAAGCGCACGGTGATGTAGCCAACGGAACCGTCGCCGCACAGGATGCGGTGCTCGATCTGGCGGCTGTAGTCGGGATTCGCGCTGGCGAGCGCCGCCGCGATCTCGCGCGCGACGGCCGGCGCGTCGTCGGGATGGCAGAAGCGCCGCGCATAGTCCGCGGAGGACATCCGGTAGCCGCCGGCTTGGGCGGCGGTGGTCTTGTAGATCCGGTAGAAGTTGTCGTTGAACGTGAAGACGTCGGCGGCGACGTCGTACTCCCAGTAACCCGCCCGGGCCATGTCCAGCGCGGCGGAGAGCCGAGTTTCGCTCTCGCGCAGCCGATCCGCGGCCTGCTGGCGCTCGGTGATGTCGTTGATGCTGGACAGCAGGCAGGTCGTTTCGCCGATTTGGATCGATTGGGTGGAAAACAGCCCGACCAGTTCGCGGCCATCCTTGGCGCGGAAGCGGAATTCGCGGTTCGCGACGGTTTCCCCGCGGCGCAGGGCGGCCACGACGGCCGCGCGATCTTCCGGGTTCGCCCACAGGCCGACGCCGAGGGTGGAATCGGCCAACAGGGCGTCCTTGGCATGGCCGAACAGCGCGACGAAGGCGTCGTTGGCGTCGAGAAAGCGGCCGTCTTCCGCGCGCGTGAGGAGGACGGCGTAGGGGGAAGTCTGGAAGACCTTGGCGAATTTTTCCTCGCTTTGGCGCAGGATTTCCTCGGCTTGCCGGCGGGCGGTCACGTCGCGGACGAAGCTGCCGATGCCGGTGCGTCCGTTCGCGAGCGGGACCGGAAACTTCAGGATCTGGTAGATCTTGCCGTTCGCGGCTTCTTCGGCCACGACGCCGGTGCCGCGCCGGAGCGCTTCCGCGTCGCTGGCCCGGCACCGCTCGGCGACGGCGCGGGGCATGAGGTCGAAATCGGTGCGACCGAGCACTTCCGCCTCGGGTTTGCCCAGGAATTCGTTGTTGGCGCGGTTGCTGACGACGTAGCGGAACTCGTCGTCCTTCAGGAAAACGAGGTCCGAGTCGGCGTCGAGAAATGCGCGGTGGCGCCGTTCGCTTTCGTTCAGGCGCGCCTGGGCCTGGTTCAGTTCCGCGGACGTTTGTTCCCGCGCGAGTTCCTGCCGGCGGAGTCGTTCGTCGAAATCGAGGTAGGCTCGATCGACGGCTTGGAGAAATGGGCGCCATTCGTCCGGCAGAGGGTCCGCGCTGCTGCGGAGAAGCGGCAACTGGCGGACGAGCAGATCGTGGAAGGTTTTCGGCATGGGTCAAGATTTCCGGCAGGCGGTGCGCGATCGGCGCCGCGCCGGCGAGAATTCGGATCGATTGGTTTGTTCCAGATTCACCGAAAAACCGCGTTGGGTTCGCTCTGTATATTACGATTTGATTAAGCTCGTTGAAGATGGGAAATGCAAGCGGAAAAAGGCAAGATTTGCGGAATGCGGAACCGCATTCCGGAGAAGGGAAAACGGACGCTAGACGGACGACTTCGGGGCGTCGCCGCGCCGCGGCAAATGGATCCGGAACTGCGTGCCGCGGCCGACTTCGCTCGTCACGTCGATGAAGCCGCCGTTTTGCTGGACGATGCCGTACACCGTCGCCAGACCCATGCCGGTGCCTTTGCCCACGTCCTTGGTGGTGAAGAACGGTTCGAACAACTTGGCCAGCGTCTCCGCGCTCATGCCGACGCCGTCGTCGCGCACGGCGAGCACGGCGTAGTCGCCGGGCAGGCGGCCGGAATGGAGCAGCGCATTTTGTTCGTCGAGATGGACGCTGTCCGTTTCGATGACGACGTGGCCGGACTTCGCGATGGCGTCGCGGGCGTTGACGCAGAGATTGACCAGGATCTGGTCGATCTGGACCGGATCGATTTCCACCAGGCCCGCGGTCGGGCCGGGCCGCCATTCCAGATCGACGTTCTCGCCGATCAGCCGGCGCAGCATGCGCAGCATTTCTTCCACGACGGCGTTCAGGTCGAGCGGCCGGGGCGAGGCCGGCTGCTGGCGGGCGAACGCCAGCAGCTGCCGCACCAGATCGGAGGATCGTTCGACGGTTTTCCGGATGTCCAGCAAGTCGGCATGGTGCGGCTGCGCCGGATCGCTGCCGGCCAGCATCAATTCGACGTAGCCGAGAATGGCGCCGAGCATGTTGTTGAAGTCGTGGGCGATGCCGCCGGCCAGCCGGCCGACCGATTCCATCTTCTGCGCCTGGATCAGCTGCGCCTGCAGCCGTTCGCGTTCCAGTTCGGCCTTTTTCCGCTCGGACACGTCGATGAAGCTTTCCAGCAGCACGGACCGGCCGCCCAGCGTCAGCGGCACGACGGTCTTGAAAATCGGGACTTGGCGGCCGTCGGCGCGGACCAGCGCGCGTTCCGAACAATCGAGGGTCTGGCCCAGATCGCACACGGGGCAGTGGGTTTGTTCCGCGACGCACACGAAGCCGTGGCAGGTGCGCCCCTCGATCTGCGCGGCCGGCAGGCCGATCATGGCCGCGGCGGCGGCGTTGACTTGCACGACGGCCCGGGTCTCGCGATCCACCAGCATCAGGCCGGCCGGATTGGCGTCGAACAGCGTCGCGAACCGCACCCGCTCTTCGCGCAGCGCGGCCTCGGCCTGCTTGCGTTCGGTGATGTCCCGGTCGATGCCGATGAAGCCGGCGGGCTCGCCGCGGGCGTCGAGGACCGGCGAGATGACGGTGGACGTCCAGAACGTCGTGCCGTCGCGGCGGCGCTGGAGGTGCTCGCCGTGCCACGCGCCGCGGGCGACGACTTCGCGTCGAAAAGCTTCTTCGTCCGGCGGTTCGACGGCGCCGGCGAAATCGCGGTAGGGCCGGCCCATGACGTCGGCGGCCGCGTAGCCGTACATGTTTTCGGCGCCGCGGCTCCAGTAGGTGATGCGGCCGTTCGCATCCGAGGCCACCACGGATTCCCGCACGCTGTCCAGCAGCCGGGCGTGGAACCGCAGGCCGTCTTCGCTCTCCTGCGCCCGCCGGTAGAGGCGGAGGTTCTCCGCGTTCTGGGCTTCGAGTTCCCGGGTGCGGAGCGCCACCTGGCGCTTCAGCAGGCGGTTCCAGACGAGCACGAGGCCCAGCAGCAGCGCCAAGCCGCCGCCCGCGGCCTTGAGCCACGCCGGCAGGTGGAAGCCCACGTCTTCGGAGGTCCAGCGCCGCAGCGAGTCGTAGTAGCGCGACGACGGATCCGCTTTCAGCTTTTCCAGCTGGCGGTCGATGGCGCGGAGCAGCTCCGGATTGCCCGTTCGCGGCGCCGCGAAGAACACGCGCGTGGGGTTGAAAATGATGGCCGTGTCCTCGATCTGCCGATCCCGCAGGTGCGCGAGGCCGGAAAAACGGTTGGCGATCACCGCGTCCGCGGTGCCGCGCGCCACGGCGGCGAAGGCGGCGTCGAAATCCGGCTGCGGCAGCAGGACGGTCTTCAGGCCGAAGCCGTCGGCGAGTTTCGCGAAGGACTCCTGCTGCAGGGAATGGTCGAGCACGGCGATGCGCTTGCCGTCCAGGTCGAGCAGGGAACGCACGTTGCCGCCGGGCCGCGCGTAGATTTGGAACCAGTCCGACAGCACCGGCACGCGGTGGAAGGCATAGGTGTTTTCGCGTTCCCGGGTGAACGCCACGTCGGGCATGAGATCGATTTCGCCCGTGGCGACCCGGTCCAATCCTTCGGCCCAGGTGCCCGGCACGTATTCGAGCGTCCAGCCTTCCTGCTCCGCGACGGCTTCGATCAAATCGACGAAAATGCCTTCCGGCTGGCCGGTGGCGGACAAGGCCACCTTGGGCGGATTCTGGTAGAGGCCGACGCGGACCGTCGGGCCGTCGCCGCGGGCCGCGAGGCTGCCGCAGATGGCCAACAGGAACCAGATTCCCCACCGCTGGACGCTCGTCGCCTTCATGGTTTCCACGCCCGACCAGCCTAGCGGAAACCGCCGGCGAGGGCAAGCGCGGCGGCGCCCGCGGGCATCAGGGCGCCGCCGGCGCGGCGGCGGGTGCCGGCGCCGCCGGTTGCGCCGCGGCTTTGAGCAGCTGGAGGAAGGCGGCTTCGGCGCGTTCGATTTCGTCGCGCATGCTGGCGTACAAGGCGTCGTTCTCGTCCGTTTGCTCGGGTTCCGCGGCGACCCAGTCCTGGAGTTTCCGCGTCGCCAGATCCCGCGCGTCGCGGGCGGCGTCGAATTCGGCTTTCTGCTCCTCGGTCATGTTGGCCTTCAGCGCGGCGATGGATTTGTCCGAGGTCAGCCGGATGTTCTCCAGCGCGGCGATGAAGCTCTGCGGCGTGGCGTCGCGCTCGGCGCCGGTTTGGCCCAGCCGGGTCGCGCCGTCGGAATCGAGCAGGAAGTAGGTGGGAAATCCGCCGACCTCGAATTGCCGCATCAACTCGGCGTTGCGCTCGACGAACGCTTCCGGCACGAGGGATTTGTCCTTGGGAAAATCGATCCAGACCAGCACGAGATTCTTCTGGGCGTACTGGCGCCAGGCGTCCTGCGAAAACACCTGGCGTTCCATGAGCCGGCACCAGCCGCACCAGTCGCTGCCGGTGAAGTTCAGCAGAATGGGCAGGCCTTGTTCGGCGGCCAGCGCCCGGGCGGCGTCGAAATCCATCGTCCATTCTCCCGGCGCGGCGCCGTTCGTGGCCGGCGCGGCGGCGGCGTTCAGGTTCAGCCCGGCGGCCAGGCCGGCGATCAGCAACAGGATTTTCTTCATCGGGGATCCTCGGGTTGACGGGTCGTTTTGCGTACATCAGCCTATGGCGGGCGCGGCGCGAAGTCAACGCGCGGCCCGCGTTTTTGCGTCTGGCGCGGCGCCCGGCGGCGGAAATGGCGGTTGGCGACGTTTCGCGTTCCCTGCTATGTTCCTCGCCCATGAGCACGACGCAACGGACCTGGACCTTGAATGCCACGGTGTTTCTGACGG
>CAYTEK010000101.1:0-10393 GCA_964436715.1 uncultured Verrucomicrobiota bacterium | reverse complement strand
CGGCCTGCCCGAATCCCCCGCAAAATGGATCGTTTTCGTGCGTCGCCGATCCCGAGGCCCCGTTCGTCCCGATCCTGCCGCAAGATGTCGCCGCGTATATCTCCGCCGCAAAAATCTTTCGCTCGCTCGGCACGAAAACCGACCCCATCCTCCACATTCAGTTCACGCGTTTGTGGGGAATCGTCGCCCTAAATCGGGGCAAAAATAAATGGCGGAGAGAGAGGGATTCGAACCCTCGGAACCAGTTATTACCAGTTCGACGGTTTAGCAAACCGTTGCTTTCGGCCACTCAGCCATCTCTCCGCGAAGGGTCGGCGATAACCTAGGCGAAGGCGGCCGAATCCGCAAGCGCCATTTTGGCGCGCCGCGGGAAAACGTTTTGAGGCTTGACGGTGGGAGAGGGGGGAGGGCAGTATGCGGCGGTTATATCGGTTGGAAGGCGATTTTCGCATATATAGGAAAGAGTCCAGATGTTTAGCTGGCTTTTAGGTTATTTTTCGAACGATATCGGCATCGATCTCGGCACGGCCAATACCCTGGTCTACGTCAAGGACCGGGGCATCGTGCTGCGCGAGCCATCCGTGGTGGCCATCCAACAGGGGACCAACCGCGTGCTGGCGGTGGGCGAGGAGGCCAAGCGCATGCTCGGCCGCACGCCCGGCAACATCGTCGCCATCCGTCCGATGAAGGCCGGCGTCATCGCGGACTTCGAGGTGACCGAAGCGATGCTGCGGTATTTCATCCGCAAAGCCCACAATCGCAAGTGGGTGGTGCGGCCGCGGATCATCATTTCGGTCCCGAGCGGGATCACGGAAGTGGAGAAGAGAGCGGTCAAGGACTCCGCCACCCATGCGGGCGCGCGGGAAGTCTACTTGATCGAGGAGCCAATGGCGGCGGCGATCGGCGTGGGCCTTCCGGTCCAGGAGCCGGCGGGCAACATGATCGTGGACATGGGGGGCGGCACCACCGAGGTGGCGATCATCTCCCTGGCCGGCATCGTGCTGAGCCGCAGCGTGCGCGTCGGCGGCGACGAGATGGACGAGGCGATTGTCCAATACCTGAAGCGGGTCTACAACCTGATGATCGGCGAACGGACGGCGGAAGAGATCAAGATCACGATCGGCTCCGCCTATCCCCTCGGCGAGGAAATGAGCATGGAGGTCAAGGGCCGCGACCTGGTCGCGGGCCTGCCCAAGACGCTCACGATCACGTCCGAGGAAATCCGCGAGGCTCTCCAAGAGCCCGTGTCAGCCATCGTCGAGGCGATCCGCATCACGCTGGAGCGCTGCCCGCCGGAATTGTCCTCCGACCTGGTGGACCGGGGCATCGTGCTGGCGGGGGGCACCTCGCAGTTGCGGGGCATGGACAAGCTGCTCGCGGAACAGACCGGACTGCCGGTGCACGTGGCCGAGGACCCGCTGAGCGCGGTGGCCGAGGGCACGGGCGTCGTGCTGCACGAGCTGAATTTCCTGCGCAAGGTGTCGTCCGGCGCCTGAGGCGTCCGGCGGACCGTCCATCCGGGTTTCCGTCTCTCTTCCGTTCCGCATAGGCGTGGTGTGTTTGGACACCGGAAGGAACGATGAAGGATCGACGTTGGATAGCGCTGTGCGCGATCGGTTTGGTCGTGCTGGCGATCATGAATTTGCCGGATGCGGCCTCGCGCCGGGTCAAGGGGGTGGTTCGCGACGGCATCAGCCCGCTGCAGGCGGCGCTGCGCGGCGGCGCGCGCGAAGCCCAGGAGATTTTCCGCTACGTGCGGGGCATCGGGGATCTGGCGCTGGAAAACCGCGCGCTCTCCGAGGAAATCGTCTATCTGCGCGGGGAAATGCGCATGGCGCGCGAACTGGAGCGCGACAACCAGATGTTGCGCGACCTGCTGGGATTCGTCCAGCGCTTCCCGAACAAGCTGATTTCCTGCGAAGTCGTCGGCCGCGACAGCACGGGCTGGTGGCAGACGGCGCGGCTCGACAAGGGCGCGGCGGCGGGCGTGGCCGAGGACCGCGCGGTGATCACCCCGGACGGCCTGATCGGCCGCACGGTGTCCGTGTCCGACCGCACGGCGGACGTCCTGCTGCTGTCCGATCCCGCCTGCAAGGTGTCGGTGCGGCTGGCGCGTTCGGGCGTCTTCGGCGTGGTCGCCGGCCTCGGCCACAAGCCCGGCGAACAGCCGGCGTGCCGCTTGGATTACGTGTCCAAGACGGCAGACGTGCAGGAGGGCGACGAGGTCGTGACGTCCGGCCAAGGCGGCTTGTTCCCGAAGGGCCTGCTGGTGGGGCGCGTGGTGAAGGTGAAGCTGGACGACGCCGGGCTGTACCAGACGGCGTGGATCGATTCCACGGCCAATCTGGGCGAACTGGAATACGGCTTCGTGGCGGCGACCGACAAGGATCTGGCCGCGGCGCGCGCCGCGGAACCGCCGCCGACCGGCGCCGAAGAGGACGTCGAGGCGGACTTCCCGGAAGGGGAGGACGGACCGTGACGCTGCTGGTGCTGTTGTTCTGGCTGATCGCGGGCGGCACGCTGCAGGCGGCGCTGCCGGCGTGGCGCCACATGGGCCAGCCGGCGTTCCCCATCCTGCTGGGCGTGGTGCTGTACGCCGCCGTGAACAAGAAAATCCGCTATTTCGTGATCGCCGCGTTCCTGGCCGGCCTCGTGGAGGATGCCTTGAGCCTGGCGCCGCTGGGCTATTCGGCGTGCGCCTTCCTGGCGGCCGGCGGCCTGGCGCTGCTGCTGCGGGCGGATTTCTTCGCGGACAAGGCGGTCACCACGTCGTGGTTCGGCGCGCTGTGCGCGGCCACGGCGACGGGCGCGATGGCGCTGCTGCTGCAATTGAAGGGGCTGGTGGCGCTGTCGGTCGGCGCGACGCTGTGGCGCATGGCCGGTTCCGCGGTGCTGGCGGCGGTCGTGGTGCCGCTGCTGTTCGGGCTGATGCGCGGCATGGAACGCGCGCTGGGCACCTGGGAGGATCGCGCCTGATGGCCCGGGACCGCTTCATCCCCGAAATCCACGTCTGGCGCCTGGCGTTCCTGTGGCTGGCCATGCTGGCGTGCTTCGGCGCGCTGACGCTGCGCCTGTGGAACCTGCAGGTGGCGCAAAGCACCGAGTACCAGCGGCGGCTGGCCAAGCAGAGCCTGCGCAGCGTGCGGCTGCCGGGCATCCGCGGGCGCGTGCTGGACCGCAACGGCGTGCGGCTGGCGGACAACCGGCCGAGCTACTGCGTTTCGCTTTATCTCGAGGAACTGCGCAAGGCGGGCAACGTGCAACGCACGGTGGACAACGTGATGGAGGCGTTGTATCGCATCGCCGAAACCATGGACCGCCCGCTGCCGCTGAGCCCGCAGGACGTGCGCCTGCATCTGGGCCGCCGCACGCCGTTGCCGCTGGTGGCGTGGCGCGACCTGGACGAAACCGCCGTGGCGCGCTTCGTCGAGCACGCGGGCGAGTTTCCCGGCGCGGAACTGACCGTGGAGCCCGTGCGCGTCTATCCGCAGACGAATCTCGCCTGCCACCTCCTGGGCTACGTGGGGCGCGCCGACCTGGAAAAACTGCCCGACGCGGCCGCGGACGGCGAGCCGGAAAAATACCACTACTACCTGCCGGAAATGGCGGGCAAGTCGGGCATCGAAAAGCGCCTGGACGGCGTGCTGCGGGCGCATGCCGGCGGCAAGCTGGAAATCCAGGTGGACGTGGCCGGCTTCAAGTTCGACGAAGTGTCGAGCCGCGCGCCCGGCCAGGGCGGCGACGTGACGCTGGCGCTGGACGCGCGCCTCCAGCGCGCGGCGGAAGCGGTGCTGGCCGGCCAGCGCGGCGCGGCCGTCGTGATCGATCCGCGCAACGGCGACGTGCTGGCGCTGGCGAGCGCGCCGGGGTTCGATCCCAACGATTTCGTGCCGGCGGTGCCGGTGGCGATCTGGAACCGGTTGCTGCACGATCCGGCCCGGCCGCTCTACAACCGCGCGACGGGCGGCGAATACGCGCCGGGCAGCACCTTCAAGCCCGTCACGCTGCTGGCGGCGCTCCACGCCGGCGCCGTGGCGGCCGACACGCGCTTCACGTGCCCGGGCCATTTCGACCTGGGTTCGGCGCGGTTCCGCTGCTGGCAGCATTGGGGCCACGGCAGCATCGACCTGCAAGCGGCCATCCGCTACTCCTGCAACGTCTATCTGTTCCATTCCGCGCTGGCCGCCGGCCCCGAAGCGGTGCAGGCGATGGCGCGCGCGGTGGGCTTCGGCCGCAAGACGGACGTCTGCCTCGATTTCGAGCGCGCGGGCCTCGTGCCCGACGACGCCTGGAAGCGGGCCGCGCGCCGCGACGGCTGGCGCGACGGCGACACGTGCAACCTGGCCATCGGCCAAGGCGCGCTCCTCGTCACGCCGATCCAGCTGGCGATGTACGCGGCGACGCTGGCCAACGGCGGCACGCTGTGGAAGCCGCGCCTCGTGCGCCAGATCGCGGCGGCCGGCGGCGCCGCGAACGAAATCGCCGCCGAACCGGCGCCGAACGGGCCGCGCTGGGAAGCGCGCCACGTCCGCGTGGTGCGCGAAGGCATGCGCGACGCGGTGAACCAGCCCGACGGCTCGGGCAAGCGCGCCATGCTGCCGAACGTCGTCGTGGCGGCCAAGACGGGCACCGCCGAATACGGCGTGAAGGGCGCCGGCCGCAAGATGACGTGGATGATCGCCTTCGCGCCGTTCGAGGAACCGCGCTACGCCGTGGCGCTGCTGGTCGAGGACGGCGTCAGCGGCGGCACCACGGCCGCGCCGCGGATGAAGCAGCTGCTGGCGCAGACGTTCCGCGAAGTCGATGGCCTGGACATGCCGCCGGTCGAACCGCTCCCGCCCGTGCCGCCGCCGACGCCGGACCCGGGCGCGGCGCCGGCCGTCGCCGCGGAGGAGCCGGCGTGAACAAGCGCGTGCAGACGTGGGTGCGCTTTTTGACGGCGCAGGACGGCCTGGCGATCCTGCTGGTGGCGGGCCTGCTCGGGGCGGGGCTGACGTTCATCTACAGCGCGTCGTGGCGCGGCGAGGAAACGGGCATCGTGGGCGCCTGGTTCTCCAAGCAGATCTGGTGGGCGGCGCTGGGGGCGGGGGTCGCGCTGACCTTGGCGGCGACGGACTACAAATTCTGGATTCGCCATGCGGGCTGGCTGTATCTCGCCTCGCTGGTCCTGCTGGCGCTGGTGTTCGTGCCCGGCATCGGCCGGAAGGTCTACGGCGCCTACCGGTGGCTGGTGATCCTCGGCGTGCCGGTGCAGCCGTCGGAATTCGCGAAGGTGACGACGGTGCTGCTGCTGGCGCGGGTGCTGGCCAGCCCGGTGCTGCAGCGGCGCTCGTTCGGGACGGTCCTGCTGGCGCTGGGACTGATGGCGCTGCCGTTCGGGCTCATTCTCGAGGAACCCGACCTGGGCACGGCGATGGTGCTGGTGCCGACGACCGTGTGCATGCTGTTCGCGGCGGGCTGCGCGCTGCGCTACCTGATCGGGCTGGGCCTGCTGGGCGCCGGGGGCGTCGCCGCGGCGCTTTCGCCGCTGGCGAAGCTGTTCCTCGACGACTACCAGCACGAGCGCATCGCGACCTTCCTGGATCCGTCGCGGGATCCGCTCGGTTCGGGCTGGAACGCCCTGCAATCGGCCATCGCGGTCGGTTCCGGGGGCTTCTCCGGCAAAGGATTTTTGAATGGGACGCAAAACGTGCTGGGCTTCCTGCCCCGCACGGTTTCGCCCACGGACTTCATCTTCCCGGTCATCGCCGAGGAGACGGGGTTCATTGGCGCCAGCGTGCTGCTGCTGGCCTTCGCCGCCCTGCTGACGTGCTATTTGCGCACGGCGTGGACGGCGCGGGATCCGGCCGGCAGCCTGCTGGCAACGGGTATCGCGGGCTTGTTGTTCTGCCACGTTTTCGTGAACGTCGGAATGACCATCGGCCTGCTGCCGATCACGGGGCTGCCGCTCCCGTTCGTCAGCAGCGGAGGGTCGTTCATGGTGAGCACCTTGGCGGGCTTCGGGCTGGTTCAAAGCGTGCATGTGCGCCGCATGAGGCGCGAGGTGTGAAATGTGGGAATGGCTGAAAATGATCGGACTGCGAAAAAAGACCAAGCGTGAAATCATCGTCAATGCGGAGAGCCTGGAGACCCGCGTGGCCATCATGGAAGACGGCCACCTGGAGGAGTTCGCCATCGAGCGTCCGACCGAGGAACGCATCGTCGGCAGCATCTACAAGGGCCGCATCCAGAACATGGAGGACGGCCTGCAGGCCGCCTTCGTCGACATCGGGATGAAGAAGAACGCGTTCATCCACTACTGGGACATGATCCCGGAGGACGCGGCGCGGCTGGAGGCCGAGGAAGGCATCGCCGCGAACCGGCCGCGGAAGAAGAAATCGCAGCCCGGCGAAATGGCGAAGATGTTTCCGCCCGGCAGCGAAATCATCGTGCAGGTCACCAAGGGGCCCATCGGCACCAAGGGACCGCGCGTCACGGCGAACCTGAGCATCCCCGGCCGCTATCTCGTGATGATGCCCGGCAGCAAGCTCAAGGGCGTGTCGCGCAAGATCGAGGACGCCAAGGAGCGCGAGCGGCTGAAGAAGGTCCTCGGGCGCCTGCCGATCCCGTCGAGCATCGGCCTGATCATCCGGACGTCGGCGGAAGGTTCGCGCGCCACGAGCTTCGCGCGCGACCTGCGCGGCCTGCTGGACAGCTGGCAGAAGATCGAGGACGGCATCAAGAACGTGCCCGCCCCGTGCTGCCTCTACCACGAGCCCGACCTCGTCGAGCGCGTCGTGCGCGATTCGCTGACCGAGGAAGTCGATCGCATCGTGATCGACGCCCGCGAAACCTGCGACCGCATCAAGGACATGACCAGCCGCATCTCGCGGCGCGTCCGCAACCGCGTGAAGCTCTACGACGGCGCCGTGCCGATCTTCGAGCATTTCGACGTGGAAAAGCAGCTGGAAAGCGCCTTCCGCCGCAAGGTCTGGCTGAAGTCCGGCGGCTACCTGATCTTCGACGAAACCGAAGCGCTGGTGGCCATCGACGTGAACACGGGCCGGCACAAGGGCGGCAAGACGCAGGAGGAAAGCATCCTGCAGGTGAACGTCGAGGCCGCGCAGGAAGTCGCGCGCCAGCTGCGCCTGCGCAACATCGGCGGCCTCGTCGTCATCGACTTCATCGACATGAAGTCGCGCAAGAACCAGACGACGGTGCACCGCACCCTCAAGGAGGCGCTCCAGAACGACAAGGCGCGCACCAACGTCCTGCCGGTCTCGCAGCTCGGCCTCATCGAAATGACCCGCCAGCGCATGGAGGAAAGCCTGCGCGCCGCGAACTACGCCGACTGCCCGTACTGCCATGGCCGCGGCAAGGTGCTCTCGAACCTCTCGATGAGCGTGCGCATCCAGCGCCGCATCCTCGAGGTGATCAAGAAGAACCAGCACCGCGGCGAAATGCCCCTGCGCGTGTCGATCAATCCGCTGATCATGGAGCGCCTGCGCAAGGAAGACGAGCAGGTGCTGATCGACCTCGAAAAGCGCTGCCGCACGCACCTGACCTTCGTGAGCGACGTGAACCTCCACATCGAGGATTTCCGCATCGCCCACGGCCAGACCAACGAAGTCCTCTACGAGGACCACGAGCAGTAGAAGCCGGAAAGCTCAATATCCAATAACCAATCTCCAATCTCCAATGTCCAAATGAAGCCGGATCGGCCTTGTTCGGTTGGATATTGGGCGTTGGATGTTGGATATTGAGATTCAGCAGATCCGCGGCAACTGCTCGCCGGAGGGCGCCACGAGGCGCCGGACGGTGCCCAGCGCGGTGCGCGCGGAAACCCCGCGGCCTTCCGCCACGCGGCCGATGCGCGTTGCCCGCGCCGTCGCCGGATGCCGCCGCAGCACGGCCAGCGCCGCGTCCGCGTCGCCGTCGGCGACGAACACGGCGGCGCAGCCTTCGTTGGCGACGAACAGCGGATCGAAGCCCAGCAGCTCGCAGGCGCCGCGCACGGGTTTTTCCACGGGGATCGCGGCTTCGTCGATCTGGAAGGCGCGGCCGGCGGCTTCGGCCAGTTCGCACAAGGCGCCGCCCAGGCCGCCGCGCGTGAGATCGCGCGCGCAATGGGGCGCCGGACCGCGCGCGAAGAGTTCCAGGAACGGCGCGTGCAGGGACGCGCAATCGCTCGCGACGGGCGGCTCGAAGGCGAGCCCGTGGCGCTGGGCCATGACGGCGATGCCGTGCCGGCCGACGTCGCCCGTCAGCAGAATGGCGTCGCCTGCGCGGATGCGTTCCGGCGCGAGGGGCTCCGGCGCGACGATTTCGCCGACGCCGCTGGTGTTGACGTAGAGCCCGTCGCCGCTGGCGCGGCCGATCACTTTCGTGTCGCCGGCGATGATGGCCACCCCGGCGGCTTCCGCGGCCGCGCGCATGGACGCGGCCACGCGGCGCAGGGTCGCGAGGGGCAGGCCTTCTTCCAGGATGAACCCGGCGGTGAGCGCCGCGGGCTTGGCGCCGGCCATCAGCAGGTCGTTGACGGTGCCGTTGACGGCCAGCGCGCCGATGTCGCCGCCGGGAAAAAACAGCGGCTGGACGACGTAGGAATCGGTCGTGAACGCCGCGCGGCGGCCCCCCCGCGCGAAGAGGGGGGCGTCGTGCGGCGATGGCGCGTGCGCGCCGAACGCGGGCAGAAACACGTCGCGGATCAGCGCCGCCGTCAGCGTGCCGCCGCCGCCGTGGGCGAGGGTGATCGCGTCGTAGCGCGAGGTGGGCACAGGACAATCCATGCCCGCCAGCATCGGGAATCCGGGCCGGCGAGGAAAGCAAAATCGGGCGTTTCCGCCGCCGCCGCGCCGGCCACCTTTTTATAAAAAGGTGGCCGCGGCCGGACCGCACGGACGGGGGAAGCTTGCGGCCCGCGGCGCGGGCGGGTAGGATGCCCGGCGATCGATTCGAGTCGAAAGGAACCGCCGCTCCATGACCATCCGCACGCGTTTTGCGCCCAGCCCGACGGGCAACGTCCACATCGGGAACATCCGGGCGGCGATCTACAACTGGCTGTTCTCGCGCCACGAAGGCGGCGAGTTCCTCCTGCGCATCGAGGACACCGACCTCGAACGCTCCACGCCGGCGGCGGTCCAAACCGTGCTGGATTCGCTGGCCTGGCTCGGGCTGACCTACGACGGCACGCCGCTCTACCAAAGCACCCAGCGCGCGCACCATCTCGAAATCGCGGAAATGCTCCTGGCCAAGGGCGCGGCCTACAAGGAAGACAAGGGCGGCACCGGCAAGGGCGAGTGCATCATCTTCAAGATGCCGGGCACCGACGTCTCCTTCCACGACGAGGTGAAGGGCGACCTGTCCAAGAAGGCCGAGGATCTGAAGGATTTCGTGATCGTGCGCTCCGACGGCTCGCCGGTGTTCCACCTCGGCAACGTGGTGGACGACGTCACGATGGGCATCACCCATGTGATCCGCGGCGACGACCACGTGGAGAACACCTTCAAGCACGTGGCCATGTACCGGGCCATCGGCGCGCCGCTGCCGAAGTTCGCGCACCTGCCGATGATCGTGAACGCGCAGGGCAAGCCGTATTCCAAGCGCGACGGCGCGGCGTACGTGGGCGAATTCCAGGAAAAGGGCTTCCTGCCGGAGGCGCTGTTCAACTCGCTGGCGCTGCTGGGCTGGAGCCCGGGCGACGACCGCGAAGTGATGTCGCGCGACGAAATGATCGCGGCGTTCACCTTGGACCGCGTGCGCAGCGCGCCGAGCCAGCTCGACATGGCGAAGCTGCTGTGGATGAACGGCGAGCACCTCAAGCGGCGCGGGCCGGAGGAAATCGCCGCCGGCTGCCAAGCCGCGCTGAAACGCCAGGGCCTCTGGCGCGACGACGTCGATCCGGCCTACTTCCGCGCCGCCATCGCCTGCATGGGCGAACGCATCCGCCTCTATTCGGACTTGGGCGAACACGCCGCCTTTTTCTTCGACGAGGAATTTCCCTACGACGAGAAGAGCGTGAAGAAGCGCCTGCTGAAGGACGGCGCGCTGGGCATCCTCCGCGAGGAGCTCGCCGCGCTGGAAGCGGTCGAGCCGTTCACGGCGGCCGCGACGGACGCGGCCCTGCACGACCTGGGCGCGCGCACGGGCCGCCAAATGGGCGACCTGGTCCATCCGGTGCGCGTGGCGGTCTCGGGCACCGGCGTCGGGCCGGGCCTGTTCGACATGCTGGCGACGCTGGGCAAGGAACGCGCGCTCCGGCGCATCCGGCGCACGCTGGCGCTCTACGGCGGCTGAGGCGGGGGACGGCGGCATGGCGCGCGGACGAAGCGTTTTCCACGGAACGGAAAAACTTTCGCCGATTTTTCCACGGAGTGGAAAAACTTTCGCCGGATTTTCCACGGAGTGGAAAAAA
>CAYTEK010000100.1:0-10407 GCA_964436715.1 uncultured Verrucomicrobiota bacterium | reverse complement strand
CCTCCAAGCGCGATGCCCAGCACCACGACCTGCCCCCCGTCGACGCGATCGGCGACGCCTGGACCCATCGCGAACACGACGACACCTACCACCGCATCGACTACATGCTGGCCAGCGCCGGCCTGCTGCCGGAAGTCCTGCCCGAGAAGTGCTACGCCGTCCGGTCGCCGCTGCTGTTGCGCGCGTCGGACCATCGCCCGCTCGTGGCCACCTTCGCCGCCGCGGAACGCGCGCCCGAAACCGCGCCGGATCTTTCCAAGCGCCTGCCGCCGGAAATCCCCCAGAACGACTAGCCCGGAGCCCGCCATGGCCGCATCCGCCCCCACCGCCATCCTGCTCGTGTCCTGTCCCGACCAGCGCGGCATCGTCGCCGCCCTCTCCTCGTTCATCACGCGCAACGACGGCAACATCATCGCCCTCGACCAGTACGTGGACGTCGAGGAAGGCGCGTTCTTCGCCCGCATGGAATGGGAATTGGCCGGTTTCGCCGTCCCGCTCGACCAGTTCGCCGCGCGCTTTGCGGCCGTCGCCGATCCGCTGCGGATCCGCTGGACCCTGCATCGGTCCGACCACCGCCTGCGCATGGCCGTCCTGGTGTCCAAGCAGGCCCATTGCCTCTACGACATCCTCGCCCGCTGCGAAAGCGGCGAATGGCCCGTCGAACTCGCCCTCGTCCTCTCCAACCACGAGGACCACCGCGGCCTCGTGGAACGCCACGGCCTGCCCTTCCACTGCATTCCCGTCGCCGCGGCGACCAAGGCCGAGGCCGAGGCGCGCCAGATCGACCTGCTCCGCCGGAACCGCGTGGATTTCGTCGTCCTCGCCCGCTACATGCAGATCCTCTCCCCCGCCTTCGTGCAGGCGTTTCCGATGCGGATCATCAACATCCACCATTCCTTCCTGCCCGCCTTCGCCGGCGCCAACCCCTACCGCGCCGCGCACGACCGCGGCGTGAAGATCGTCGGCGCCACCGCCCACTACGTCACGGAGAAGCTCGACGAAGGCCCCATCATCGAGCAGGACGTCATCCGCGTTTCCCACCGGCAAGGCGTCGACGATCTCGTCCGCCTCGGGCGCGACCTGGAAAAAATCGTTCTCTCCCGCGCCATCTACGAGCACCTGCACCACCGGGTGCTCGTCTACAAGAACCGCACCGTCGTCTTCGCCTGATGGATTCCACGCTCCTCGCCGCCCTCCGCGCGCGCCGCGCCGACGCCGACCGCGACCTGTTGCGGGCGCTCGCCGCGCGCGCGCGTGGCCCGCGCGCTTCCGGCCCCGGCGTTTCCGATGCGGTTCGGCGCCGCTTGCCGCCGCCGCCGCTCGCGGAGCTCCTCTACGCCCTCGCCCCCACCGGCGCCGCGGGCGACGCCGCGGCGGCCCAGCGCGATCTGCTCGCCGCCCTCGCCGCGCGCGAGCAGGTGGCCTGCGAAATCGCCGACGCCAAGGCCGCGCTCCATCCCGACGATTTCCACGCCGCGCTGGCGCTTGGCGACCGCGAACGCCTGGCCGAACTGCTGGCCGATCTCGCCGACGAGCTGCGCACGCTGGATTTCATCCGCGCCGCCGTCCCGAAAGTCGCGCCGGAGCTGGATCCGAACCTCGCCCTCTTCCTCTGGCGCGAGCACGTCCTGCCTTGGGCGCGCCAAACCGAAATCGACCATCTCGCCGCCCCCTGAGTTTTCCACGGCGCGGAACCGCCGAACCCCGTCACTTTTCCACGCCGACCGCAACCGGGACTATCACTTATTATAATAAGTGATAGTCCCCGTTCGGAAGACAAGCCGCGCCGGGCCGCACCGGAAGCGCGGGTCTAGTTCTTCGCGCGGAAGCGGCGGATCAGCTCGTTGGTGGAACCGTCGTGCCGGAGCTCGGAATCGCGGCTCTTGAGTTCGGGCAGGATGCGGTTGGCCAGCACCTTGCCGAGTTGCACGCCCCACTGGTCGAACGAAAAGACGTTCCAGACGACGCCCTGCACGAAGATCTTGTGCTCGTAGAGCGCCACGAGCTGGCCGAAGGTTTCCGGCGTGAGCTGTTCGGCCAGCAGCGTGTTCGTCGGCCGGTTGCCGGGGAACGTCTTGTGCGGCACGAGTTTTTCGGGCACGCCCTCGGCGCGGCATTCGTCGGCCGTCTTGCCGAAAGCCAGCGCCTCGGTCTGCGCGAAGAAGTTGCTCATGAGCTTCGCGTGGTGGTCGCCCACCGGATTGTGCGACTTGCAGAAGCCGATGAAGTCGCACGGGATCAGCTTGGTGCCCTGGTGGATGAGCTGGTAGAACGCGTGCTGGCCGTTGGTGCCGGGTTCGCCCCAGACCACCGGACCGGTTTCGTAGGCCACGACCTTGCCGTTCTTCGTCACGCGCTTGCCGTTGCTCTCCATGTCGCCCTGCTGGAAATAGGCCGCGAAGCGCGAGAGGTATTGGTCGTAGGGCAGCAGCGCGGTGCTCTGCGCGTTGAAGAAGTTGCCGTACCAGATGCCCAGCAGCGCCAGGATCACCGGCGCGTTGCGCTCGAACGGCGCCGTCGCGAAATGGCGGTCCATCTCGTGGTAGCCCTCCAGCATCCGCACGAAGTTCTCCGGGCCGATGGCGATCATCAGCGGCAGGCCGATGGCCGACGTCAGCGAGTAGCGTCCGCCGACCCAGTCCCAGAATTCGAACATGTTGGCCACGTCGATGCCGAACGCCTGCACTTCCTTGGCCGCCGTCGAGACGGCGACGAAGTGCCGCGCCACGGCCGCCGGGTCGCCCAGCTTCTCCAGCAGCCAGGCCTTCGCGGTTTCCGCGTTGGTCATGGTTTCCTGCGTGGTGAAGGTCTTGGAGGCGACGATGAACAGCGTTTCCGCGGCATCGAGGTCGCGCGTCGCTTCAACGACGTGAGTGCCGTCCACGTTGGACACGAACCGCACCGTCAGGTCGCGCTGGCTGTAGGGCTTCAGGGCTTCATAGGCCATGACGGGACCGAGATCGCTGCCGCCGATGCCGATGTTGACGACGTTGCGGATGGGCTTGCCCGTGAACCCCAGCCATTTGCCCGCGCGCACGAGGTCGGCGAAGCCGCTCATCTTTTCCAGCACGGCGTTCACCGCCGGCATGACGTCCTTGCGATCCACCAGGATCGGCGCGTTCGACCGGTTGCGCAACGCGACGTGCAGCACGGGGCGGTTTTCCGTCTCGTTGATCTTGCGGCCAGAGAACATCGCGTCGATTTCGCCGCGCAGGTCGGCCATGGGACACAGCGCCTGCAGGAGCCGCATCGTCTCGGCCGTGGCGAGGTTCTTGGAATAGTCCAGATACCAGCCGCCGACCTCGAGGCTGAACGCCCGGCCGCGCGCCGGGTCCGCGGCGAAGAGTTCGCGCAGCGAAGCGGTCTTCATCTGCGCCGCGTGGGCCTTGAGGGCTTTCCATTCCAGGGTCGTGTCGAGTCGTTTGCGGCGGGGCATGATCGATTCTCCTTGAAAAGAATTCAGGGTTCAGAGGTCGGAGTTCAGGGAAAACCCGAGCTCCTCATTTCCGAACCCTGCACTCCGAACTCTGCGCTCTGAATTCCTACTTCTTGACCGGAATCCGCTTGAAGCGGCCGATCGGGGGCAGGTCGCCGACGATCGGGCGGGCGTAGTCGAGGAAGGCCGGGGTCACGTCGCAGCCGTTGGCCGCGATGAACTCGTCGGGCATGTGGCGGGTTTCCTTCGCCACGCTGCGCAATTCGACGCGCTCGAAGAAGACCTGGTACTTCTTGCCCTTCTTGCGGCGGATGGCCACGCTGCCGTCGACGTCGCCGCTGGTGGCCAGCTTGACCGCCTCGCGGCCGACCGCGAAGGCTTCCTTCGCGTCGTTGGCCGAAACCAAGCCCGGGAACGAGCGCTGCAGGTAGCCGAACGTGTCGGCGCGCACGCGGGTGATGTCGGTCTTGGACTTGATCAGGTTCGACAAGGCGTCGCCCAAGGCGCCAGAGCCGGAGAGCTGCACGTTGCCGTGGCTGTCCACTTCCTTCGAGAAGGCGGCGGCGATCGCCGTGCCGGTGATGTCCGAAATGCCTTCGGAAACCGCCACGACGCAACGACCGTATTTCTCGACGACCGCCTTGACCTGCTGCGGGAACTTCTCGAGATCGAAGGGCCGTTCGGGCAGATAGATCAGGTGCGGGCCGGCGCCGGGATAGGTGCGGGCCAAGGCGGCGGCGGCGGTCAGGACGCCGGCGTGGCGGCCCATGACGCCGTTGATCTTCACGCCCGGCAGGGCCGCGTTGTCGAGATCGTCGCCCATGAACGCCTGCGCCACGAACTTGGCGCCGCTGGCGAAGCCGGGGGTGTGGTCGTTTTCGCGCAGGTCGTTGTCGATGGTCTTCGGCACGTGGAAGCAATGCAGTTCGTAGCCGGCCTTCTTGGCTTCCTCGTTGATGATGTGCGCGGTTTCGGCCGAGTCGTTGCCGCCGATGTAGAAGAAATAGCGCACGCCGTACTTCTGGAGCTTCTCGAAGATCTTCGTGCAATCCTCGGGCGTGGGCTTCTTGCGGACGGAGCCAAGGCCGGACGACGGCGTCTGGGCGACGGCCTTGAGCGTGGCGACGCTTTCGCGGCCCAGGTCGATCAGGTTCTCGTTCAGGATGCCCTTGATACCGTGGAGCGCGCCGTAGATCTTCTTGATCTCCTTGTGCTTCTTGGCCTCCAGCACTGCGCCGATCAGGCTTTGGTTGATGACGACGGTGGGGCCGCCGCTCTGGGCGATCAGCATGTTGCCGACGAGTTTCGCGTTTTTCTTGGACATAAAACGTTTTTCCTTTCGCGTGGGGGTTGCGTCCACGAGGCCGGATGAAAGCAAAAATCGGCTGGTTCATGCAAGCCGTTTTGCGGCCTGTCGAGAGCGCGGCTACGGATTGGGAACGATCTCCCGCACTTGCGGCATGGCCGTCGTGCCGTCGTCGGGGAAGATCAGCCACAAGTAATTCAACGATATGGGATTGGACTCCAAATCGTCGGGCAGTGGCTGCCAGTTCCGGGCATCCATGCTGTAGAGGCATTGGATGCCGGTCATGGAATTTTCCGACATGACCACATCCAGCGCAGAGAGTTCCAGCGCTGGCTGATATTCCACCAAGAGGTAGCCGCCGCCGACCTTTTGGCCGGTCCAGGCGGTCGCTTCGTCGCCGTCCACGGCGTTCCAGCCGGTTTCATCTTCGACGCCCGCGCTCGTCAGCACGGTCACCGGCACGGGCTCGGACCAGAGCGCCGACGCGGCGGAGATCGCGCCGGCGCGCGGGGCGGCGGGCGACAGACTGCGCTTGGCGGCCGGGCGCGTGCCATACACTTCCAGTTCGGAGATGCACACGTAGGCGTTGACCGAGTTCGAAAGAGCCGTCAGGCGCAGGAAACGGATCGGCTGGCCACCGACGGGCCAATCGTCCCAGCCGTGCCGCCCCGCCCCGCTCCCATCGGCGAGCAAGGTCCACGTCGCGCCATCGCGGGACGCTTCGAGCTTGTAGCTCTGGAAACGCGGCACCCAATCCCAACTCTGGACCCGCACGTGCGTCACGTTCATTTCGGCGAACATGTCCAACAGCATCGTGCCCGGCGGGTCGTTCGTCCACGTCGAATAGCCGTAGTTGGCGCTGAGATCGTGCTTGCCGTCGATGACCTTGTCGACGCTGCCCGATTTCGTCCAACCGATCTGGGAACCGTTCGCGGACAGCGCCAGGTTTTCGCCGACGTCGTCGTCCAGCGTGGTCGCTTGGACGAACTGGTCGGCCATGCCGGGCGCCGAGATCCGGAAGGTCGCCGTTTCGGGGGCGTCATTGTCGTCGGCGGGCGCTTCCAGCGTCACCACCTGCCACGTGCTCCAGTTCGCCGCCTTGAAGCTCCGGGTGGCGCCGTTGCGGAGCGCGACGCCGTCGCCGCCGACGCGTTCCACGTGGAAGACGACGTTGCCGAGCGGCGCATTGGTGAGGCGCAGGAAGAACCGACCCGAGCCGTCTTCCCGCACGAACACGTTCGTCGTGGACAATTCCGGATTCGGCAGGGGGCGCAGCATGCCCCACACTTCCCATTCCGACACGCACACGTAGGCGTTGGCCGAATTGGACAAGGCCGAGAAGCGGAGGTAGCGAACGATGCGGTCGGCCACCGGCCAATCGTCCCAGCCATGCCGGCCCGCGTCGCTCGCGTCCGCCAACAACGACCAGCTCGCGCCGTCCGTCGACGATTCGATCTTGTAGCGCTGGAAGCGGTGGACCCAGTCCCAGTTCAGCACGCGCAAGCGCGACACGGTCGCTTCGGCTTTCAGGTCCAGCGTCATCGTTCCGGGCGCCGCGTTCGTCCAGGTCGCATAGCCGTAGTTGGTGCTGGCGGCATGCACGCCGTCGATCAGTTGTCCGCCGTTGCGCGAGCCCGGCCCCGCGATCGAGCTGCCGCCGGACGACAAGGCCAGATTGCGGCCCGGGCCGTCGTCCAGCGTCGTCGCCTCGATGAAGCGGTCCTCCCGCCCCGGCGCGGAAAGCCGGAAGGTGGCGGTTGCGCTGGTGGCGTCGGCGTCCGCGCCGGCGGCCAGCACCACGGCCTGCCAGACGTTCCAGTTCGACGGCCGGAACGTGCGGGTGGCGCCGCTTTGGATGACGACGTTCGGGCTGCCGCCGGCCGGAGCCACGGCAACCACCACGGTTGCCGTCGGGGCGGCGCCCAGCCGCACGAAGAACCGGCCCTCGCCGCCCTCGCGGACGTTGACGCCGCCCGTCGAAAACTCCAGCCACGGCGGCGGCGGCAGGACGCCGTACACTTCCAGTTCGGACACGCACACGTAGGCGTTCGCCGAGTTGGACGTGCCGATGAACCGCAGGTAGCGCATCGGCTGTTCGGCCACCGGCCAATCGTCCCAGCCCTGGCGGTCCTGCGCAAGCGCGTCCGCCACGCGGGTCCAGTTCGTCCCATCCTCGGAAGAATCGATCGCATAGCGCTGGGAACGGAAATTCCAATCCCAATTCAGCAGCCGGATGCGGGACACGGTCGCCGTGGCCTTCAGGTCCAGCGTCAGCGTGCCCGGCGGAGAACTGGTCCAGACCACGTAGCCGTAGTTGGTGCTGGCGGCATGCACGCCGTCGATCAGTTGCGTCGCCTGGTAGGCGCGGACGCCCGCGACGGCGACGCCGCGCGCGGCCAGCGCCAGATTCTCGGCGAGGTCGTCGTCCAACGCGGTGGCCGTCGCGAACCGATCGGCCATGCCGGCGGCCGAGATCCGGAACGTGGCCGTCTCGTCGGTGGCATCGGCATCGTCTCCCGCCGCCAGCGTCACGGCCTGCCACGTGCTCCAGTTCGACGGCTTGAACGTCCGGGTCGCCCCGCTCTGCACGGTCAAATTCGCGCTGCCCGCGGCGCGGGCGACGGACAACACGACGTCGGCCGAAGGCCGGGCGTTCAGGCGAACGAAGAAACGGCCTTCCCCGGCTTCGCGCACGTTGACGGTCGTCGAACTGAAGACGGGCTCCAAGGGAGGATCCGCCACGTCGAACGTGCGGGTTTTGGACGTCGCGGCGTTCCAGTTGCCATCGCCCGGCTGCGCGGCGGCGACGCCGACCGTGCCCGTGCCGGTGAACACCAGATTCGATCCATCCACGACCGTTGCGGGTCCGGCGACCACGGAATATTCCACGGACAATCCGCTGGACGCCGTCGCGGCCAGCGCCACCACGTTCGTCGCGAGCTGATTGCCGACGGCCGGAAAATCGACGCTTTGATTGGCTTTGGCCACGTGCAGGGTTCCGATGGCTTTCCCGTGGCACTGGCTGGCCCGGCACACGATCGCGGTGACCGCATAGCGCCCCGCGTTCACGGGCACGTTCGATTGGCCGCCGTAAGTGACGGTGGCGGTCACGCCCTCCGGCTTGGTTTTCACCTGCACGGGTTTCGGCGCGCCGTCGTAGGTCTGCTCCAAATCCTCCAATTCCACTTCCGGCACCACCAGCAGCGTGCCCGTGGCCGCGCCGACGTAATTGGGATCGGCGACCGTCGCCGCCGCGGCATGCGGACCGACGTCCGTCGGCGGATTCGCGGCGCCATCGTAGGTCACCGTCACGGGCAGGCCGGCGGGCTCGGTCTCCACTTCCACGCTCTTGGGATCGCCGTCGTAGAGTTGCTCGAGTTCGTCCAGCGTCACTTCCGCCGGCGCCGGCGCGACGACCAGCGTGCCTGCGGCGCTCCCCGCATAATTGGCCTCGACGACGGTCGCCGTCACGGCATAGGCGCCGGCCGCCGTCGGCGGCGCGGCGGAACCGGCGTAGGTGATCGCCACCGTTCGGCCTGCCGGCACCGTGGCGACGCCGACGCTCTTCGGCGCGCCGTCGTAGACCTGCGCCAGACCGGACAGGGACACCGTTGCCGGCGCCTTCGCGACGACCAACGTGCCGGTCGCCGATCCTTGGTACCAGGCGTTGCCGACGGATGCCGCCACGGCGTAGGAACCGGCTGCCGTCGGCGGCGTGGCGGAGCCATTGTAGGCGATCGTCGCCGGCAAGCCGGCGGGATCCGTTTCCGCGGCCACCGCGCGCGCCGTGCCATCGTAGACTTGGTTCAGGGGCGCCAACGAAACCGTCGCCGCGACTTTCGACACGGCGATCGTGCGCGCCACGCTGGCGGCAGCGTTCCAGTTGGCATCGCCCGCCTGCGAAGCGACGACGACCACCGAACCGGCTCCGGAAAACGACAGATTCGCGCCGGAGAGCGTGCCGGGACCCGCCGTCACTGCGTAGGACGGCGCCAAGCCGGAACTGGCCGTTGCATCCAGCTCCACGACGTTCGTGGCCCATTGGGCGGGAATCGCGGGGAAAACGATCGCCTGGCTGCCTTTCGCAACGGACACCGTCGGGCTCGCCGCCAGATCCGTCAACTTTCCGCCTCTTTGCCGCGTCTGGGACGCGAAGGCGTAGGTCCCCGTCACCGCAGGGGGGATGACCCGGGCATAGCTCAGGTCGAATCCATTGGCCGCGCCTTTGCTTGCGGTGAAATTCACCGTCACGGTCCAGGGACCGACGCCGGCGACCGAAAAAATCGAGGCGGAGGCGGTTCCAGACGTGGATGCGATCGCGACGTAGCCGGGACCGGTCGGATCGGCGGTTTGCGGAGCGCTCCAACCAGCCGGCACGGTCACCGCCAGCTGCGAACCCGCTTTGAAATTGCCGCGCTTGTCGTTGCGGAAGGAAATCGCAAAGGCATTGCTCGCGCTGCCGACCGAAACCAACGCCGGCGATATCCCAAGGACGCCATCGCCATCCCGCGCCGACGGCGCCGCCTGCGCCGGGACGGAAAATGCCAGGATCGCCAGCGCAAATCCCAACCAGGAAGACCTCGCCGCGAGCTGAAAAACATGGGCCGAACCACACTTCACGAGAATATGGAAACTCGGATAAATCAAAGGTTGTGTCAATTATTGCACGATTAATTTTCCATGAAGAACATTAGCGATTTTAATGCTTTCCCGTTTCACTCCGTGCGCCAGGCAGTTAAAGCCCATGCGCGCTTGACCCGGCGTACGACGGGAATCGCCATCGCAGCGGTGGCGGGCGACAAAAAAATTAGGCGGCGCTTGCGCGCCGCCCAACGTTGTTCGGTGGATGAACCGAACGGGATTTACGGATTCGGCCGGATGTCGACGACCGAAGGAAGGGCTTCGGTGCCGTCGCCCGGGAAGACCAGCCACAGGAAGTTCAAGGAGACCGGGGTCTTCTCCAGATCTTCCGGCAGCGGCTGCCATTCCACGGCATCCAGGCTGGTCAGCACTTCGACGTTCGCGGGAGAACCCTCCGCGAGTTCGATCTCGAGGCCGCGCAGGTCGAGCGTCGGACCGTACTCCACGACGAGGTAGCCGGCGCTCGCCGGCGCCGTCCAGGCCGTCGCGTCGTCGCCGTCCACGGCGTTCCAGCCGCTCGCGTCCTCCGCCCCGGCGCTGGTCAGCACCGAGATCGGTTCGCTCTCGACCGCGCCCGCGGTCCCGAACGCGCGGCGCCCCGGCCGCGTGCCGTACACTTCCAGTTCGGAGAGGCACACGTAGGCGTTCGCCGAGTTGGTCGTGCCGGTGAACCGCAGGTAGCGGATCGACTCGTTCGCCACCGCCCAATCGTCCCAGCCTTGGTGTTCGGCGCCGGTCGCGTCGATCAGCGTGGACCAGCTGGCGCCGTCCGCCGAGGCTTCGATCTGGTAGCGATGCACGCGGTAGACCCAGTCCCAGTTCAGCAGGCGGATGCGCGACACGGTCATCGCCGCGCCCAGATCCATCGTCAGCGTGCCCGCCGGGACGTTCGTCCAGACGGTGTAGCCGTAGTTGACGCTGGACGCATGGATGCCGTCGTTCAGGTGCGTCGGCCGGTAGGCCTTCCAAGCGGAGACCGTCGCGGTCAGCGCCAGGTTTTCGGCGACGTCGTCGTCCAGCGCGG
>CAYTEK010000099.1:0-10450 GCA_964436715.1 uncultured Verrucomicrobiota bacterium | reverse complement strand
GCATCGGTTCCCATGCGTCGCGGCAATGGATGCTGGCGGGCAGGGCGAGTTCGTGCGACAGCTCGAACTGGGCGCGGAAGACGGCGGCGCGATCGGCGTCGAGCCCGTCCTCCAAGCGGCCGTCGAGGCCGATTTCGCCGATGCCGGCGGGGCGCGTCGCAAGGATTTCGCGCAGGTTGTCCAGCCAGCGGGCGGAACGGTCCTGGATGAACCACGGATGCAGGCCGAAGGAGCAGATCACGACGCCGGGATGGGCGGCGGCGAGCGCGGCGACGGCGGGCCAGTCGGCTTCGGCCGTGGCCGCGACGTGGAGCAGGCCGACGCCGGCGGCGCGGGCGCGGGCGAAGACCTGCGGCAGGTGCGGCGCGAGGCGCGGATCCTGCAGGTGGGAATGGGCGTCGGCCCAGGCGAAATTTTCGCTGACCGGGGGCATGGAGGCTGGTATCCTTCTGCGCGCATGGTGGAAGGTCGTTCCATTTCAGTCAACCTGCAAAAAGCTCGGGGAGCGGCGTTGGCGATCCTGCTGGCGGGGGCGGCGGCGGGGTGCGGCACGTTCAGCCATTATCCGACCGGCATGGAGCAGACGACGTTGGCGCCGCTGCGGACGGGGCAGGTGCCGGACTACCAGAAGACCCTCGGCAAGCGGACCCAGGGCAACTCCGGGGCGCTGTTTTCGCTGGAACTGGGGCGCGTGGCGCTGCTGGAAGGTGATTTCGACGCGTCGCGCCGGGCGTTCGCGGACGCCTTCGCGGGGATCGAGGATTTGGACAACCGGGCGGTGGTGTCGGCGCGCGGCGCGGCGGCGCAGGGCGGGGCCGTGCTGGTGAACGACAAGGTGATCCCGTACCGCGTGCCGAGCTACGAACGGACGCTGGCGCACCACTACCAGATCCTCAACTACCTGGCGGCGGGCGACCTGACGGGCGCGGGCGTCGAAGTGCGCCGCGCGAACCGCGAGCAGCAGGAGGCGCTCGAGCGGCACGCCAAGGAAATCGACCGCGCGAAGTCCAAGGCCTCCAACGCGCCGGAAAACGACGCCGCGGCGACCAATGCGCCGGCGGACGCGGACCGCGATCCGCAGCTGGCGAGCGTCTACGCGGGGCTGGACCAATTGGCCGGCGCGACGAAGTCGTCGTTCCAGAACGGCGCGACGCTGTACCTGTCGGCCGTGGTCTGGGAGATGCTGGGGGAGCCGAACGACGCCTACATCGACTGCAAGAAGGCGCTGGAACTGGCGCCGGACAACGTGTTTTTGCAGCTGGACGCGGTGCGGCTGGCGAAGCGGCTGGGGATGCGGGAGGATCTGGCGGATTTCGAGCGCCGGTTCGGGCGCGCGGCGCAGATGCCGGCGGCCGACAGCGAAAAGCTGGCGGCGCGGGCGCGGCTGGTGGTCGTCGTCGAGGACGGGCTCGTGCCGCCGAAGACGGAAGTGTCGCTGCCGTATCCGCTGCCGTCGGCGAATGCGATCGGGGCGCTCGCGCTGCCGACCTACGCGACCGGGGTGCCGCCGCCGGCGCCGGCGCGGGTGGCGCTGGACGGCGCGGTGCTGGCGAGCGCGGCGCCGGTCTGCAACGTGACCGCGCTGGCCGCGCGCGCGTTGGCCGAGCAGATGCCGGGCATCCTGACGCGGCAGGTCGCGCGAGCGGTCGCCAAGGGCGTGGCGGCCAAAGCGGCGCACGACGGCGCGGGGGAACTGGGAGAGCTGCTCGCCACGCTCTACAACGTGGTTTCCGAACAGGCGGATTTGCGGAGCTGGCTGTCGCTGCCGGCGCACGTCCAGATCTTCAACGCCTTCGTGGAGCCCGGCGCCCGGTCGGTGGCGGTGGCGGGCGGCGGGGCGCCGTGGACGGGCCACGTAACCTTGCGGGCGGGCAAGACGACCTTGATCTACGTGAGCCGCATCGATTTGGCTGTATATTCGCACGTATTCATGCAACCATGAGGATGGCAAGCCAAGGAGCGCAAACATGAAAAGAACATGGCAGACATTGGGGCTGGCGGCGGTTTTGCTGGGCGCCGCGACGGCGCAAGGCGCGCCCAAGGCGGCGTTGTTCGTCCAGAACCGCGCCGGGGCGCAATTGGAATCCAGGCTGGACGCGTTCAACGATCTCGTCAGCACGCGGCTGGCGGACGCCGGTTTCGAGGTGATCCGCTACCAGGACGCGCTGGACCGGTTCGTGGAATCGCGCCGGGCGGAAGACGCGCAGGTGCTGCGGCAGTTCGCGGAAACCCTCCAGACGGCCAAGGCGGAAGCCACGGTGGACGGCCCGTCCCGCGAGGCCTCCGCGCTGCGGACCGCCCAGCTGCTGGGCGCGGACTATCTGGTCTTCGCTTCGCTGGTGGCGCTGGGCGAGAACAAGCTCAACGTCCAGGCCTACGGCACGACGCAGCAGCAGACGGTGACGACCTTGCGCGTGGCGCTGCGGATCCTGGAAGGCGCCGGCGGCGCGCAGGTCTACGGCGACACGATCGTCGTCAGCGAGAAAATCGCGCAGAACGCCTTCGCGCAGGTGGAGGCGGGCGACCTGGTGGACACGCTGCTGGACCGCGGCGCGGTCGAGCTGGCGAGCCGCGTGGGCGACAGCCGCGCGAAGCTCGAGGCCGCCCGGGCCGCCGCGCCCGCGCTGGCGAGCGTGAAAGTGACCACGCCGGAAGCCGGCGCGGCGGTCGAAGTGGACGGCGTCGTGGTCGGCACGACGCCCGGCGCGTTCCAGATCCGGCCCGGCGTGCACGAGGTGCGCGTGAGCAAGGAAGGCTACGCGACGTGGGAGAAGAGCGTCGCCTTCGCCGACGGCATGGAATTGAGCGTGCCGCTGGAACTGTCCGCCGTCGGGCTCGACCGCAAGGGCGAGCTGGAGGCGCAGGCCATCGCGCGCGAGCAGAGCGAAGCCGACGCGTTCGCCACCAAGACGGTCGCGGGCGGCACCGCCCAGGCGTCCAGCAACAGCTTCATCCGCCTCGAAGGCATGCCCAACGAATCGCTGACCCTCGGCGGCGACGCCGACGGCGCCGGCGGCGGGGCCGCGGCGGTGAACGTGATCCAGCAGGAAATCAAGTGAACAACGGGAGCAGACGCATGAAAAGGGGTTGGATTCTGGGTGCGGCGGCCGTGGCGGCCGCGCTGGCGGCGGGCTGCGCCGCGCCGAACACGGCGGGCATCACCGTGGGCGTCGAAGCGGACGCGGACGGCAACCTGCAGCAGGTGCTGCAGGTGGACAACGCCAAACTGGCCAAGTCGCTCAAGGTCGAGGAAGCCGTCGTCGGCCAGACCAAGAACGGCCTGATGAAGGTCAACGTCAAGCTGACCTCGCGGCAGAACAAGGACGTCGTGGCCCAGTCGAAGTTCGCCTGGTTCGACGCGGACGGGAACGAAATCGATCCCGACACCGATCCCTGGCGGCCGCTGGTGCTGCACGGCAAGGAAATGCGCTCGATCCAGGGCGTGGCGCCGGGAACGTCCGCGGTTTCCTTCAAGCTGCGCGTGCGCGCGGGCGAAAAGACCCGTTGGATCATCAAGTAAGCTCTCGAGGACGTCGGAACAAGAAAGCCAGACGGGGCGCCAGCGCCCCAAGGAGAATGGAATGAAAGCGATGTTGAATCTGTTGGCGGCCGCGGCGCTCGCGGCGTTCATGGCCGGTTGCGCCACCACCGTCGAATACGGCGACGCCACGTCGTCGAAACCCATCGACACCACCTTCGGCTCGGCCGATCTGCAGCAGATCGCGGCGACGATGGTCGATTCGATGCTGGCCGACGAAGTCCTGCAGGACATTTCCGCGGAGGGTCCGCCGCTCCTGATCGTGGACAAGGGCAAGAACAAGACCATGCAGCACATCGACACCGAATCGGTGACGGACAGCATCCGCACGAAACTGATCCGGTCCCGCAAGTTCAGCTTCCAGGATCGCACCACGGAAGCCGCGCTGCAGGAGGAATTGGCCTACCAGCAGGTCGCCGCCAAGGATGCGGTCGCCTCCGGCCAGCAGGATGCGCCGCACTACATGCTGACCTCCAACCTCTCGGAGATCGAGCAGGAGCAGGGCCGCCTCAAGGACGTGTACTACAAGTTCACGATGAGCCTGCGCGACCTGAAGTCCGGCCGCCTGATCTGGGCCGACGAGAAGGAAATCCGCAAGCAGAAGACCCGTTCCGTGTTCGGAGGCTGACGTGAAAACGAAGTTGTTCGCCTTGTGCGCGGCCGCCGGGCTGGCCGCTTCCGCCGCCGCCGCCGGCCTGACGCCGCTGCAGATCGGCCTGTGGGGCCCCGACGTCCAGCTCTTCCCGGCCCAGACGGAAGTGCTGGGCCTGCGGTTGAACCTCGCGACGTCCGACAACCTCGACGTGACGGGGCTCGACCTCGGCCTGGTTGGCAAGGCGCGGCGGATGAACGCCGTGCAGGTCAACCTGGGGAATCTCGTGGAAGCGGAATTCGCCGGCATCGAGGCGGGCCTGTACAACCGGACGGGCTCGCTGACGGGCCTGCAGGCGGGCTTGTTCAACGACGTGGCGCACGACGTGAACGGCTTCCAGTTCGGCCTGTTCAATTCCGCGGACGACGTGAACGGCTTCCAGGTCGGGTTCCTCAACCGGACGGTGTCGCTGCGCGGCATCCAGATCGGGCTGGTGAACGTGAACGAGGGCGGCCCGGTGACCTTCTTCCCGTTCATCAACGGCGCGTTCTAGGTTCGGCCATGCGAAAACTGCACGTGACGCGAAGGGGATCGTGGCGCAGCCTCGTCGGCTGCGCGGCGCTGCTGGCGCTGGCGGCGGCCGGCGCGGGCGCGGCGGAGCCGGATGAAGCGCCGCCGACGCTGAAGCACGCGGTGGTGTGTCCGCCGTTCAAGGGCGACAAGGCCATCGCCGCGATCTACCACTCCGAAATGGTGAAGGCGCTCCAGGACGCGCCCGGCGTCGAGTATTTCGAGGGCGCGCGCCGGCTGCCGGAATTCAGCTATCGAATCAACGGGTCCATCGTCACGAACGAAGACGGCGAGTACTTCGTGCTGGTGACGCTGGCGGACGAGGCGCGCAAGGAACAGATCGCGTCCCACGTCGCGCCGGCGTCGCTGGATCGCGCCATCGTCGCCGGCTGGAGCCGGACGATCCGGGAGGACGTCGCCCGCCGCGCCGCCAAACTGCCGTTCGAGTGCCGCGTCACCCGCCAGCAGGGGCAGGAATCGGTCTCGCTCGACCGCGGGCTGGGATCGGGCCTGGAACCGGGCATGGTGCTCTACGTGTCGGAGGACGAGGAGCCGCTGCTGTCGCCGACGACCGGCGACGTCATCGGCCGGGATTCGCCGCGGGCGGCCGGGCAGATCCAGGTGTTCCGCGTGATGGACGGTTCCGCCTATGCGCGGCCCGTGCTGGACGCCAAGCTGCCGCGCTTCTCGAAATTGTACGCGCGCAGCTTCTGAGCGCCCGCCTCCCTTCGCCGGCGCGTCGCCCGGGCTGCGGCCCGGGCTTTTTCATGAACGGGACAAGGCGCGGCTTCAGTCTTCCGCGGCGACGCGGAGGTGGTCCATGATGAACTGGCGCCGTTCGGGCGTGTTGCGGCCCATGTAGAAGCGCAGGATCGCGGGAATCTTGTGTTCCTTGTCGTGCGCGACCTGCACGGGCGTCAGGCGCATCTGGGGACCGATGAAGTTCTTGAATTCGCCGGGCGAGATTTCGCCCAGGCCCTTGAAGCGGGTGACTTCGGCGCCGCGCAGGCCGGCGATGGCCGCGTCGCGCTCCGCCTCGGAATAGCAGTAGCGCGTTTCCTTCTTGTTGCGCACGCGGAAGAGCGGCGTTTCGAGGATGAACAGGTGGCCGGCCAGCACGAGCGGCTCGAAGAAGCGCAGGAAGAAGGTCAGCAGCAGGTTGCGGATGTGCAGGCCGTCGACGTCGGCGTCGGTGGCCATGACGACCTTCTGGAAGCGCAGGCCGTCGAGGGATTCCTCGACGTTGAGCGCGCGCATGAGGTTGTAGAGCTCCTCGTTGGTGTACATCACCGCGCGGTCGAGCTCCGCCACGTTGAGCGGCTTGCCGCGCAAGGTGAACACGGCCTGGGTCATCACGTTGCGGCACGACGTGATCGAGCCGGCGGCGGACAGCCCCTCGGTGATGAAGATCATGCTGTCGAGCCCGCGCTTGCGGCGGGGATCGAGGTGGTTCTTGCAGTCCTTGAGCTGCGGAATGCGGATGCTGACGGCCTTGGAGCGCTCGCGCGCGAGCTTCTTGACGGTCTGCAGTTCCTTGCGCAGGTTCTGCGTTTCCTCGATCTTCTTGACGAGCGTTTCGGCGGCGGCGGGATTGCGGTGCAGCAGGTCCGCGACCACGTCGCGGATCTGCGCGACGAGGTCGGAGCGGATTTCCGTGTTGCCGAGCTTGTTCTTGGTCTGCGACTCGAAGACGGGATCCTTCAGGCGGATGGCGATGGCGCCGACCATCGATTCGCGCACGTCGTCGCCGTCGAACTTGGCCTTGGCGAATTCGTTGACGCCCTTGAGGAACCCCTCGCGGAAGGCGGAGAGGTGCGTGCCGCCGTCGGACGTGAACTGGCCGTTGACGAACGAAAAGAACGTCTCGTTGAAGCGCTGGGTGTGGGTGAAGGCGATTTCGAGCGTCGGCGAGCGGTGGTGCAGGGGACCGTAGACGGCTTCTTCGCCGACCTCCTCGAGCACCAGATCCGTCAGCCCGTTTTCGGAGACGATCTCCGCGCCGTTGCAGACGAGCGTCAGGCCCGCTGGCAGACAGGCGTAGAGTCGCAGGCGGCGCAGGACGAGGTCGTCCACGAACGACACCGCGCCGAAGATCTCCGGGTCGGGCTCGAATTCGATCAGCGTGCCGTTTTCGACGCCGGGGCACTTGCCGGCAAGCTCCTTCACGAGTTCGCCGCGCGCGAAGCGCGCGCCGGCGAACTGGCCATCGCGGTGCGATTGGACGAAAAACGCGGACGACAGCGCGTTGACGGCCTTGGTGCCGACGCCGTTGAGGCCGACGGAAAACTGGAAGACGTCGTCGTTGTACTTCGCGCCCGTGTTGATGCGCGAAACGCATTCGGTCACCTTGCCCAGCGGGATGCCGCGGCCGTAGTCGCGCACGCGGACCTGCGAGCCGGCGATCTCGATGTCGATCCGCTTGCCGAAGCCCATGATGAACTCGTCCACCGCGTTGTCGACGACTTCCTTCAGCAGGACGTAGATGCCGTCGTCGTACTGGCTGCCGTCGCCGACGCGGCCGATGTACATGCCCGTGCGCTTGCGGATGTGTTCCAGCGCGGAGAGCGTCTGGATCTTGCTTTCGTCGTAGTTGTGGGCGGGCTTGGCCATGGCGGAAAATCGACCCCGGCATGAAACCAAACGGAGGGGCGGAAAGCAATCCGCAACCCGCGGCGCGGCGCCGCTCAGGCCGACAAGGCCGCCGGCAGCTTGTGAAGGACGACCTGGGGGTTCTTTTCCTGGAAAAACCGGAGTTCCCATTCGGCGGAAAACAGCGCGACGGGGCGTTCGCGGGCATCCCGGGCGAGCCGGCAGCTGCTGGGCAGCATTTCGGGCGTCACGGGCGCGCCGGCCGGATCGATCCAGCGCAAGATGGACCACGGCGCGGGCTCGAGGCGGGTCGTCGCGCCGTATTCGCTTTCGAGGCGGTATTGCAGCACTTCGAACTGCAGCGGGCCGACGGCGCCCAGCAGCGGCGCGCGCGAAGCCGAATCCGGGATGGCGAACGTCTGCACGGCGCCTTCCTGCAGCAGGTGGTCGAGGCCGGCCCGGAACCGCTTGAATTGCGCGGGGCTGGAATGGTGCAGATAGGCGAAGCATTCCGCCGCGAACTGCGGCAGCGGATCGTAGGCGATCGCCGGGTCTTCCGTCAGCGTGTCGCCGATGCCGAACTCCGGATGGCCGACGAGCCCGATGACGTCGCCGGGATACGCCTCGTCGACGGTTTCGCGCTCGCGGGCGAACATCTTGCGCGAATTGGACATGCGGATGACCTTGCCGGTGCGGGCGTGGACGGCCTTCATGTCGCGGTGGAAGACGCCGGAGCAGATGCGCAGGAACGCGATCTGGTCGCGGTGGTTCGGATCCATGTTCGACTGGATCTTGAAGATGAAGCCGGAGAAGGCGGGATGGTCGGGCGCGACGACGAGTGGTCCGGCCTGGCGGGCGCCGGGCGGGGGCGCGTATCGCAGGAAGGCGTCGAGCAGGAGCTGGACGCCGAAGTTGTTGATGGCGCTGCCGAAAAAGACCGGGGTCTGATCGCCGGCGCGGACGGCTTGTTCGTCGAAGACTTCGCCGGCGGCGTCGAGCATTTCGAGTGCCTCGACGAGGGCCGGGAAGGTCTCGGGCGCCATCCGGTCGCGCACGGAGGGATCGGTGACGGCGTGGACGGCTTCGGGGGCGCGGTAGGCGCCGCCGACGGTGCGCTCGAAGAAGTGCGCCAGCTTGCCCTGGCGGTCGTAGACGCCGCGGAAGTCGGCGCCGTCGCCGAGCGGCCAGTTCATGGCGCAGACCTGCATCTGCAGGGTGCTTTCGATTTCGTCGATCAGCTCCAGCGGATGCTTCGCCGGCCGGTCGAGCTTGTTCATGAAGGTGAAGATGGGAATGCCGCGCATCCGGCAGATCTCGAAGAGCTTGAGCGTCTGGGTTTCGATGCCCTTGGCGGCGTCGATGACCATGATCACCGCGTCCACGGCCATCAGGACGCGGTAGGTGTCCTCGGAAAAGTCGCGGTGGCCGGGCGTGTCGAGGAGGTTGACGACGAAGTCGCGGTATTCGAACTGGAGGACGGTGGAGCTGACGGAAATGCCGCGCTGCTTTTCGAGCTCCATCCAGTCGGAGGTCGTCGCGCGCTGGTTCCTGCGGGCGGTGACGGATCCGGCGAGCTGCACGGCGCCGCCGTAGAGCAGCAGCTTCTCCGTCAGCGTGGTCTTGCCCGCGTCGGGGTGGGAGATGATGGCCAGCGTGCGCCGCCGGGCGGTTTCCTGCGCGGCGGTCGTCATTCGGCGCGGGTCCAGTCGTGGTCGCGGCGCCGGCGGCGCTCGACGTCCGTGAGGAAATACTTGCGCAGGCGCACGACGGCGGGGGTGGCTTCGACGAGCTCGTCGTCGTTGATGTATTCGAGGGCTTCCTCGAGCGAGAGCTTGGTGGCGGGGGCGGCGAAGAGCTTGCGGTCGGCGCCGGCGGCGCGGATGTTGGTGAGCTTCTTGGCGCGCTGCACGTTGACGACGAGGTCGTTGTCCTTGCAGTGTTCGCCGACGATCTGGCCTTCGTAGCACCAGTCGCCGGGATCGACGAAGAAGATGCCGCGGTCCTGGAGGCCGTCGAGGGCGTACATGTTGGCCCGGCCTTCCTCCATGCTGATGAGCACGCCGTTGAGGCGCTGGGGAATGTCGTCGCGCATGGGCTCGTAGCGCAGGAAGCGGTGGTTGATGATGGCCTCGCCGCTGGTGGCGGTGACGAGCTTGGTGCGCAGGCCGATGAGGCCGCGGGTGGGAATGACGAATTCGAGGACGGTGCGGCCGCCGGCGGCGTGCATGCGCTGCATCAAGCCCTGGCGCTTGCCGACGTTTTCGATGACGGGGCCCGTGGTGGCGTCGGGCGTGTCCACGACGAGGGTTTCGACGGGCTCGTGGCGGACGCCGGCGATGGTTTTCACGATGACGCGCGGCCGGGAAATGGTGAGTTCGTAGCCTTCGCGCCGCATGTTCTCGACGAGGACGGCCAGATGGAGCACGCCGCGGCCGCTGACCTTGAAGGAACCTTCGCCGACCTCCTCGAAGGTGAGGGCGACGTCCTTCTGGGTTTCGCGATAGAGCCGCTCGCGGATGTGGCGCGAAGTGAGGTACTTGCCGGAGGTGCCGAAACCGGGCGAATCGTTGATGCGGAACGTCATCGAGATCGTCGGCGCGTCGAGGGCGATGGGTTCGAGCGGTTCGGGGAATTCGACGGGGGTGAGCGTGTCGCCGATGTCCACGCCTTCGACGCCGTGGACGGCGCAGAGGTCGCCGCATTCGACTGCGGCGACTTCCTTCCGGCCGAGGCCCTCGAAGACGTACAGGGCGCGGACCTTGCAGGGCAGGATGCTGCGGTCCTGCTTGACGAGCGCCATGGGCTTGGCGGCGTCGAGCACGCCGCGGCGCACGCGGCCGATGCCGATGCGGCCGGTGTAGTCGGAGTAGTCGAGCGTGGTGACCTGCATCTGGACGGGGCCTTCGTCGAGCTTCGGCGCGGGGATGTGCTGGATGATGGCGTCGAGCAGGGGCACGATCGATTCGCGCGGATCCTTTTGCAGGTCGCGGACGGCCCAGCCGTCGCGGCCGGCGGCGTAGAGGATCGGGAAATCGAGCTGGTCGTGGCTGGCGCCGAGTTCGACGAAGAGATCGAAGATTTCGTTGAGGACCTCGTTGTGGCGCTCGGCGGGCTTGTCGATCTTGTTGAGGACGACGATGGGCTTGAGGCCCAGCTTGAGG
>CAYTEK010000098.1:0-10794 GCA_964436715.1 uncultured Verrucomicrobiota bacterium | reverse complement strand
GGGTGGGTGCTGGCCGTGCTCCCGTACACGATGCAAGTGATCATGGCGCCGCCCCGTACCCCGCCGCCCCAGAAGCCCGTGTTGCCTACCACGGTGCAATTGACCAGCGTGCAATCCTTCGCCCCGCCGCCGGCGGGTTCGTCGCCGAGAACCGAATCCGCCCGGTTTCCGTCCAGCAGGCAGTTGTACAGGACCGCGCCGCGGGCAGCGCCGCCGCCGCCGGTCCAGCCCGTGCAGTGATTGCCCTGCACGATGCACCGCTGGAGAGTACCGCCGAAGACCCCGCCGCCTTCGTCGCCAGCGGTGTTCTTCTGGATCAGACAGTCGTCCATCGTACTGTTGACGGTGCCGCCGCCATAGGCAGAGGAATTGTTGGTCAGCGTGCAGCCGGTCAACGTGCCGCCTTCCGCCCCGCCGCCCGCCATGTCGGCGTGGTTTTCACTGTAAACACAGCGGACCCGGATTCCACCTGCCGAACCACCCCCCATGTTCCATGTGCTGTTACCATTCAAGCAGCAGTCGTACAGACATCCGCCAACCGCTCCGCCACCCTCTTCGCTCGCCCAATTCCCGGTCAGAATGCAATTCGTGACAATGGCCGCGGCCTCGCATAACGTTCCGCCCCCGTCGTAATCAATGTTGGTGGCATTCAATTCGCTGGCAACGGCGGTGGTGCCGTTGGTCAAGGTAAAGCCCGCCAGCGTCGCGCCGTTGGTCACATACGCGCAGCGCATGCCGGCGCCCTCGATGAACGTTTCGTCGGGGCCGTTCACGCTGCATACGGTAACCGCCCGGTCGATCGACACCCTGTTGGCGCGCGTCCCCACGACAGCCCGGCCTCCGCCCGTGGCGTAGACCCCGTTGCTCACCCAGACCATGTCGCCGGTCGTCGCGGCATCCACTGCCGCCTGGATGGTCTGCTTGGCCGTCGCCCAGTTGGTTCCTGCGGCCGCATCGCTGCCGTTCGTCGCCACGTGCCAAACCACAGGCGGGATGGGGCCGCCGGCCTGGACCACCGTGCAGGTACGGGCGATTCCTCCGCCCGTCACCACGACCGCCCCCATCCGGACGTAGATGGTCTCGTTGGAAGCCACGCTGAAAACCACCGTCCCGTTGGTTGTGCCCGAACGCCCGGAGGTGATCGAAAGCCACGTCACATTGGTCGCAGCGGTCCAGGCGACATTGGCGGTTACGTCCAGCGCCAATCCGCCGAATGCCGCATTCGACAGGTTGGTGCCCCCCGGATCGATCTCCAGCATCACGGCCGTCCCCGCCTGCACCACCGTGCACGTGCGGGACAGCCCGCCGCCCGCCACCACCACCCGACCCGTGCGCGGCACCCCGATCGCCTCGTTGGCTGTCGCGCTGAACACCACCGATCCGTGGCCGGAGCCCGAGCCCCCGGCCGTGATCGCCAACCACGGCACGTTCGTGGAAGCCGTCCAATCCATGTTGGCCGTCACGACCGCCGTCAACCCGCCCGCCGCGCCGCTCCCGACGTTGGTGCTCGCGGGTTCGATCTCCAACTCCGGCACGAACGCCGCCTGCACCACCGCGCAGGTGCGCGCCAGGCCTCCGCCCGCCACGATTACCGCCCCCGTCCGCGCCGCGCCCGCATTGGCCGCCACGTCGAACCGCACCGTCCCGTTGGTCGTTCTCGACGCCCCGGACGTGACCGACAGCCACGAAACGTTGGTCGCGGCTGTCCACGACACACTGGCCAAGACCTCGATTTCATGTCCGCTGCTTGCCCCGCTGTCAAGGTTGGTCGCAAGGGGGGCAATCACCAGGTACGTCCCGTCCTGATATTCATAGGCCCCCATGTCCACCACGGCATTCACGATGCGTGGATTTCCGTCCAGATCCCTCAAGCCAATGGCAAACGCATTCTCCCCGGCCTCGATGCATGGCGATCCCGCCGCCAGCCGGTAGTTCCCCGCCGCCGCATCCACGAACTGCGGATCGTTTGTGACGTTGCTCGTGCCCGCCGTCAACGGCGTCGTGCAACTGGCGAGAAACGTCCCCCCATGCCAATTGGGGTCGCCGGATGCCGATGTATTGCCGAAAACAATGCAATTGTTCGCGGTGCAGTCGTAGGTGCCGCCTCCGCCTATTCCGAATTCATCCTGAGTGGCATTGCTGACGATTGTGCAGTTGTTCAGCGTGCTCATCACCGCTCCGCCGCCATCAAGTATAACCGAATTGCCGGTCAGCAAACAGTTGTTCAGCACTCCCTGGCAAGCGCCGCCCCCTTGGCTCCCGGCATGATTGTTCCTCAAAACGCAATGATTCAATGTCGAATCGTGCGCGCCACCACCGGCCGAGCCGCCATAATTGTGCGTCAACAGGCAGTGATTCAGCGTCCCTTTCCATGAACCTCCCCCTCCAAAAGAGTTGGCCGCGTTGTTAGACAGCACGCAATGGTTCAACACGCCGGCATGCGAACCGCCGCCCAGCGTGTCGGACGTATTGCCCGCCCAAAGACAATTGTTCAGCAGGCCCCCGCTGGAACCACCCCCCGCATAGCACGCCCAGTTGCCCGTTAGCACGCAGTTGGTCAGCATGCCGTCGTCCTCGCACAGCGCCCCGCCTCCATAATGGTCGACCGTGTCGGTTTCGGGCATGCCGCACATTCCGCTCGCCGTGGTCCCGTTGGTCAGCGTGAAGCCCGACAGCACCGCGCCGTTCGTCACGTACGCGCAACGCCTCCCGCCGCCGACAATGAGGGTCTCCGCTGGACCGTTGACGCTGCGCACGGTGATTGATCGATCGATCGACACCCGGTTGGCGCGCGTTCCCACGACCGCCCGGCCCCCGCCGGTCGCGTAGACGCCGTTGCTGACCCACACCACGTCGTTGGAGCTCGCCGCGTCGATTCCGGCTTGAATGGTCTGCTTGGCCGTCGCCCAGCTTGTTCCCTCCGCCGCGTCGCTGCCGTTGGTCGCGACGAACCATTCCGCCGCCCCCGCCATCCCGGCGCTGCTCCCAAGCAGCAGCCACCCCATCGCCCATGCGCTCATTTTCATTACGAACCTCGCTCCGGATCGAAGTCAACGCCTGCGGCGCCAATTTGGCAAGCCGAATCGGCAAATCTTGGCCCATGCGGCGCCGAACCGCATGGGAAGGGCGCGCGTGCCTAGACCGGTTCGGGGGTCTGCCCCTTGAGCCACGGTTCGACGTGGATGGAGACGAGGGCCGTCTCCCCGAAGCGCGCGCGCAGGCGCCGCTCGATCTCGGAGGCGATGTCGTGGGCTTCCTGGACGCGCAAATCGGGATCGACCCGCACGTGGAGGTCCATCGCAACGTCGTGGCCGATGCGCCGCGTCCGCAGGTTGTGGGGATCGCCCACGCCCGGGATGGCCGCGACGATCGCGATGATGTCGGCTTCGGCCGTCTCGTCCAAGGAGGCTTCGACCAGTTCCTTGACGCTGCCGGAGGAAATGTCGAACGCCACCTTGACGATGAACACGCTCACGACGACGGCCGCCAGCGGGTCGAGGACGTGCCAATGCTCGCCCAGCAGGATGGCGCCGCCGATGCCCAACATGGTGCCGATCGAGGAAAACGCGTCGGACCGGTGGTGCCAAGCGTTGGCGATCACCGCCTGACTTTCGATTTCCCGGCCGGCCCGCACCGTGTAGCGATACAGCCACTCCTTGACCAGGATGGAAACGACCGCCGCCGCCAGCGCGATCTTGCCGGGCGCGGGCACGTGCTCGCCGTGGACGACGACGTCCCAGATGCGGCTCGCGCCGCTCCAGAAAATGCCGGCGCCGACCAGCAGCAAGGCGATGCCGATGATGGCCGTCGCCATCGTTTCGTATTTGCCGTGGCCGTAGCTGTGATCTTTGTCGGCCGGCTTGCCGACCATCCGGAAACTGGCCAGCACGACGACGTCCGTCGCGAAATCGGACAGCGAATGCACGGCATCGGCGACCATGGCCGCGCTGTGGCCCCAGATGCCGGCGACCAATTTGGCGGCAGTCAGCGCCAAATTTGCGAAGAAACCGGTCCAGGTGACCCGGTTCGCGCAGGCGGTTCTTGCATTGACGGCGTTCATGGCGATTTCCGCGACCAGCGGCCGAAGCCCGACTGACCTGCCAACTAGCATGCCGCGAACGCGGCGGCAAAGCAATCCCAACCCTGCGGGAAACGGAGTCCGCTCAGCCGCGGCGCTCTTGGCACCCTTTTGCGAAGGGGCAACCGTCGCAGCCCGTCAGGCAGGCGCAGGAATGCGCGGCGGCGTCTTTCTGCTTCCGCAGGTTGCGCCGCGCGCGCAGGAAAAGCCAAAGGGCCGCGCCTGCCACGACCGCGCCGACCGCGAGCCAATCGAGCCACGGCGCGTTCATGTCACCCGACTCCCCAGCCCAGCCAAACGCCGAGCCGATAGACGACGAACGTGGCGACCCACGCGATGGCCGTCATGCCCAGCAGCATGCCCAGCGCCCAGCCCCACGAATTCGTCTCGCGCTTCGTCGCGGCGATGGTGGCCACGCACGGCGCGCTCAGGAGGCAAAAGATCATCATGGCAAGCCCCTGCAAAGGCGTGTAGCGCGCGCGCAAGGTCTGCCGCAAGCTTTCCGAATCCGCGTCGGCGCTGCCGAGGGAATGCACGATGCCCATCTGCGCCACGAACACCTCCTTGGCGGCAAAGGCGCCGACCAGCGCCGTGCCCACGCGCCAATCGAAGCCCAGCGGGCGGATGGCGGGCTCGATGGCCCGGCCGATCCGGCCGATGGCCGTGTGCTCGAGGATTTCCGCCTGCCGGGCGGCTTCCGCCGCGGCGCCGGCCGCCGGCGTGGCCGCCGCGGCGATTTCGGCCGCGTAGTCGCGGCTGAATTCCGTGCGCCGCGGGAAGGTGCCCAGCGCCCACAGCAAGATCGAAATGGCCAGGATCACCGTGCCGGCCTTCTGCAGGTACATCCACGCGCGATCCCACATGTGGATGCCCACCGAACGCCAGGTCGGCATGCGATACGGCGGCAGTTCCATCACGAACGGGGCGCTTTCGCCGCGGAACACGGTGCCGCGCAGCAGGCGCGCCACGAGGATCGCGGCGAGAATGCCGGTCAGGTAGATGCCCCACAGGACCCAGCCGCGCCAGCGCGGCGCGAAGAAGGCGGGAATCAGCAGCGCGTAGATCGTCATGCGCGCGCCGCAGCTTACGAACGGCGCCACGAGAATCGTCGTGAACCGGTCGCGCTTGTGTTCCAGCGTGCGCGTGGCCAGGATCGCCGGCACGGTGCAGCCGAGGCCGATCAGCATCGGAATAAAGCTTTTGCCGTGCAGGCCCATCTTGTGCATCACGCGGTCCATCAGGAAGGCCACGCGCGCCATGTAGCCGGTGTCTTCCAGAAACGCGATGGCCAGGAACAGCAGCAGGATGTTCGGCAGGAAGGAAATCACCCCGCCGACGCCGCCGATCACGCCGTCCACCACCAGCGAACGCAGCAACGGCGCCGTTGCCGCCGGCCAGGCGGCGACGAGGCGCGCGGACAGCCAACCGAGGCCGGATTCGATTCCCTGCATCGGCGGCTCGCCCAAGGCGAAGACGAGATTGAACACGCCCCACATGAGGAACACGAAGATCGGCAGGCCCCAGACCCGATGCAGCAGGACGTTGTCGAGCCGCAGGGTGCGGGCGCGCCGCACGTGGGGGGATGCATCCCGCACGGCCTCGGTCGCCACGCCCAAGGCGAAGCCGTAGCGCGCCTCGGCCAGCTGCACATCCAACGGCCGCCCGCCACGCTTTTCCAACCGCGCGGTTTCCCGCGCGGCGGCGTCCCGCGCGGCGGCCGGCGCACGGGAATCCGGCAGGCCGTCCAGCAAGGCGATCGCCTGGCGCCGCGCCGAAACGGCGTCGTCGCCCTCGAAGCGCTCCGCCACGGCCGCGATGGACGCTTCCACGTCGAGGCCGTAGAACACGCGGCCGGTGCACGGTTGGCCGGCAGCGGCCGTGCGTTGCGCCGCGGCGAGCAGTTCCGCGGCGCCGGCGCCGTTGCTGCCGTTGGTCGGAACCACGGGGCCACCGAGCAAGGCGCTCATCAGTTCCAGGTCGAATTCGAGTCCGTTGGCGGCGGCCTCGTCGCTCATGTTCAGCGCGAAAACGAGCGGCACGCCCATTTCCGTCAGCTGCGCGGTCAAATGCAGGTTGCGCTCCAGGTTCGTCGCGTCGATCACCTGGATCACGACGCCGGCACGCTCCGACAGGATTTCGTCGCGGGCGATGGCTTCCTCGGGCGAAGCGGCCAGGAGGCTGTAGACGCCGGGCAGATCCACCATTTCGATCGTGCGGCCGGCGCGCGCGAAACGGGCGGACTTCTTTTCGACGGTCACGCCGGGATAGTTGCCCACGTGCTGGTGGGCGCCGGCGATCCAATTGAACAAGCTCGTCTTGCCGCTGTTCGGGTTGCCCGCCAGCAGGATCACCAGATCGGTTGGCATGTTCGCGTCCATGGCGCCTCGTTCAGATCAGGCCCGGCCGCCATTTGACGCGGATGCGCGCCGCCTCCGCCTTCCGCATCGAAAGCCGGTAGCCGCGCACTTCCACGGCGATGGGATCGCCCAGCGGCGCGACGCGTTCCACGGCGATCAGCACGCCCGGCGTCACGCCCATTTCCACCAGCCGCTTGCGCAGGACGCCGTCCACGTCCACGGCCAGCACCACGGCGCGCACGCCGGGCGGCAGTTCGTCGAGCCCCGTTTCCACGCCCGGCGCGCGTTCGCCCTTGGCCGTCGCGCGCAGGCTCTTCCACTTGTCGAGCAGTTCGGGATGGTCGCGCAGGAATTCGCCCAGCAGCGCCATGCGATCCAGCACGAGCGGCGTGGCGTCGTGCTCCATGCCGCACGCGGCGAGTTCGGAATCTTCCGGAGCCAGTCCGAGCGTGTCGGTGAAAAACCGCCGCAAGGCCACGTGGCGCCCGGCGATGTCCTCCGCCACCTGGCGGCCCTTGGGCGTCAGGCCCACGGCGCCATAGGGCGCATAATCGGCCAGCCCCTGCTCCTTCAGCGACTTCAGCGCGGCGGACACCGTGGACGGCTGCACGTCCAGCGCCGCGGCGATGTCGCCCGTCCGCGCGCCGCGGGTCGTTTCCGACAGGCGCAGAATGGTCTCCAGATAGTCTTCCGCCTTGGCGCTGAGTCGTTCGATCTTCATGGTTTTGGATTGCTCGCGAAATGTTTGAGGAATCAAACATTAACACAACCGCAAGGAAACACAAGGGGATCGGCGCGGTTGACAGTCCCCGGCAGGCGGCGTATCGTCGCCGCCTCGATGAATGCCGCGTTGCCAGCCGATTACCACACCCACACCCGTCTGTGCCGCCATGCCGGCGGCGAGCCCCTCGATTACGCCCGCGCCGCCGCCGCCCGCGGCATCCCGGAAATCGCCTGCACCGACCACATTTACTTTCCCAACGACCCCCATCCTTCCATTCGCATGACCCGCGACGAATTCGCGACATATTTGGAACTGGTGCGGGCGGCGCAGGCGGAAAGTCCCTGCACCGTCCTGCTCGGCATCGAGGCCGACTATCAGCGCGATCTCGTCGCCGGCCACGTGCAGGCCGTGCTGGACTCCGCCGATTTCGACGTCGTGCTCGGTTCGCTCCACACGGGGCCGTTCTGGGATTTGGCGCCGGACGATCCCGCCGCCACTCCGGCATTCGTCGAGCAGATGAACCGCACCTATTACCGGCGGATGACCGAATTGGCCCAAACAGGCCTCTTCGACGTGTGTTCGCACTTCGACGTCGTCAAGCGCGCGGGCATCCACGCCCCGGCGAAGCTGCTGGCGGAAATCGTGCCGCCCGCGCTCGATGCCGTCGCCGCCGCCGGCATGGCTATCGAGATCAACACCAGCGGATTCAACCATGGCGCCGGCGAAGCCTATCCCTCGCGGCAGATCCTGGTTTGGATGAACGAACGCGGCATTCCGATCACCTTCGGTTCGGATGCGCACAACCCCGATCAAATCGGACAACATTTCGGCGAAGCCATCGCGCTGGCTCGGTCCGCCGGCCACGTTCACCGCGCCGTCTTCCGTCGGCGCAAGCGGACGCTGGTGCCGATCGGCTAAGGTCTGCTTCCGCCGTTTCCGTTTGCCCCGGCGAAATTCCCTGCGCCCCCCGCACGCGCACGGCCAATCCCCCGCTCCATTCTCAAAACCCATGCCCCCATGCGACCCGGCATCGTCCGAAAGCAACCGAATCCAACAGGTTTCACCTGATGCATAGTTAATCAACTATGCACAGAATAGGATATGCGCAACGGACGCATCACAATGTGCGGCATGATATTTTTACAATTTCATGGCGGATGTATCCGAACATATCCGCGGTGCATAGTTAATTAACTATGCACCGAGGCGCGGGCGCGAAGCCATTCGCGAAGGACGGTTATGTCCATGGAATCGGATCCGTCGGCACCCCTGTCCCGAGAGGCGTCAATTCCCCTTCCGGCCATCTGTCGGCGGCGACGCAAACTTCTTCTCTAGCCGTTCGTAGATGCGTCGCTGGAGTTCTTCCGGGCAACGTTCGACGACCGCCGGATCGGCGATGCCCACGACGCGGCCGCGTTCGTCGAAAATCCAGAAATCGCGGGCGGCTTCGTTGCACGCTTCGCACTGCGGAATGACGTTGCCGGGCGCCAGTGGCTTGGCCGGGTCCATGTGGCCCTTTTGCAACCGGGTCATCGTCTCCGGCCAACGCAGGTTGGGTTCGCCTTCCTTGGATCCGCAACAGGCGCAACGGTGGCCATACGATGCCTTGAGACGTTCCCAATCGTCGTTCCCCAACTCGTCCGCCCGACGATCCGGCCGATACCCGGGATAGGCGTTTTCCAAGCTCACCAATTTGTAGGCGCCGGCCGGGACGTCCGCCGCGCCAGCGTCGTTCCGCGTGCCGGACACGACGTACCAGCCTTGCTGGGCGGCCAGGTGCCGCGCCTGCTGGACGTCGTTTGCCTGCGGATGATATTGGCGAATGAAGGCGGTCAATTCCGTCTTGGTCACCGGTTCCGCATCCGGATAACCCTGGGCCAACCGCACGAGCGTCAAGGCCGCCTGGGTGTAGCGTCCATCCGCCCGGCGGAGCTGCGGCAGCTTGACGCCCTGCGCCGCCAAGCGGCGGGCATGGCGATCGGCCAGCAGGTCGTAGGTTTGCTCGATCTGCGCATCCGAAAGACGCAGGACGCCGCCGGTCGCGCTCGCTTCAGCGGCAGAAGAAAACCGGGCGCCGATGCCGAACAACGTCGCCAACGCCACCGCGCAGAATCCACTTCGCGTGATTTTCATATCGAAAAGCCCCCGCGTTTGGGCGCGGGGGCTTGGCTTCATCCGACTTCGCTACCAATTGGCCAGAAAACGCTTGATGACCGGCTCCCACCCCAGCAGCACCGGCGCGATGACCAGCGCAACCACGCTCATCAGCTTCATCAGGATGTTCAAGGAAGGACCGGCGGTGTCCTTGAAGGGATCGCCCACGGTGTCGCCCACGACCGCGGCCTTGTGCGACGGCGAGCCCTTGCCGCCATGCGTGCCGCCTTCGATGTGTTTCTTGGCATTGTCCCAGCAGCCGCCCGCGTTGGCCATGAAGAGCGCCATCAGCACGCCCGAAGCCGTCACGCCAGCCAACAGGCCGCCCAGCATTTCCTTGCCAAACAGGAATCCGACCAACACCGGCGTCAAAATTCCCAGCAAGGCCGGCACGGTCATCTTCTTGATGGCGGCGGCCGTCGAAATATCCACGCAGCGGGCGTAGTCGGCCTTCGCGCCTTCCTTGCCCTCGAGCAATCCCGGAATCTCCTTGAATTGCCGGCGCACCTCTTCGACCATCGCGAACGCGGCCTTGCCCACCGCCTTCATCGCGAACGCCGAGAACAGGAAGGGCATCATCGAACCCAGCAACAGACCGGCCATGACCTTGGGATCCGTGACGTCGATGACCTTCAGATCCACGATTTCGCGAAACGCCGCGAACAGCGCCAGCGCCGTCAGCGCCGCCGAACCAATGGCAAATCCCTTGCCGATGGCGGCGGTCGTGTTGCCCACGGCATCGAGCTTGTCGGTGCGTTGGCGCACTTCTTTTTCGAGATGGGCCATTTCCGCCAAACCGCCCGCGTTGTCGGCGATCGGTCCATAGGCATCCACCGCCAACTGAATGCCCGTGGTCGCCAGCATGCCCAGGCCGCCCATCGCGATGCCGTACAGGCCCGCGCAGTAGTAGCAGGCGATCGTGGCGATGGCCAGCACCGCCACCGGCAGCGCCGTCGAGAGCATGCCCACGCCCAATCCCGCGATGATGTTCGTCGCGGCGCCGGTTTCGGAGGCATCGGCCACGCTGTTGGACGGGCCCTTGCCTTCCGCCGTGTAGTACTCGGCCAGCAGCCCGATGAGCGCACCGGCCACCAAGCCTACCACGGTCGCCAAGAACACGCCGGCGCTTGTGCAGGTCAGCGCTCCGGCGCCCGCCACGGCCGACTCGATGTTGAATTCGCCGGGCAACAAACGCTTGCAGATGAACCAGGTGGCCACCGCCATGATCAGGCAGGCGCCGAAAGAACCTTGGTTCAAGGCCTTTTGGGGATTGCCCCCTTCCTTCGTGCGCACGAGGAACGTGCCCGCGATCGAAAACAGGATGCCGGCGCCGGCGATCACCAGCGGCAGCAGGATGAACGCGATGCTCTTGGCGCCTTCGACCGTGATCGTCGCGCCCAAGACCATGGCCGCCACGATCGCGCCCACGTAGGACTCGTAGAGGTCGGCGCCCATGCCGGCCACGTCGCCCACGTTGTCGC
>CAYTEK010000097.1:0-10809 GCA_964436715.1 uncultured Verrucomicrobiota bacterium | reverse complement strand
CATGAGAACGGAAGAAAATGGGCTGGAAATCCAGTTCCCGCAACGCAAGCGCCTGCCTCGCGAGGTGCCGCCATGGGTCGCGGAGGATGCCGTGTTTTTCATCACGCTGAATGCACAAATGCGCGGCGGATCGCCCTTGCTGGGACAAGACCGTCCGGCCCGTCTGTGGGAAAGCGCCCAATGTTACGTGCGGCAAAACGCTTGGTGGCCGCACCTCTTTCTGCTCATGCCGGATCATCTGCACCTGCTGGCCAGCTTTTCCCGATCTTCCGGACCGAACATCGTTTTGCCCAAGTGGAAACGATGGACGGCGCGGGCGATGGGCGTCCGCTGGCAACGCGACTTTTTCGAGCACCGCATCCGGACGACCCAAGAATATCGCGAAAAAGCCCATTACATCCGTCAGAATCCGGTCCGAAAAGGCCTCGTGACGAAAGCGGAAGAATGGGCCTTCGTCTGGGAAATGCATGCATAGACAGGGACGGCTCTCCGAGCCGTCCGTCGGAAACAGATCGGACGCCTCGGAGAGGCATCCCTACCTTCGAACGGGGGTTAACGCCAACTCCGCACTTCCCCGCTTCCCGGGCTTTGGCTATCCTGCCCCGCATGCTGACGCTGTTGAGAGTGAAGAATCTCGCCTTGGTGGAGGAGGCCAGCGTGGCGTTCGCGCCGGGGCTGAACGTGGTGACCGGCGAGACCGGCGCCGGCAAATCCATCCTGATCGGCGCGCTGTATCTCCTGCTGGGCGAACGCGCGGACACCTCCGCCGTGCGCGCGGGCGAAGCGCAGTGCGTCGTCGAAGCCACGTTCCACCTCGAAGATTCCCGGGCGGTGGATGCCGACCTGGCGGAAGCCGGCCTGGAGCCGTGCGACCACGGCCAGCTCATCCTGCGGCGGACGGTGAAGGCGACCGGCGGCGGCCAGGCGTACGTCAACGACGCGCCGGTCACCCTGCCCCTCCTGAAACGCCTCGGCGCGCGGGTGGTGGACCTGCACGGACCGCACGACCACCAATCGCTGTTCCAGCCGGCGAGCCAGCTCGACATCCTCGACGCCTTCGCGCACGCGGAAAAGGAACGGGCCGCCTGCGCCGCCGCCTTCGGAAAATGGCAGGCGCTGCAGGACCGCCGCGCGGAGCTGTCGCGCGACGTCGGCGACCTCGCCGCGCAGATCGACCTGCTGGCCTTCCGCGCGAAGGAAATCGAGGAAGCCGCGCCCGTCGAAGGCGAGGAAGAACAGGTTCGCGCCGAACAGCAGACGGCCGGCCACGCGCAGCGCATCCTGGAGCTGGGCCAGCAGGTCGTGCAGGCGATTTCGGAGGACGAAAACGCGGCGCTGGCCGTGCTGGCCCCCGCGCGGAAGGCGCTGGACGAGCTGGCGCGGCTGATGCCAGCCGCGCAGGACTGGCCGGAAACGCTGCGCGCCCACACGGACGCCCTCGCCGCGCTGTCCGGAACCCTCCAGCGCGAACTGGCGAACGTCGACGCCGATCCCGCGCGCCTCGAATGGCTGGACCAGCGGCTGGCGACCTACGACAAGCTCAAGCGCAAGTACGGCGGCTCCGTCGTGGAAATCCTCGCCACGCTGGAGACCTCCCGCGCGCGCCTGAAGGACCTGCGCAGCCGCGACGAGCAGAAGGCCGCGGTGGCCAAGGAAATCGCCGCGGCCGAGAAGGAATTGCAGGCGCTGGGGCTCGCGCTCCGCAAGCGGCGCCTAACCGCCGCGGAGAAGCTGGCCCCGGCCATCACGGCCGAACTGCAGGCGCTGGGCTTCGAACACGGCGCGTTCGGCATCCAGCTGCCGCCCGCCGAAACGCCGACGGTGGCGGGGCTCGACCGCGCCGAATTCGGCTTTGCGCCGAACGTCGGCGAACCGATGCGCCCGCTGCGGGCGATCGCGTCGTCGGGCGAAATCTCGCGCGTCATGCTGGCGATCAAGGTCGTGCTGGCGGAAGCCGACAAGATTCCGCTGCTGGTGTTCGACGAAATCGACGCGAACGTGGGCGGCGAAACGGCGCACGCGGTCGGCCGGAAGCTCGCGCAGGCGGCGCGCAAGCGCCAGGTGGTCGCCATCACGCATCTGCCGCCGGTGGCGGCCTGCGGCGCGCACCATTTCGCCGTGCGCAAGTCCGTCCGGGACGGCCGCACGCACACGACGGTGGCGCCGCTGGACGCGGATGCCCGCGTCGAGGAACTCGCGCGGATGCTCGGCGGCCGCGAATCCACCAGCGTGGCCCTGCGCCACGCCGCCGAATTGCTCGCCGCGGCGCGCAAGGCGTAGGCGTTTGCGAACGGCGCCGGCTCAGCCCGGCACGTTCCACCGCGCGTCGAGGCGGCAGAGACCGAGGTCGCCGACGGCGTTGCGCACGGCGAAAGGCCACCAGTCCTCGCGACGATGGAACTGTTCGGCATGGTCCCAGGAATGCACGGAAAGCGAGAGAAAATAATTGCCGTGCATGAGGCGCAGGGGCGCAAACTCGAGCCGAATCGTGCCGGCGCCTTCGATGAACGGCAGTTCGCAACCGGCCAACTGGGTGTTGGATCCGTAGACGTACATGCCGTTGCCGGTCTTCAGGGAAAAGCCGAACACGGGCTTCTCGATGCGCCGATGGGCGACGTAGGGCATCTCGACGATCAAGGTGCCGCCGGACGCGAAGGTGACGGCGTCTTGGCCGGCGGCATCCAGCAGGCGCACGGCGCCGAACTCGACGGCGCGGGTGCCGTATTCCTGGGTGTAGAGGCCGCCGCCCTCGCCCATGTAGGAGCGGATGAACTTCAGGATCACGTCGCCGGGCTCGCCGCGCTCGACCAGCCGGCCGCGGTGGATCAAAAACGCCTCGTGGCAGAATTCCTCGACGGTCTGCAGGGCGTGGGACACGAACAGAATGGTCTTGCCGCGCTTCTGGAAGTCGCGGATGCGGTCGAGGCATTTGAGCTGGAACGCAATGTCGCCGACGGCGAGGACTTCGTCGATCAGCAGGACGTCGGGATCGACTTCGACCGCGACGGCGAAGCCGAGACGGACGTACATGCCGCTGGAGTAGTGCTTGACGGGCATGTCGATGAAATCGCGCAGTTCGGCGAAATCGACGATGCGGTCGAATTTCTTCTTCACGTCCTCGCGCGGGATGCCGAGCAGCGCGGCGTTGAGGTAGACGTTTTCGCGGCCGCTGAGCTCGGAATGGAAACCGGCGCCGAGCTCGAGCAGCGAGGAGATGCGGCCGTGCGCGCGCACGTGGCCTTCGGTGGGATGGATGGTGCCCGCGGTCAGCCCCAGCAGGGAACTCTTGCCGGAGCCGTTGGGGCCGATCACGCCGATGGTGCGGCCGGCGGGAATTTCGAAGTTGGCGCCGCGCAGGCACCAGAACGGCTCGGTCTTGCCGCGAAAGCCGCCGGTGACGGCGTTGAACAGCGTGGGCAGGCCCGTGCCGCGCTTCGCGTAGCATTTTCCGAGATTGACGGCTTCGATGGCGATGCTCATGTCACAGCAGATCCGCGAAATTCTTCTGGAGGCGGCGGAAGACGAGGACGCCGACGAGCAGCGTCAGCGGCACCAAGGCGAAGCCCACCCACGCGGCGGGCGGGAAATCGAAGGGGGCGCTCGGCAACAGCGCATCGCGGTAGCCGTTGAGGATGGGCGCCAGCGGATTGGCGTGGAGCAGGTCCACGGCCCAGGGCCAGCTCGCGGCGAGGTTGCGCGCGAATTCCATGTTGTACATGACCGGGCTCAGGAAAAACCACGCGCTGAGACCGACGCCGACGAGATGCTGGGTGTCGCGGAAATTCACGTTGAGCGCGCCGACCAGCAGGGCCAGCCCGAGGTTGAAGATCGTCTGCCAGGCCATCCAGAACGCGAACAGCGGCCAATGCGACGAAAAACCCGCGCCGCCCTGCCAAAGCAGGAATGCCAAGATCGGGAACTGGACGAGCAGCGAAAGCAGATAGCCGATGCCGTTGGCGACGACTTGGCTCAGCGGAAGGATTTCGCGCGGAAAGGCGACTTTCTTGACGAGGTTGGCGCTGCCGGTCACGCAGGTCAGGCCGCCTTGAACGCACTGCGTGGTGTATTGCCAAGCGAACACGCCGATCAGGATGTCGGCCATCGGCACGCCGCGGGCGAGCAGGCGCAGGAAGAAGACGTAGATCGCCGACATGAACAGGGGCGTCAGCACGGTCCAGAGGAAACCGAGCACCGAGCCCTTGTAGCGCTGCTTCAGCTCGCGCGCCGTGAGGTTCCACAGCAGTTCGCGGCGCGCGACGATGGTGCGCAACATGTTCATCGGGTCGAGCATAGACTCACGGCCCGGGTTTTTCCAGCGTTTCGAGCGTCAGGGTCGCCGCGCCTCGCCCCGCTTCGGCGGCGGGCGCGATTTCGAGCGCGCGCAGGCGCCACGCCGGCGCGGCTTCGGCGGCGGACGCGAGGAACATGGCGACTTCGCCGTAGGACGCGTTGCGCAGTTCGACGGCGACCTCGCGGCGCAGCCAGCCGCCGGCGGCGGGCGTCGCGGGCCGGGGCGAAATCTTCGCCGCGCCGACCCCGAGCGCGCGCACGGCCAGTTCGTCGAGGTTCGCCGGCGTCCAGGCCTGCCGGCGCTCCAGGTCGGCGCGCAAGGCGTCTTCGCGCGCCCAGCGGTTGGCGTAGGCCTCGATGCGGCGCAGATCCGCTTCCTTGCGGGCAAGCCGTTCGCGGTGGCGCGGCGCGGACAAGACCGCATCCAAGGTCGCCGCGACGGCCAAGACGGCCAGCGCGCCGGCGATCCATCGGGCAAGACGTTCACCCTTCATGGCCGGCCATGCCTTTCAGGATGAATTGCGGACGGCCGTCGGGCGCCGTGCCGGGGGTTTCCGACTGCACGGACCAGCCTTGGCCGCGCAGGCGTTCCGCGAACGCCTCGACGACCTGGATGCTGGGAGCGGAGCCTTGGACGGAAATCGCCACGGGCGACAGGCCCAGCTTGGTCATTTCGACGCCAAGGGTCGTCGCCTCGGCGAGCACCTGCGCCAGGCGGCCTTCCAAGCCGTCGGGATCCAAGGCATCGCGGAAGGGGCGGGTTTCCTCGTCGCGCCGCGGCAGCGCGCGTTCGACCAGCAGGCTTTCCTGGCCGTGCGGCACCGGTTCGCCCGCGATGGCCTGCGCGGTTTCCGCCAGGCGCCGCTGCGCTTCGTCGAGCCGCTGCCGGCGCAGGCCGCGTTCGCCGGCGTTCAACGCCAGCACCACGAGCGCGGCGGCGGCGACGCCCAGCCAGGCGCGGCGTTCCGCGCGCTGCCGCGCGCGCCGCACGGCGGGATGCGTGTCTTCGCCGCCGCGAAAATTCGCCCCGGAGCCGTCGGCGGCGCGGCGCGCCAGCGCGCGCGCCAAGAACGAAGCGGGCTGGCGATGGATTTCATGGCGGACGGCGAATTCGGCCGGCAAGGCTTGGCGCAGGCGCGCCACCAGCGCTTCGTCTTCGGCGCCGGGACCCGCCCACCAGACGTCCATTTCCGCCGCGCCGGCTTCCGCCCGCTGGGCGGCCAAAATCCGGCCCGCGCGCGCCGTCCAGGCGGCGAGGAACGCCGGCCCGTCGCCGGCCAAGGGCGAAGCGCGCAGCACGTGGACCGCGCCGAAATACGCGCCGCGGCCGCGGACCCTCGTCGCGTGGTCGGCGCCCAGCCAGACCAGCCCGCGCGAGCCGGCGGCCCCCCCCGGCGGCGCGTCCGCGACCTGGCCGGCCCACAGCGCCAGCGCTTCCGCGTCGCAGTGGGTGGGATCGAAGCCCGCCGCGCGGCAAGCCTCGCCGAACGCGGCCAGATCGCCCTGGCGCAGCGCCGCGGCCACGACCGCGACGCCGCCGTCGGCCGCGCGGGGCGCGCCGTAGACGCAGACCGCGCTTTCCACCGGAAACGGCAGCTCGACGTCGAGCAGCGCCGGCCACACCTTGGCGGCCTTGCGGACGGACGCGAACGGCGCGCGCAAGCGGCGCACCGCGGTCTGCGCGGCGGGCGCGCAGACCGCCAGCGCGGCGGCGCCCTTCTCCGCTTCCGCGGTCGCGGCGCGCAAGGCGTTTGCGGCCTCCGGGGAATCGGCGGCGGCGGCCAACGCGATCTGCGGCACGCCGCGGCGCGCGCAGCGGGCCACCACCAGCCGCCCGGCGGTCCATTCCAGCCCGTAGGCCGTCTTGAAGCCTTCCGCCATGCGTCAGCCTTCCCCCTCCACCCACTGGAGAATGCGCACGTCGCCGGTCTTGGGATCGCGTTCGACCCAAGCCAGGACGGAACGATGCTGGCCGTCCTGGGCGGCGCGGGCCCGCACGCGGAAACAGGTGCTGGCCGTGCTCACGCTGCCTTCCAAGGCGGCGGCCACTTCCGGATTCGCCATGAACATCAGCGCGAGGGATTCGAACGGCTGCACCTGGCGCAAGGACAGGATGGCGCGCACGGCGGCCTCCTGCTCGAGGCCGATCACGCCCATGAGCACGTCGCGGCTGGCGGTGTTCACGTTGACGGGCAGCGGCGCTTCCAACGGCCGCGGCACGAGCGCCGTCGAAGCCGCCAAGTCGCCGCCGAACAGGTCGTCGGGATCGACGCGCGGGCGGGGACGGAACAGTTCTTCCGAGAACTCGTGCACCCGCAGCAATTCGGCCGGCGCCCAAAGCTCGCGGTCGGACGGCGCGCTCGGCGGATCGGCTTTCCGATAGAAATCGGCTTCGTAGGCGCCTTCCCCATCGACGTCGACGTAGTCCGCGAGGGCCTCGACGCGAACGACGGGAGACAAATCGCCGCAAAACGTCATGAGATCGAGCAGGACGTCCCGGGACGAACGGGAAGAGCGGTTGGAGGCCGAGAGATTGTTCCAGTTGAAGAAACGGCCGGCGTCCTCGACGACGGCCCAGGTGGACAAGCCGTTTTCGCGGACGGATTCGCGCGGCTGCGCCCAATCTTCGCCCAGATGGTCCATCTGGAGATTTTCGTCCGCGGCCAGCGCCCACAGCGCTTCGCGCGCGGCTTCGGCGGCCGCCACCCGCAGGCGTTCGCGCAGCAATTCCGAACGTTCGGTCCGGGCGAGCGTCGCCGCCCGCGCCTGCAGATAGAGAGCCAAGCCGCCCGCGAGCACGATGGCCGCCAGCACGAGAATCAGCGCCATGCCCGAACGGGCTGCGGGACGGCGCGGCATCAGCCCTCCTTCGGGACCGCCGTCGCGGGCGCCGGAGCGCCGGACGCCTTCGCCGCCCGCGCGGCCTTCCGGGCCAAGATCATATCCCGTTCCCGGCGCAATTCCTCTTCGCGCTCGCGATGGCGCAGTTCCCGGTTCCGGGCGGAAATTTCCCGCCGCCGCTGTTTTTCGGCGCGGGCCCAGGCATAGAGCATCAGCGTCACCATGCCGCACGCGAGAAAAGCGATGGCCAAGTGGTAATAGGGCCGGCGCTGCGCCTCGAGCCGGAACAGCGACATGCCGTAGACGAAGAGCGCCATCAGCGGGAACATGCCCGCCGCGACCGCCAGCACGTGGCGGATCTTGGCGCGCGTCTTCGCCCGGCTGCGCGGCCGGCTGGTGTCCACTCGGAAACGATCGCTCTGCACGGGGGCCACGTTCATGTCATTGCCTCCCATATCCGCGCGGATGGGCGCGATGCCAGTTCCACGCATGCTGCACGATGGTCTTCAAATCGGGATGGCGCGGATTCCAGCCCAAGACGTCCCGCGCCTTGGCGGCGCCGGCCACCAGGCAGGCGGGGTCGCCCGGCCGGCGCGGCGACAGCGCCACGGGAATGGGATGGCCGGTCGCTTCGCGGCAGGTTTCGACCACCTGCTTCACGGAAAAGCCGGTGCCGGTGCCGAGGTTGAAGGCCCCGACCACGTCCTTTTCAAGCGCGAGGATGTGGGCGCGCGCCAGGTCCACGATGTGGATGTAGTCGCGGATGCAGGTGCCGTCGGGGGTGGGATAATCGTCGCCGAAGACGGGCACGGCCGGCGCCTGCCCCAGCGCCACCTTCAGGACGTTGGGGATGAGGTGCGTTTCGGGCTCGTGGTCTTCGCCGTATTTCTCGGTGGCGCCGCAAGCGTTGAAGTAGCGCAGGAAGACGGGCCGGAGGCCGCGGCGTTCCTCTTCCCAGCGCAAGGCGGTCTCGAACATCAGCTTGGATTCGCCGTAGGGATTGGTGGGCCGCTGCGGCAGCGCCTCGGTCATGGGCATGACCTCGGGTTGGCCGTAGGTCGCGCAAGTGGAGGAGAAAATGATCTTCCGCACGCCGACGCGCAGCATGGCGTCGAGCAGGTTCAGGCCGCCGCCGACGTTGTTTTCGAAGTACTTGTGCGGCTCCTGCATGGACTCGCCCACGAGGGCGTAGGCGGCGAAATGCACCACGGCGTCGGGCTTGGCCGCCGCCATGGCCTCCCGGATGGCCAGCGGTTCGCGCAGGTCGCCGACGACCAGACGCGCGCGCGGATCGACGGCGGCGCGATGGCCCCGCTCGAGATTGTCGAACACGACGACCTCGTGTCCGTCGTCGCACAGCAGTTCGGTCGTCACGCTGCCGATGTAGCCGGAACCGCCTGTCAGCAAAATCTTCATTGGGTTTTCGTTCTAGCAGACGCGTCGGCGCCGGGCAATCCAATTTGCGGATTGCGCGCCGCCCGGGTTTGCTTGCTTCGGCGCGCGCGCATCGCTAGGATGGCGTCCAATCTGGTCAAGCCGCCAGAAGGCATTTTCGAAAGGTCGCTCCATGTCTCGCAACGTATACGTTTCCGCCACGGATTCCAGCAGCGGCAAGTCCGCCATCGCCCTCGGAGTGATGGAAATGATGGTCAAGAAGGTCGGCCACGTCGGGTTCTTCCGCCCGATCATTTCCGCCGAGCGCAGCAGTCCCGAGCGCGACAACGACGTCGCGCTGATCGCCAGCCATTTCCGGCTCGACCTGCCCTACGAGCAGGCGTTCGCCTTCACCAGCCGCGAAGCCGCCGAATTGATCCGCGCCGGCAAGACCTCCGAGCTCATCGACGGCATTCTGGCGAAATACAACGCCGTCGCCGCCCGCTTCGATTTCGTCGTCTGCGAAGGTTCCGACTTCGAAGGCGACACGTCGTCGTTCGAATTCAACATCAACGCCGAGATCGCGCGCAACGTCGATGCGCCCGTGCTGCTGGTCGTGGACGGCCACCAGATCGGCCGCGACGGCCAGATGGCCGGCCTGGACTTCGCCGTGCAGAGCTTCCAGGACAACGACTGCAAGGTGCTCGCCGCGATCCTGAACCGCTTCCCGGCCGACCGCATCGACGAACTGCCCGCGTTCCTGCGGACCTCCCGCCATCCGGAACTGCCCGTTTTCGCGATTCCGGAAGATCCGCTGCTGGCCGCCCCCATGATGTCCGAAATCGCCCAGGCGCTCCGCGCGGAGACCTTCTACCGGCCCGACCTGCTCGATTCCCTCCAGGCCACTTCCTACAGCGTGGCCGATTCGTCGCCGGAAATTTTCCTTTCCCAGCTCCGCGACGGCGCGCTGCTGTTCATTTCGGGCGACCGCTTCGGCAACCTGCTGGGCGTGATGCTCAAGCTCAACTCCGCCAAACCGGTCAACATCGCCGGCATCGTGCTGACGAACGGCTTCAAGCCCTCGGGCGCGGTCGCGGCCCTGCTGCGGGAGGTCAAGAACATGGTGCCGGTCCTGTCGGTGCCGGCCACCACGTTCGAAGCCGTGAACGCCGTTTCCCGCCTGCATTCGCGCATCTATCCGGGCGCCACCCGCAAGATCACCACCGCCCTCGCCCTCTTCGAGTCGCGCGTGGACACGCAGAAGCTCGTCGATCTCCTCAAGACGGCCAAGACCGGCGTGGTCACGCCCAAGATGTTCGAATTCGGCCTGATCCAGCGCGCCCAGTCGCCGCGCCAGCGCATCGTCCTGCCCGAAGGCGAGGAAGACCGCATCCTCTACGCGGCGGAACAGGTGCTGCTGCGCGGCATTGCCGACATCGTCCTGCTGGGCAGCGAGCAGAAGATCCGCAACAAGATCTCCCACCTCGGCCTCAACCTGCCCGGCGTCGAGATCATCCAGCCCGTCCAATCGCCGCACTTCCGCGATTTCGTCGCCACCTACCACGAACTGCGCAAGGAGAAGGGCGTGACGCCCGACATGGCCGAAACCATCATGGCCGACGCGTCCTATTTCGGCACGATGATGGTCTACAAGGGCCTCGCCGACGGCATGGTGTCCGGTTCCATCAACACCACGGCGCACACGGTCCGCCCCGCGCTGCAGTTCATCCGGACCAAGCCGGGCTTCTCCATCGTGTCGTCCGTCTTCCTGATGTGCCTGAAGGACCGCGTGCTGGTCTACGGCGACTGTGCCATCAATCCCAACCCCACGGCCCAACAGCTCGCCGAGATCGCCGTCACTTCCGCGCGCACGGCGCAGACCTTCGGGGTGGAGCCGCGCGTGGCGCTGCTGGCCTATTCCACCGGCTCGGCCGGCGGCGGCGCCGACGTCGAGCGCGTGCGCGAAGCCACGGCCCTCGCGCGCCAGATGGCGCCGGAGCTGCCCATCGAAGGCCCCATCCAGTACGACGCCGCCGTCGATCTCGGCGTGGCCCGCACCAAGATGCCCGACTCCAAGGTCGCCGGCCGCGCCACGGTGTTCATCTTCCCCGACCTCAACACCGGCAACAACACCTACAAAGCCGTGCAGCGCTCCGCCGGCGCCGTCGCCATCGGCCCCGTCATCCAGGGCCTGCGCAAGCCGGTCAACGACCTGTCCCGCGGCTGCACCGTCGTCGACATCGTCAACACCGTGGCCATCACCGCCATCCAGGCGCAGGCGGAGAAATGATTCCGCTGGCGATC
>CAYTEK010000096.1:0-10852 GCA_964436715.1 uncultured Verrucomicrobiota bacterium | reverse complement strand
CAGCTCCGGTCAGCCCGGACACCAAGGCCCGCATCCCGCCCGCCCGCCATTCTGTTTTCCCGCTCATCGCTCCATTTCCTCTTTTCAGGAAAATTCCTCGCATCGCATCCGTTTGGCAAGTCCATTGTCGCCGCTTTCGCGCCCAGCCTTGACTCCCCTCCTAAGGAGCGTAGCCTGATGTCCGGCAGGGAAGGAGCCAGACAATGAACGAATTGATTCAGCAATTAGTGTCGCAACTGGGCGTGAACCACGATCAGGCGAAAGGCGGGGCCGGGCTGTTGTTCAAGATGGTGCAAAGCAAGCTGGGGGGCGATTTCTCCAAGGTCGCCCAAGCGATGCCCGAGGTGACGGGCCTGATCAAGGCCGCCCCGGCGGAAGGCGGCGCCTCCAAGTTGCTGGGCGGGCTCGCTTCGGCCATCGGCGGCGGCAAGGCCGGCGGACTGGCGAACCTGGCTTCATTGGCCGGAGGCTTCTCCCAGCTGAAACTCGATCCCGGCATGGTCGGCAAGTTCGTGCCGGTGGTCCTGTCCTTCATCCAGGGCAAGTTCGGCAAGGACGTCGTCGGGCTCGTGGCCGGCGCCTTGAAGTAGACCCTGCCTCCGCCTGCGCCGCGCCGGCCCGAGCGCCCGTGCTATTAGACGGCCATGCGCCGAGGCTTAACAAATCTGCGGACAGCCATGCATTCCGATTTGTTCGGGGGTACCGCGCTGAAATAGAAAAGGATCCAGGCCGCCCGAAAGGCCGCCTGGATCCGCCAACCGCCGCAGACCGGCTTCCGGTTCCTACAGCGTGAACCCGAGGCCCGCGATCAGGCTCAGGTCGTTGTATTCCGCGCCGGGGGCGGGCGTGCTGTCGTACTTGTCCTGCAAAACCACGCGCAGGCTCAGGCGCTCGCTCATCGCGGCCTCGACGCCGATTTCTCCAACCAGCAGGTAGTTGTCGAAGTCTTCCGCTTCGGGCATGTATTCGAGCGATTGCACCAGCTTGGCGGTCTTCGTCGCCTGGCAGGTATAGCGCTCGGCGAACCGCAGCGCCAGATAGTCGTTGCTCGCGCCGTCCACCTTCTCCCACACGTAGGAGGGACCGGCTTCGAGCGTCAGGGTCCGCTTGTCGTTCTTCACCAGATAGGCGCCCAGGCCGGGACCGAGCGTCGCGCGGTAATCGATCAGCGCGATGTCGTCGTACAGCACGGAACCGTCGAGGTAGGCGAAGGTCCGCGGCGACAGCGTCTTCTTCACGTTGGCATACGCCTTCGCGTTCTCGATCGTCTTCTCGTCCGATTCCGAGACGGTCGCGACGCCGGCGTCATCGGTCGTTTCGGTCTTGACGGTATTCTCGCCGTAGTTGAAATCCGCGCCCGCGATCACCGATCCGAGGCCTTCCTTCTCGCCTTCCGCGACCAGCCCGACGTTCGCCGCCAGCGTCTCGCTGTTGCCGTCCGTCATCGTCAGGCCCGCGTTCAGCGCCGTCGTGAAGCCTTGCTTCTGGACCGCGGCTTCGTCCGCCTTCGCCGCCTTCTTCTCCGCCGCCGAGGCCGAAGCCGCCAGCGCCAACGCCATCATGACGATTGAAATCTTCTTCATTCCATTTCTCCTTGTTCGTTTGGAAACTTACTTCGCAGCTTCGGCATCCTGCTTGCGGCGCAAACTGTTGATGCCCTTGACCATGATGAATACCGCGATCGCCACGATCAGGAAATCCACCACTGTCTGCACGAAGGCGCCGTACTTCAGCGTCACGGCCGCCACTTCGGCGCCCGCCGCGTCCACGGTGGACGCCTTCAGCGTCACGGCCAGATCCTTGAAATCCACGCCGCCCAGCAGCAGCCCGATCGGCGGCATGATCACGTCGTTCACCAGCGAGGTCACGATCTTGCCGAACGCGCCGCCGACGATGATGCCGACCGCCATGTCGATCATGTTGCCCTTCACCGCGAACTCCCGAAACTCTTTCACTATGCTCATTGTGTTCTCCTTGTTTTGGTTGTTGCGAAAACGACGGAACGACAGCCTACATGCTTCGCCCGGCATGTCAATTTTCATGTCCCCCGTCCGTTTGGATCAGCCCGGCTGGCCGCGCCGGCGATTTCTTTCGCCGACCCGGCCGGGCAAGCACCGGTGCGGGTCGGCATCTACCAAAACAGCCCCAAGATGGCCCGGTCCGCATCCGGCAAGCCCGAAGGCCTTTTCGTGGACCTGATCGATGCCGTCGCCGTGGAAGAACGCTGGCCGCTCGAATACGTGCGGGGCACCTGGGCCGAAGGGTTCCCCCGCCGGCAGAGGCAGCAGGGCGGCGCCAGCCGCCGTTCCAAAGGCTTAACGGCTGTAATCCCCAGCCGCCTCGGGTTGGTACAGGATCTTTTCGATTTGAATCCGGCGCTTTCCGGATGGGACCGGCCACTCGACGACATCTCCCTTGGCGCATCCCAGGATCGCCGTTCCGACAGGGGCGAGAACGGAAATCGCGCCGCTTTCGACGTTGGCGTCTTTGGGAAACACGAGCGCGTATTCCATGCGTTCGGAGGTGTCCAGATCTCGCAAAACGACTTTGGAATTCATCGTCACCACGTCGGGCGGGACGTCCTTGGGCGAAACGACGACGGCGCGCTCCAATTCCTTGACCAGCGAATCGACGTCTTTTCTTGCATGGCCGCCGAATTCCCCGGCGACCAGGGCTAGTTCTTCAAGCCGGTTTTTGTCGTGTTGCGTCACATACAGGGTTCTGGTTGTCATGGTTCTCCTTTCGGCTAGCGAACGCCGGGTCGTTTTTCGGCGACAAGGCTTCGGCAGCGCGCTTTTGCTAAGGTTTCGGGTTTCGGGATGGACTTGCGGGCCGGTTCGACGACCGACCGGGCGGAACCGCATCGTCGTGGAAATTTTTCGCGATCAGGCTCCGGATGCCGGCCAGGCCTTGGGCCGCATCGCTCCCCGCCGCGGTCACGACGATGCGGGCGCCGCATTCTGCGCCGAGGGCCATGACTTGCATCAAGTCCTTGGCGTTGGCCTTTCGGTTGCCGTGGGCGATCTCGATGGTTGCGTGGTATCCGCCGGCCAATTTCACCAGCCGGGCGGCCGGCAGCACGTGCAGGCCGGACTTGTTCGCCAGCACGAACTCCTCGCTGATGGACCGCCGCGGGAGAGGCCGGCGCGGGGACCGGGCCGTCTGCCGGCGCGACGCTTTCTCCGCGGTTGCGATGGCGCGTTCGAAATCGCTGGATTTGTCGAACACGAAATCGGCGCCTTCTTCGAAGCATTCCAGCCGCGTTTTCACATCGGCCCGGCGAGCCAGTACGACGACCATGCAATAGGGATCCAGCGCCATGGCATGGCGCAGGACTTCCAATCCGCTTCCGTCCGGGAGATCCAGGCTCAGCAGGATGGTCTTGGGCCCGAGCGCGTCGAAAACGCGCACGGCCTCGGCCACCGAACCGGCGACGGCGACGAGAATATCGGGCGCCGATTTCTCGAGCATCTTGACCAGAAGCCGGCGCATCGGTTTGGACACGTCCACCAGCAACAGGCGGGGCATGGCGCCGAGCGCGGCAGTCGACGTGCGGCGCAGGCCGTGGCGGTCGGCCGGGACGGGCGAATTCTTTGCGTTGATTTTCATGGTTTCATCTCCTTGTTCACGCGGCCAATGTTCGGTCGCTCAGCGGCGGAATTCCTTCGGGACCGGAACGCCGCCTTCCCAGACGACCCGGCGGAAATGGTCCGGATCGGTGTTCCCTTCGGTGTTGATCAACAGGATCTGGGAATCGGGCCCGAGCCGCAGCTTCCGCTTCAGGTCCGCCAGACCCTCGTATTCGCAGATATACGTCAGGGCGCCCAGCGTCACCGCACCGGATTCGCCGGAGACGATGAAGGGATCGCCGGCCACCGGCACGCCGTACACGCGCATGCCCTTGGCGGCGACGAAATCGGGACACGCCAGGAAGAAGTCCGCGCAGCGCGAGAGGACGTCCCACGCCAGCGGGCTGGGATCGCCGCAGGCCAACCCGGCCATGATCGTGTCCAGCGTGCCTTCGACCGAATGGGGCTGGCCGTCGTCGATCTTGATCGATTCGAACAGGCAGGCCGCCTTGTCCGGTTCCACGACGGTCATCGTCGGCCGATGCTCGCCGAACAGCTTGCGGTAGTAGCCCGCCACGGCCGCGGCCAGCGCGCCCACGCCGGCCTGCACGAACACGTGCGTGGGCTGGCTGATGCCTTGGCCCGCCAACTGCTCCTGGATTTCCGCCATCAGGGTGGTGTAGCCCAGCATCACCCAGCAGGGGATGTCCTCGTAGCCGGCCCACGAGGTGTCCGAAATGATCTGCCAGCCGTTAGCCGCGGCGTCGCGGGTGATGGCCCGCACGGCGTCGTCGTAGGTCCCCGGGATCACTTTGACTTCCGCCCCGTATTCCTCGATCGCCCGGATGCGCGGCTGGGACGTGCGCTCGTGCACGTAGACCACGCAGCGGAAGCCCAGTTCCATCGCGGCCCAGGCCACGCCTCGGCCGTGGTTGCCATCCGTGGCCGTCGCGAAGCAAAGGTCGCCGAGTTGGGCACGCACTTTCGCGGATTTCAGTTCCGAGACCGTCAATTCCCGGTCGCGGATTCCTAGTTTCTTGCGGAGGAACTGGTAGATGGCGAACGAACCGCCCAGCACCTTGAAGGAGTTCAGGCTCAGGCGCTGGGATTCGTCCTTGACCCAGATGCCGCCGACGCCCAGCAAGGCGGCCAGTCCGGACAGGCTTTTCAGCGGACTCATATGGTAGCCGTCGAGCTGGCGGTGCAGTTGCCGGGCGATGCCGGTGATGCCCGGCGGCAGCAACCGTTCCAGGGCGCGGCAGGTTTCGTCGCAGCCGGCGCGCCGGTTTTCAATCCATTCCAGAGGCCGATTGTCGGAGCTTGCATTCATCTGTTGTTCCTTGTCCGGAAAGCCATGTCGCATCTTCGCCCATGTGGCGAGAATTTCAAGCCGAATCTGCCAAATCCGGCGGGCCGGCGGCACGCGCCGGCCGTTTGATTTTCCGGGCATTTCGTGGTTGACTGGGGTGCAACCTGACATGGAACAGGAAAAACCCATTCCCACGCGAAAAACGCTTCTGGGCGTGACCTACGACCACTATCGGCTGGCCGATGGTTCCGATCTGTACGTGACGCCGTTTGGCCGACCGTTTTTGCCCCACCTCTGGCCCGAAAACTGGCTGGAAGAAGAATGGTTCGGCAAAAGCCGCCAACCGCTGCAGGGCACGAGCACGGTCTACAAGCTGAGAACCAAGCCGGTGGCGGGAACCGGCAAGGATCTGGTCGTCAAATGGTGCCGGGTGGGCGAAGACGTGCCGGTGGACACCTGTACCCGGATGAAGTTCATGGAAATGGATTTCAATTCCCCTTACGAGGAGTTCTCGCTGCTGATGGAAATGCGGGCCCGCGCCCGGCCGGGTACGATCCGCACCCACAAGCCGCTCGCCATTTTCGTTCCGGCCCGGCGCCTGGAACTCTGGCAAACGGGCCGCTCCCAGTCGAAAATGGACTGCAAGAAGGCGCAGTATCTGGACGTGGAACTGGACATCTTCCGGCAGTACATCCTCATTTACGAATGGATTAAGGGCGTGGCGAGCACGGAGACCGCGGCGGCCGAAGCGGCGGCGGCGGCGGGCTACGCCGATGCGGCGGCTTTCGCCCAGGAAATGCTGGAGCGATCCGTCGCGGACATGGAAGAGGCCGGCTTTCACGTGCTGGACGCAAAACCGCAGCATGCGATCGTCCGGCCCCGCCGGAACGGCGGGTTCCTGAACGATCGCAGCGGCCGGCCGGCCTATGCCCTGGTGGATTTCGAGCTGCTGTCCCGCGTTCCGGAATACGAGCGGCAGGCCCGCCAGGAACGGCGGCAAGCCTATCTCGAACGGCAGCGGGACCGGTTTCGGCACGCCGAACGCGCCCGCGGGTTTCCGCCGCATCTGCATCCGGCGCACATCCTCGGCGTGGATTACGTCCACGGCGACTGCGACAGCACGCGGGGCAAGCTGTGGGTCGTGGGCCGCGATCCGCATCTGTTCGACTATTTCCTGCCCGAGCGCTGGCGGCGCACGCCCCGCCAGAGCCTGTCCGACACCGCCCAGGTGTACCACACGAAAACCAAGGACGGCATCCAGCTCGTGTGGAAAGTCTCGCAAGTGGGCGATCCGTCCGGCGCCGACCCCTCCCGCGCCTTCGCGGCCTGGGGCTGCAACAGCCCGGTCGAGGAGTTCGGATTCGCGCTCCGGCTGGCCGCCGACGGCGTTCCGACCACCTATCCCCGGGCCATCTACATGCTGGGCCACCAATCGACCTTGCCGCCGGAGGCCCTCGACCCTCGCCGCTACGACAGCCACCGGGACCTCCGCATGCCCGACGGCGCGCCCGTGCTGCAGCGCGAACGAAACTACATCACGATCTGGGGCTATTGGAACGGCACGGACGAAGTGGTCGCCGGCGAAGAGCGCCACCGCGCCCATTGCCGCGGCATCAACGGCGCCCAGGCCTTGGCCGAAGGCCGCATCGACGCCGCCCAGCTGGAAGCCGCGACGGCGAAAATGGCGCAGCTGCTGGCCGCCGCCGGCGTGGAAAGCAGCGGCCTGCTGGCCACGCATTACCTGCTGACGCTGTCGCCGGACGACGAATGGCTGCGCGACCCGGACGGCACCTTGGCCGTGCGGCTGTGCAATTTCGAGTTCCTGCGCCGGCGGGATTGACCGCGGTCCGCCGCCGGTCACCAGTGCGGCTGGTTGCCGATCTCCACGCCGGTGACGTCGTCGGCGTCCATGATGGCGACGAACGCGTTTTTGTCGATCTCGTTGACCGCCCGTTTCAGCGCGGACACCTCCTGGCGCAGGACGACCGAATAGATCAGCTTCCGTTCCGTTCCCTCGAAACCGCCATGGCCGCTGAGCAGGGTGACGCCGAATTTATGCTTGCGGGTCAAGGCATCCGCGACGGCCTGCCACCGCTCGGACATGATCAGCGCCGTGCGGCGCCGGGCCAGGCCGTGGAACACCTTGTCCACGAACTGGGTGCTCACGAAGACGAAGACCAGCGTGTACAGCACTTTTTCCAGTGGAAACAGCACCGCCGACAGCACCAGCACGAGGGCATTGACGATCATCGCCCCCGTCCCCACCGTGATGCCGAAGAGCTTGTTCAGGACGACGGAGATGATCTCCGAGCCCCCGCTGGACCCGTATGAACGCAGCAGGAGGGCCGCCCCGACGCCGGACAACGCGCCCGCGATCACGGCGCAGAGCATGGGATCCGCGATCGCCACGTCCACGTCGATGAACGCCAGCGCCAGGGAATAGATGGCCAGGCCCAGCAGGGAATAGAGCACGAACCGGCGGCCGACGAAGTAGCCGCCGAGGAGGAACACCGGGACGTTGAGCGCGAAGTACACCGCGCCAACGGGCAAGGCCGGCCAGAGATAGCAGATGACCAGCGCGAAGCCCGTCAAACCCCGCGAAATGAATCCGTGCGGCATGACGAAGGCCCGGACCGCAAAAGCGCACAGGACGCTGCCCGCCGTCAGCAGGAAAAGCTGATAGAGTAAGTTCGCTGTTTTTTTGACCATTTTGCACCTCATTTCCCTGCCGCCCAGAGGGATTTGCCGTTCATTGGCAATCCATTGCGCAGGAATATGTTCTTTTTATCGAAAACAAGGTTCCTTGTCAAGCGAAACGGGCACAGGCGAAACCCCAGGCCAAATCCTTCTTTTCAGGTTGCCGGGGCGCTCGGCCGCCGCTATGGTGCCTGCGTTTCGCCTAGGTAAAAACGATTATAGACCCCATCTACATCGTCAGCCCACTGATCCTGATTTCCGTTGTGCTCGCCGCAGTCTGGCTCGACCGCTGGAGCGTGCCAGTCATTCTAGTCGCCCTCGGCGGCGGCATTCTCTTCGGAAGCGACGTGCTCAATCTCTGGCATTTCGACAACGCCCTGCTCACCAACCGGATCGCCAATTTCGCTCTGATTTTCATTCTTTTCCAAGGGGGCTTCGGCATCAAGCGCAGCGACTTCAAGGCCGTTGCTCTGCCCGCCGGAGGCCTGGCCGTCTGGGGCGTCATGCTCACGGCCGGCTTCACGTTGGCCTTCCTCTGGAAAGTCCTGGGATGGCCTTTCGACAAGGCTTGCCTGCTGGCCGCCATCGTTTCTTCCACCGCCGCCGCCGCCACGTTCTCGATCCTTCGTCGCTACGCGCTCCCCAAGCGGCTGGCCAACACGCTCGTCATCGAAAGCGCAGCCAACGATCCCATGGCGGTGCTGCTCACGGTCGTGGCCGTCCAAACCCTCGCCGCCGGCCAGGCTCCGGTTTTCTGGACGGCACTCGCATTCGCCTGGAAGTTTGCCGCAGGCCCCATCCTCGGCTGGCTCATGGGCCGCGCCTCCGTTTGGCTTTTCAACACGCTCCGCTTCCAGGACCGCGGCTACTACTACGTCCTGTTCTTAGGCATCGTCCTGCTCACGTACGGACTGGCCGAACTCCTGCAGTCCAGCGGGATGCTGGCCGTTTTCATCGCCGGCCACGTCATGGGAAACTGCCCCTTCGTCCACAAGCAGGGCGTCGCCCACTTTTCGGCCGCGTTCGCCAGCGTGGCCAACATCTGCACCTTCATTCTTCTCGGCCTGCTGGTGTTTCCCCGGCAATGGACCGGCATCTGGATGGACGGCTTGATTCTCTTCCTGGTGCTCACCTTCATCTCCCGTCCGCTCGCCGTCGCGCTCGGCACCCTCGGCATGGGCATACCGATTTCTCATCGCGTCTTCACCAGCTGGGCGGGTCTACGCGGCGCCGTGCCGATCGTGCTGGCCACCTATCCCGCCGCAGCCAATTTCCCCGGCAGCCAGGACATCTTCAACCTAGTCTTTTTCGCGGTGATCCTTTCCGTCCTGATCCAGGGTTCCACCCTCGGACCTGTCGCCCGGCTCTTTCGCCTCCCGGCACGACGCACCCGGCCCGAACCGTTGTACAGCCTCGAACTCGTCACCATGGCCCCCAGCGACATGGACCTCGTGGTCGTCGATCTCCCCGAACATGCGCAGGCCCCGGGGCCTCGCATCCAGGATCTGCGCCTGCCGCCCGACAGCGTCATCACCATGGTCAGCCGGGGACCGCAGGTCGTCAGCCCCAACGGATCCACTCGCCTGCAGGGGGGCGACCAAGTGACCGTGCTGGCCCACGTCCAAAACGAGGAAGCCGTGAAAAAAGCCCTGCTCTCGCCTTTCGAAACCGGCCGTTCTGCCTGACATTTCGATGCCCCGCGACCCCGTGCGGATTCAGTACTGTCAATGCTCTCCGGCCCTTCGCCGCCTCCCCATTGGCGCGGCAGGTAAACAGACAGGCGTTGGGGCCGCTTATTCCGCCAGCTTGAGCCCGCGCAGCCATGCCCGCAGGTCTTCGCCGGCGTTCGCCACGTCGTCGCCTCGGAAGGCCCTTCCTTCGAGAACCGTCGCCCCCGGCGCCAATCTCTTCACGTCCTCAACGCTCTTCCCCAGCCCGCCGCCCCCGTGAGTCATGAACGGCTCAATGGTCTTACCGGTAAAATCGCGCCCGGAAAGGAAGGCCATCACTGTTGTGATCAAAACTATGGGGCTAGCCTTGCACGGCGCATTTGAATTTTGAACGGGGCGATCATTGGACAACTGGCCAAACCACGGAAAATAGAGTAAGAGGGCAGCATGTACTTCGATCCCGCCTACATCGTATTCGCCCTGCCGGCGTTGTTGCTGTCGCTCTACGCGACGATCCTGACCAAATCCCGATTCGCCCGCTACTCGCAGGTCGAGCCTTCCTCCGGCATGACCGGGGCCGAGGCCGCCCGCACCTTGCTCGACCGGCAGGGCCTGGGCAACGTGGAGGTGGAGCAGACCGGCGGATTCCTGTCCGACCACTACGATCCCAGAAGCCGGGTCCTGCGGCTCTCGATCGAGGTGTACGGCACATCTTCCCTGTCCGCCGTCGGCGTGGCCTGCCACGAAGCCGGGCATGCACTGCAGCACGCCTCCGGCTACGCCTGGCTGGGATTCCGCAACACCCTGGTGCCCGTCACCCAAATCGGCAGCTACCTGTCCTACTTCATCCTGATGCTCGGCTTCCTGCTCCACCACCCGGCGCTGATCTACCTAGGGATCGGCCTGTTTTTCGTGGGCGTGGTGTTCTCGATCGTCACCCTGCCCGTGGAGTGGGATGCCAGCGCCCGGGCCCGTCGCCTGATGGTGTCCGCGGGAATCGTCACGGCCGGGGAGCAGGATGACGCCGGCAAGGTGCTGACCGCCGCCTTCCTGACCTACGTGGCCGCCGCCGTCAGCTCCCTGTTGACCCTGCTCTACTACCTCATGCGCGCCGGGCTATTGGGCGGCCGCAGGAACGATTGACCTTCCTTTCGCATCGGGCAGCTCTTTTCATGCCTTCAGCCCCACCACCTTTACACCCCCTGGGTCCGATTGAACCGGACCAGGGCGTCAAGCCCGCTTGCGGCGTGCTGCGGAAGCATCTTCGCTGTCTTTGCACCCGCTAAACGGCTGAAACCCGCTGGCGACTGCTGGCGCGAATCCTAGCGGCCTGGACAAGAAATGCCACCGCTTTCTCGTCAACATCGAAGCGCTCCGCCGCCCGCTTTGATGCCAGCGCGATGGACCCGTGGTTTTGCCCCATCAGCCAGCCCGCGTACATCACTGCAGCGAAAAGGCTCTTGCTATCGATGTAGGGCAGGTCGTTTTTTGTATATCCGATCATCGCAATTTCCTCATAATATTTCTGGTCCATGTCCGGTACACTTCTGGTTCTCTCTCGCCAGGCGACGCGCCCGCTGGAGAATATTTTGTGCAGGGGAAGCAAT
>CAYTEK010000095.1:9458-11007 GCA_964436715.1 uncultured Verrucomicrobiota bacterium | reverse complement strand
CCCCCGCCCCGCCCCCCGTCAAGCCGGGCCGCGCCGGGCGCAAGCGGCGCCGGACCGCATGGGAAATTCCGCATGCGGCCTGCGCGGGAATCGACAAAATGGCCGGCGCGCGGTTTCCGGGCTTGATTTTGGTCGCCCAGCCTCTATAAATGAACCGCCTTATGAAAAAGACGTATTCCATCGGATTGATTCCCGGCGACGGGACCGGCCCCGAAGTCACCCGCGAGGCCGTCAAGGTGCTCGGCGCGGCTTCCCAGAAGTTCGGCTTCCAGCTGGACTACACCCCCTACGATTTCGGCGGCGACCGCTACCTGAAGACGGGCGAAACGCTGCCGGATTCCGCCATCGAGGAATTCCGCAAGCACAGCGCGCTGTATCTCGGCGCCATCGGGCATCCGCAGGTCAAGCCGGGCATCCTGGAGTGCGGCATCCTGCTCAAGACGCGCTTCGCGCTGGACCAGTACATCAACCTGCGCCCCGTGAAGCTGTACCGCAAGGAAGACTGCCCCTTGAAGGACAAGGAGCCCAAGGACGTCGATTTCGTCGTCATCCGCGAGAACACCGGCGGCATCTACACCGGCGTGGGCGGCGCGGTGCAGAAGGGCACGAACCTCGAAGTGGCCACGCAGGTCATGGTCTACAGCCGGCCCGTCGTGGACCGCTGCATGAAGTTCGCCTACGAATACACCCGGCGGCGCAACCGCAAGAAGATGCTCACCCTCGTCCACAAGTGCAACGTCCTCACCCACTGCGGCGACCTCTGGGTCCGTTCGCACAAGGAAATGGGCGACCGCGACTTCCCGGACGTCAAGCAGGACTACAACCACGTGGACGCGTGCACGATGTGGTTCGTGAAGCAGCCCGAGTGGTACGACGTCATCGTGACGGAAAACCTCTTCGGCGACATCATCACCGACCTGGCGGCCATCGTCCAGGGCGGGCTCGGCGTCGCCGCCCATCGCGGCCCTCGCCGCGGGCGGCATGATGCGCGACACCCTCGGCGAGCCCGAAGCGGCCGCCGCAGTCGACAAAGCCGTGACGACCGCGCTCACCGGCGGCAAGATCCAGTCGCTGGCGGCCGGCCGCATGGGCCTGGGCACCGCCCAGGTCGGCGATTTGATCGCCGGCCTGGTGTAAATCCGCTTGCCGGTTGACAAATCGCCCTTTCCGGGTAGATTTTCCACCCCTTCAACAGGAGCATACCAATGAAAAAGTACAACGTGTGCATGGTCGGCATCGGCGCGGTCGGGACGGAAATCGTCCGCCTGCTCCGCAAGCGCAATTTCCCGCTGGCCAAGCTGACCGCGTTCGCGACCCGCGAGCGCACCGAGATGATCGACGGTCTGCCGGTCGACGTGAAGGTCGCCACCGGTCCCGAGTCGTTCAAGGGCTATGACTTCGCGTTCTTCGCCGGCACTGAAGGCGCCAAGGGCGCGTCGAAGACCTTGGGCTGGGGCACGGCCGAGGCCGGCTGCGTCGTCATCGACAACGGCGACGACTTCCGCATGGATCCGAAGGTGCCCCTGTGCATTCCGGAGATCAATCCGGA
>CAYTEK010000095.1:0-9448 GCA_964436715.1 uncultured Verrucomicrobiota bacterium | reverse complement strand
AATCCGGACGCCCTCAAGGGCCACCCGAACTTCATCGCGAATCCGACCTGCTCGACCGCCATCGCGCTGATGCCGCTCTACGCGCTGCACCGCGAGGCGAAGATCAAGCGCATCGTGTGCTGCACCTACCAGGCCGTTTCCGGCACCGGTTCCGCGGCCATCCGCGAGCTCGAAGCCCAGGTCCGCGCCTGGGTGGCAGGCCAGCCCCTGGCCCGCGAAGTCTATCCCGCGCAGATTGCCTTCAACGTCATCGCGCAGATCGGCTCCGAGTCCAAGGTCATGCCCGGCTACACGACCGAAGAGGTAAAGCTCGGCCGCGAAACCTGCAAGATCCTCGGCGACGACTCGATCCAGGTGGTCTCCACCTGCGTGCGCGTGCCGGTCTTCAACGGCCACAGCGAGGCGCTCCACGTCGAGTTCCACAACCCGATTTCCCCCGAGCGCGCACGCGAAATCCTTTCGAAGACCCCGGGCGTGCAGGTCGTGGACGACCTGTCGAAGTCCGTCTTCCCGACGCCCCTCGAGGCCTCGGGCAAGTTCGACGCGCTGGTCGGCCGCATCCGCAAGGATCCCACGGTCCCGCACGGCCTCTCGCTGTTCGTCTCCGGCGACAACATCTGGAAGGGCGCCGCCCAGAACGCCATTCAGATCGCCGAAAAGATGATCGAGATGGGCCTCAAGTAAGCGGCGGATTTTCCTCCGCTCCTGCGCCCCCGGTCGGCCCCCGCCGCCCGGGGGTTTTTCGCGCCCAGGCTCCCGCGGCGCCTATTTCTCGTCGTGCGTGTCGATGTCGATCTGGGAGTGCAGGTGCTCCGGTGCCTCCGGAGTCACCACGACTTTCCGCACGCACCACAGCAGCAGTCCGGTGAAGCCGCCGCACGCCAGCACCATGATGATCCAGCCCGCGGTCGTCATGACGGTTCCTCCTCCTTGTCCCAGGACTTGTTGGCGCGATGGACGACCCCGGCGAAGAACGCCCCGACCGCCAGGATCAACAGCACCGAGAACAACGCCACGGGCGGCCCGTCCGCCGGCGGCGTCACGATGGCGTGCCAGCGCTCCGGCAGGTTCCGCCACGCCCACAGGCCGAAAATCGCCAGCAGGTAGACGGGCGAAACGTACTTCAGCATGAATGGCAGCACCCGCGGCAGGCGGATCTCCGCCCCGCGCCGCAGCTCCGCCATGCCGCGCTCGATGCCCAGCACCCATGCGAACACGATCGACTGGAACGTGGCGAAGATGAAGATGAAGAAATTCGCCATCCAGAAATCGAGCGTGTCCAAGGCCGTGAAGCCCTTCGAGAAATAGGCCACGAACAGGCAGCCCGCGCCCGCGATGACGGCCAGGATCGACACCGACGTCTTGCGGCCGATCTTCAACCCCTCCTCCAGCAGCGCGATCGACGGCTGCAGCATGGACAGCGAACTGGTGATGGCCGCCAAGAACAGCAGGAAGAAGAACAGGAATCCGAACAACGATCCGAACGGCATCTGGTTGAACACGTTCGGCAGCGTGACGAATCCCATGCCGAACGTCCCCGGCGGATTCTGCACCACCGTCGGCCCCAGGAACACGAACGCCGCCGGGACCGCGATCATGCCGCCCAACACCACTTCGCAGAATTCGTTGCCGGCGCTGGCCGTGAGGCCGCTCAGGGCCACGTCGTCGTCCGGCCGGAGATAGCTCGCGTAGGTCAGGATCAACCCGAAGCCCACCGACAGGCTGAAGAAAATCTGCCCCGTCGCCGCCAGCCAGATTTCCGGATTCGCGAGCACGCCCCACAGGGTTTGGCCCGGCTTGACGGGATTCCACATGTACCCCAGTCCGTTCGCCACCGTCTGGTCCGGATGCGCCGGATTCGGCGGCAGCGTCAGCACGCGCGCCAGCACGATCAGCGCGCACACGATCAGCAGCGGCATCGCCGAATTGCAGAAGCGCTCGATGCCGCGGTTCACGCCCCGATAGATCAGGAACGTGTTCGCGACGAAGCAGATTCCGAGAAAGACCAGCATCCGCCCCCCCGGCCCGCCGCCGAACAACGCGCCGTTTCCGCCCGCACCGACAAACCCCATGAAATGGTTTTCGATGGCGGCCAAGTCGGCGCCCAGCCGCGCGAAATGCCCCGTGAGATAATCCCACGCATAGGCCAGGCACCACGCCTCGACGGAAACGTAGTACATGTAGATCATCACCGGCATGAGAGTGCCGAGCAGACCCACGTAGGCGCCCTTGCGCGACCCGAGCAGCGTCCGGAAAATGCCCGGCGACGAATTGTGGCCGCGCGCGCCGCCGTAGCGGCCCAAGGCCCATTCCGCCCACGCCATCGGCAACCCGACCACGAGAAAGGCCACCAGATACGGAATCAGAAAGGCGCCGCCGCCGTACTTCGCGGCCTGCCCCGGAAACCGCAGGAAATTGCCCAGCCCCACGGCGCTCCCCGTCACCGCCAGAATGGCCCCGATCCGGGTGCCCCAATGTTCGCGCTTGTCGCCGCCCATGCGCTCCTCCTCTGGAGGGCACTATGCGCGCGCCGCCGGCGGCCTGTCAAAGGCGGATCGATCCTCCCCCAAAAAAAACGTCCACGCCGTGGAAACCGAATTTCCACGGCGTGGAGCGCCGCACGGACGAACCGGCGGAAAGGCGCCTACTTGGCCTTGTTCACGACCGCCTTGTCGATGCCCTTTTCGTCGAGATCGATCAGTTCCTGCGCGGCGAGTTCGGCGGCCTTGGCGTTGGCTTCGCGCGTGCTGGCGCCGAGGTGCGGCACCATGATGTCGGCGACGTCCGCCACGCTCTTCGGGCCTTCCTCGTCCTTGGCGTAGACGTCGTTCAGGTAGCGGATCTTCTTTTCGGCCTTCAAGACCCGCAGGTCGGCTTCGTTCACGATGCCCGCGCGCGCGCAGTTGATCAGCGTGGCGCCCGGCTTCATCTGACCGATCAACTTGGCGTTGACCATGCCTTTGGTCTCGGCGATCTCGGGCAGGTGCAAGGTCACGTAGTCCGACTGGGAGAACAATTCGTCGAGCGAAACCAGCTTGACGCCCATTTCCGTCGCCTGCCGCATCGTGATGCCCGGATCGTAGCCCAGGAACGTGGGCTCGAAGCCGGCCAGGCGCTTGACCACCAGCCGGCCGATGTGCCCCAAGCCGACGATGCCGACGGTCTTGCCGGTGATTTCGGTGCCCATGAACGCGGTCTTCTCCCACTTGCCGGCCCGACAGGAGGCGTCGGCGGGAATCAGCCGGCGCGCGTCGGCCAGCATCAGGGCCACGACTTCCTCGGCCACGCCGTTGGAATTCGCGCCGGGGGTGTTCATCACGTCCACGCCCTTCGCGCGGGCATGGGCGATGTCGATCGTGTTGTAGCCGGCGCCGGCCCGCACGACGACCTTCAGCCGGGGCGCGGCGTCGATGATTTCCGCCGTGATCTTCTCGCTGCGCACGATCAGCGCATGGACATCGGGATTGTCGCGGACGAGTTGGAGCACGTCGCACTTGGGGACCTGCACCACCGCGTAGCCGCCGTGGGCTTCCAGGATTTTCTTGGCGATGCCGTCCAACGCCGTCGGAATCAGTACTTTTTTCATCTGTTGTTCCTTTTCTCTTTTTTTGGATGGGAGGGACTTTAGCCCGGCCGGAAATCCCGCGCAAGCCCTTCCCACACCCTTTTCAAGGCGGAAACGCGCGGCTTTTGGCCTCCGCCGGCAGGAAACTGGCGGCCAGCGCGTCGCGGTTCATCGCCGCGAAATCGGCGGCCGTCTGGCCGTGGAGTTCCGCCAGCAGCCGATACTCGTGGTTTAGATCGTAGTCGAACACGCCGGGATCGTCGGCATTGATGCAGACGCGGACGCCGGCGGCCCGGATCTGCCGAAGGGGGTAGGCTTCGATGGACGAGATGGACTTCGTCAGGACGTTGCTCGTGGGGCACAGTTCGAGGATGACGCCGCGCCGCGCGACTTCTTCCATCAAGGCCGGATCCTTGTGGATCTGGACGCCGTGCCCGAGCCGCTCCGCGCCGAGATCGTCCAGCGCGCTGCGGATGGACTCGCTCGAGGTCGGAATGTCCGATTCGCCCGCGTGCACGGTCAGGTGCAGCCCCGCGTTGCGCGCCTTGCGGAACAAGCCCGCGAACGGCTTGCCGTCGAAATTCGCCTCGTCGTTGGCGAGATCCATGCCGACGAACGTGTCCCGGTTCGCGATGAAGAAATCCGTCACGCGGGTCGCCGTCGGCAGGTCCCATTCGCGGCCCAGGATGCCGATCAGCCCGACCGGCAGCGGATATCGCTTTTGCGCCGCGGCGATCCCGTCCAGCAGCGCCGCATGGATCCGGTCGAAATCCAGATCCGCCCGTTCGCCCTGGATGAAAACCGGCGAATAGCGCAGTTCCAGCAGCCGCACGCCTTCGTTCCAGGCGTCCTCGCACGCCTCGAACGCCATCCGCCGGATGCGTTCCGGCGTGGACAACGTCCGGTGGATCAGGCCGAATTTCTCGAGGAACACCTTCAAGCCATCGACCGGCTTGTCGATCAGGATGAAGTCCCGCAGCTGCGCTTCCGGTGCGTCGGCCGGCTGCAATCCGTCTGCCAACACCCACTCCTTCATGGTGGCGTAGCGGAGGGCGCCTTCGACGTGGCGATGCAATTCGACTTTGGGCAAGGCGTTCACGTTCATGACCCCGGTGTAGGCCAACCGCCGGAGGCTGTCAAAGCCTAAGTCCGCCGCGCCGCCGCGGTTCCGGCGAAACCCCCGCACCGCCGCCCCGCGGGAGCCGCCCCGCGCCGCCCGCGACGAAACGGGCGGCGCCCGCCTTCCGCCGCTTGCTTTCCGGCGAAAACGGCCTAGTATTCCCGGTTCGCGCCTTTCAAGGAGAACCGCGCGGAACAAATTCGAGGATTCAGCATGAAAATCGTATTGGCATATTCGGGCGGCTTGGACACGTCGGTCATCTTGAAGTGGCTCAAGGAAAACTATCAAGCCGAGATCATCGCGTTCGCGGCCGACGTCGGCCAGGCGGAAGAGCTCAAGGGCCTGAAGAAAAAGGCGCTGGCCACCGGCGCGAGCAAGATCTACGTCGACGACCTGCAGGCCGAGTTCGCCAAGGACTTCATCTTCCCGATGATGCGCGCCAACGCGATCTACGAAGGCCAGTACTTCCTCGGCACGTCCATCGCGCGCCCGCTGATCGCCAAGCGCATGGTCGAAATCGCCCGGAAGGAAGGCGCCGCCGCCATCGCCCACGGCGCCACCGGCAAGGGCAACGACCAGGTCCGCTTCGAGCTGGCCGCCGCCGCCCTCGCGCCCGACTTGCAGGTCATCGCCCCCTGGCGCATCGAGGCCTACCGCAACCTGTTCCCCGGCCGCGCCGAAATGATCGCCTATTGCGCCCAGCACAAGATCAACGTGCAGGCGTCCGCCAAGAAGCCCTATTCCATGGATCGCAACCTGCTCCACATCTCCTACGAGGCCGGCATCCTCGAGGATCCGTGGCTCGACGCCTTCGCGCCGAAGAACAAGGACATGTTCCGCCTCTCCGTCGCGCCCGAGGACGCGCCGGATCGGCCCGAGTACGTCGAACTCGAATTCAAGCGCGGCGATTGCGTCGCCGTCGATGGCCGGAAGCTGACGCCCCTCGAGGTCATGCGCAAGCTCAACGCCCTCGCCGGCAAGCACGGCGTGGGCCGCGTGGACATGGTCGAAAACCGCTTCGTCGGCATGAAGAGCCGCGGCGTCTACGAAACCCCCGGCGGCACGATCCTCCAGTTCGCCCACCGCCAGGTGGAATCGCTGACGATGGATCGCGACGTGATGCACCTGCGCGACGGCCTCATTCCGCGCTACGCCGAGATGGTCTACAACGGCTTCTGGTTCGCTCCCGAGCGCCGCGCGCTGCAGGCGCTGATCGACGACACCCAGAAGAACGTCTCCGGCACCGTCCGCATCAAGCTCTACAAGGGCGGGCTCTACGTGGCCGGCCGCAAGAGCCGCGTTTCGCTCTACAACCCGCAAATCGCCACCATGGACGCCGACCCGACCAAGGCCTACAACCAGGACGACGCCACCGGCTTCATCCGCTTGAACGCCCTGCGCCTCAAGGTCGCCGCCAAGGTCCACGGCCAGGCTTGATCGCCGCGTCGCCCCTCCCCACCGCGCCCAAAGGAAAATCCGTGAAAAAATCGTCCCGTCTCTTCGTCCTCCTCGCCGGTCTCGCCGCCGCGGGTGCCGTCCCGGCGCCGGCCGCCCTGACCGATCCCGGCCAGATCCAGACCGAGGCGTACGTGAACCTCGTCCAAGCCGATCAAAGCCTCGACGCCGGCCGCCTGGACGAAGCCCTGGCCCAGTACCAGGCCGCGCGGGACTATTACCTCCAGCTCGCCAAGGATTTTCCCGGCTGGGAACCGCGCGTGATCCAATACCGCAAGACCTATTGCGACAACCAAATCGCCGACGTCGAGCGCCGCCGGGCCGGCGGGTCCGCGGAACCCGCCGAACTGGAACCGCTGCCGGAAGAAACCCCCGCGCCGAAAACGGCTCTCGCACCCGCGGTCGCCGCCGCCGAAGCCGAGCCGGAGCCCGAGCCTGCACCCGTCGCCGATCGTTCGGTCGAAATCGACTACCTCAAGAGCCGCGTCGCGAGCCTCGAAGCCGAACTCGCCGAGTTCGAGAAGCTGCAGAACGAATCCGACGCCCGGGCCGCCGAAAACAAGCGGCTGGCCGCGGAACTCGAAACCGCCCAGCGCAAGCTCGCCGACCAGGACGGCGGCGCCCTGGCGGCGCAGGCCGACCTGCGCGCGCAGCTGGCCCAAAAAGACGACCAGATCCAGGCGCTTGAGAAAAACGCCGAGGCCAAGAAACAACTCGACCAGGCGCTCAACGACCTCGAAGCCAAGGTCAACGACCTGCGCGCCGAAAACGACCGCCTGCAAGCCGAAATCAAGAACCTCGACGCCGAACTCGACGACGCCGAAGTCCGCGCCGATCAGGCCGAGTTGAAAGCCAAGCAGGCCGAAGACAAGCGCCAAGGCGCCGAAACCGCCCTCCAGGCCGCCGAACGCGAAACCCAGCAGGTCCGCGACCGGCAAGCCGCCGCCGAAACCAAGCTCGCCAAGGCCGAACAAAAGGCCGTCGAAGAAAAGGCCAAGGCGCAGGATAAGCCGGCCGAACCGACCGCCGCCGAAAAGGCGCCGGAAGCGCCGGTCGCCGTCGCCGAATCGCCCGTCGCCGCCACGGTGCCGCCGCGGGAAGTGCCGAAAGGCATGGCGGCGGCCGATTTCGTCCGCCAGCTCCTGCAGGAAGGCGAAAACGACGTCGCGCTGGCGACCGTTCAGGAAGCCCGCAAGACCCGGCCGACGGACATGAACCTCGTGCTCATCGAAGGCATCGCGCTGATCCGCCTGCAGCAGTACCGCGAGGCCGCCGCCATGCTCGTCGATCTCGCCAAGAACAATCCGCGCAACGCCGAAATCCACGCCACCCTCGGCGCGGCCATGATGGGCGCCGGCTTCTACGAAGAAGCCCGCGAGACCTTGCTGATGGCCGTCAAGCTCGACCGGAATCTGCCGGAGTGCCTCTACAATCTCGCGCAGCTCTACGCGCAGGTCGATCCCCGGGATCTCAAGCTGGCCCGCAAGTACTACAAGCAGGCCTGCGATCTCGGGCTCGCTCCCGATCGGCAGCTCGAAAAGATCCTGAAATAGGCGCCGGCTACAGGCCAATCAAAACCACCGAAACGACGGCCAGCGCCAGCGCCGCCCAGCGCAACGGCGTCAGCTTTTCGCCGTAGATCCACCGCGCCAAAAGGATCGGCACCACGATTGAACTGCTGAAGATCGCCTGCGACAGCGAAATCGGCCCGCTGCCGAACGCCTGCAAGACCAGGAAATAGCCCGCATAGTTCAGCGCGCCGATCGCGACGCCGAAAAGCGCCATTTCAAGGCTGAACCGCCGCCGGGGTCGCCCGCTCCGGCGGCGCCGCACTGCCTCCCGCGTGCCGGTGAAGAGCCAGACCAGCGCGTAGGACGCCGCGATGTAGGCGATCCGGTTGCCCGGCGTCTCCGCCATCAACTTGCCCACCGTCATCGACAGCGCCGTGAACAGCGCGCTGCCCAGCGCCAGCGCGATCCCGGCCACCATCGTCGCATTCCGCCCGGACCGGACGTGCTCCCGCTGCTCGACGGCCACGACGGCCAACACCCCCAGCCCCGCCGCAATCCCCAACACCTGCACCGGTCGCGTCGTCTCTCCGAAAAACGCGAAACCGATCGCCACCACCCCCAGCGTGTTCAGCCGGTTCAGCGTGAACACGATCGCCGCCGGCGCCCGTTTCAGCGCGCCGTATTTCGCCAGGCTCCCCAGCGCGAAAAACAAACCGTTGAAAAACGCAAACCCCAGCACCGGCCCCGTGAAGGCCGCCCACGGCCGCGGCGCCGTGAACGGCAGCGTCGCGAGCGCCATGACCGCCACCGCCAGCCCGACGACGCTGACCAACCCGTCCGTGTCGTGTCCCCGTTCCGCCGCCGCCTTGAATAGAAAATTCAACACGCCGTAGAGCACGGTGGCGCAAACGGTATAGACGACCCAAGGTTCCATCCCGTCCCGTCTACCATCCCGCGTCGAACGAGGCCAGCGCGGAAATCGACGCGCCATAGCCGCCGGTTGTGGCGCCGACGCGCGCATGGTAGGATTCCCCCGCCATGAGAATCGCGACCTTCAACTGCAACTCCGTCCGCTCCCGCCTCGACGTCGTCCTCGGGTGGTTGGCCGATTACGCCCCCAACGTCCTCTGCCTCCAGGAAACCAAGGTGCAGGACGCCGAATTTCCCGCCGACGCCTTCCGCCTTGCCGGCTGGCACGTCGCGTTCCAAGGCGAAAAATCCTACAACGGCGTCGCCCTCGTTTCGAAAACCGCCCCCGACGCCATCTCCTTCGGCCTCGATTCGGCCCCCCCCGCCCCCACCCGGCTCGTCCACGCCCGCTTCGGCAAGCTCCACGTCCTGAACACCTACGTGCCCCAAGGCCGCGAAATCGACCACGCCATGTACGCCTACAAGCTCGCGTGGCTCGCGCGCCTGAAAAAGTATTTCCAGAAGCAGATCGGCGCCGACGCGCCGCTGCTCTGGTGCGGCGACCTCAACGTCGCGCGCCGCCCCATCGACGTCACGAACCCCGAAACCAAGAAGGACCACGTCTGCTACCACCAGGCCGTCCGCGATGCCTTCGAGGACGTGCTCGCGTTCGGCTTCACGGACCTCTTCCGCAAGCACAATCCGGATCTGGTCGATTACTCGTTCTACGACTACCGCGCGCCGTTCAATCCGGACCAGAAGCGCGGCTGGCGCATCGATTACGTCCTCGCCACGGCGCCGCTCGCGAAAAAATCCATCGCCGCCGCCATCGATATCGTCCCCCGCACCCGCCCCAAGCCCTCCGACCACTGTCCCCTGTACGCCGAC
>CAYTEK010000094.1:2356-11439 GCA_964436715.1 uncultured Verrucomicrobiota bacterium | reverse complement strand
CAATCGGTTCCAGGGTACCCGCCACAAGGTGTCGGGTCCCCTGAACCGTGACGTTAGCAATGAATACAAAATATGACGGATCGTGGAATTACGAGCACTTCGCCGATGCCGAACTTATGCACATGCAAGCTATGGCATATGTTGACTGCGCCATAGAATTATGCAAGCGCATGAAGCAAGAAGAATTCGAGTGCACTTTTCTACGCGGACAAGCAGCCCTGTATCTTGGATTCCACTCTACGGAGTTGTTTCTAAAAGCAGCAATTCTACACAAGAGTGGAAAATTGATTAAGGGCCACAATCTTCGGCAATTACGGGAACGGTATTCTGAAATATTCACCGACGACAAATATAAGATCAGAACTCACTTCCAAATTACCTATATGGGATACACAGAAGAGGAAGTTGCAGAATTTATTAAGAAAGAGAAGCCCACTGACCAAAAACTTAGATACCCTATTGATAGGAATGGGCAGAAATGGTGGAAGAGCGAATCCTTTGATGCCATAGCATGCCTCGACCAATATAGGCAATATAGGGAAGCTATGGAACGAGTCGGAAAAGAAATCTATGCTAACAACCATTAAGCCCCCGGTAGCACAAGGGCAAAGTGGGTCCTGAGACGGTTTTTTCCAAAGCCGTCATTTCTTCTTCGAGCGCCGGGCTCCGGCTTTCATTCGCGGCGCGGCATTCAACCAAATCCTCCACAGGCGGACAGGCAAGCGGCGCCTTGGGCGTTATCGGATTTGTTGTAGCCGGCCGCGGTGAGGCCGGCGGCTGTTGATTCAGCGACCGGGGTCAACGCCCCCGGCTACAGAATATCTGAATGCGCCTAACCGCATGGAAGGGCGCGGGGCGGCCTAGCGGGGGCGCGCGAGCAGTTCCTCGATGGCGTCGAGGTGGAGGCGGGCGCAGCGTTCGGGGTCGAAGCATTCGGCCACGCGGCGGATGCCGGCCTGGCCGACGCGGGCGGCTTCATCGGGGTGGGCCACGACGTGTTCCAGCGTCGCCTGGAACGACGCGAAGTCGTCGGGCGCGAAGAGGTAGCCGTCCATGCGGTCGCGCACGATTTCGGCGAGGCCGGGCAACCCGGTCACGACGGTGGGCTTGCCGGTGGCGAGGTTGTGGTAGAGCACGCTGGGGATGATGCCTTCGTTGTCCTCGGACTTGCGGCGCAAGGCGAGGAGGACGTCGGCGGCGTTCAGGTGCCGGTTGACGTCGGCATGCGTGGGCAGCCAGCCGGTCATGACGACGAATTTCTCGATGCCGGCCTGGCGGATCTTGTGCCGCAGCCAGGCCTCGCCCCCCGCCCCGCCGATGACCAGCAGGCGCCAGTCGGGATGCGCCCGGACGACGTCCCGCCACCAGCCAACGAGCTGGCCGTAGCCCTTGCCGGGGCGGATGGTGCCGTGGGTGGCGAACACCTTGAGTTCGGGGCCCAGGCCGAGCCGGCGCCGGACGTCGGCGGCGTCGCAGGCGAAGAATTCGCCGGCGGGACTGGTGGTGTTGATGATCCGCAGCAGGGCCGGATCGGCGCCGAGGCCGAGCATGACGTTCTTTTCGGCTTCGGTGTTGGCGACGATCAGGGCGCGCGCGCGGTTCCACGCGGCGACGTCGCGCCGTTCCAGCCAACGCGCGAGGCGCCGGCCGAGCGGATTCCAGCCGAGCAGGATCGCCCACCAGTGATCGCTGACGGACGCGACCAGGGCGGGCACGCCCAGCCGGCACATGGCGGCGGGCAGGACCGGCAGCGGTTCGCGGCACATGACGACGTCGGGCTTGAACGCGGCGATCCGCCGGCGGATCCAGGGAAACAGCAGGTAGTAGAGCCCCAGCTTGAGGAGCTTGTCGCGGCCGTTGCGGCGATCGACGACGCCGGGCACCTGCAGGAGGCACAGCCGTTTCCGCAGTTCCGGATCGGGCGGCAGGTGGCCGCGCATGCCGACGTAGAGCACGTCGCAGCGTTCGAGCAGGTGGCGCAGCAGGGCTTCCATGCCCGAAAACTGGATGCGTTCGTCTTCGGGCGCGTAGCGGTGCAGATAGACGACGAGCGGGCGGCGCCGGGCGACGTTCTCGGGATTCAGGATCTGGAAACCGGTCATGGCGCGGGGCGGCGCCGGCGGGCGGCGGCGGCCGCGGAATGGTTGCGCAGGGCGTGCACGTAGGCCTGCATGGCGTCGCGGAGGTTGCGCGTCTTCCGGAATTCCCGGAGGAACGCCCGCACCATGCACGGCCGCACCGAGGCCAGGACGTTCAGCAGCACCGCCGGCGACAGATAGCCGCGGAGATTGCGGAACGACATCATCTGGAAATACTCGCGGCGGATGCGGACCTGCTCCTCGAGGGTGAAGTTGATCTTGAGCACGGGGTGGTCCACCATGCCGCGGCCTTCGTAGGACGCATCCACGATCCAGTTGTTCTCGACGGCCTGCCGGTACAGCTCGGAGCCCGGATACGGGATCAGGTAGAAGAACTCGGCGAAGGACGGCTTGATGCGCCGCAGGAGGGCCTTGGTCAGCTCGACGTCTTCCCAAGTCTCCTCGGGACAGCCGACGAGGAAGGTGCCCATCGGCGCGAGGCCGGAGGCGTGGCACGCGGCGAAGGCCTTCTCGATCTGCTCGACGGTTTCGTCCTTGTGGACGGCCTTGAGCACCTTGGGCGAACCCGATTCCACGCCGATGTCCACCTGGACGCAGCCGGCCTTGCGCATCATCCGGCCCATCTCGACGTCGAACAGGTTCACGCGGATCTGGCAGCCCCAGGTCAGCCTGTACGGCTCGTTTTCCAGCGCGGCGCAGAATTCCTGCAGCCATGCGCGCTGCACGTTGAAGGTGTCGTCGAAGAAATAGACGGCGTCGATGCCGAATTCGTCGTGGAGCCGCCGGATTTCCTGCATCACGTGCCCGACCGAGCGGCGCCGGACCTTGCGCGAGAACATCAGGTGCGACGAACAGAACGTGCAGCGGTAGGGGCAGCCGCGCGAGGTCATGATCATCGGCGTGCCGGACTTGAACCACTTGCCGCGGATGCCGCCGGGGGGACAGAGGTAGCGGTGGAAATCGGGCATGCATTCGATGGCCGGCTGCGGCAAGTCGTCGAGGTTCCAGAACACCTCGGCGTCCCGGAACGGCTGGCCCGGGATGAACACGCCGGGAATGCCGGCGAACGTGCCCGTGCGCACGATGTCCATCAGCGCCTTTTCGCCTTCGCCGACGACCAGGGCGTCCGGCTTGAACATGTCGAAGGTCTTGTCGGGCTCGACGGTGGGGCCCACGCCGCCCAGCACGAACTTCGCGTGCGGCAGTTTCTCGCGCAGGACCTTGTGGATTTCCAGCGCGCGGAACCGCGTCTGGGTCATGAAACCGATGCCGACGAGGTCGGGCTGGAACGCGACGATCTCGGCCAATTGCGCATCGTCGGGATCGGGATCGAAGATGACCGTCTGGGCCTGGTTCTTGATGCAGGCGGCCAGCATCAGCAGGCCGACGGGCGACCGCTGGCGCGACTCGATCCGCACGTTCACCAGCGCCACGCGCCGGAAGGCGGCGGCCGGCGGGTCGGTTTCCTTTTGCTCATTCATCTGGGCCATGATACGCTGCCCGCATGAATTTGACCAGCGCCCGATTTCTGATCGCCGGCGGCGAAACCTTGGCCGGCGCCGCCTTGGCCGCCGAAGCCCGCCGCCGCCGCCTGGCCGCCACGACGCTGTCCGCCGCGGAAACGGCGGGCTGGGCCAACGCGACGGCGATCGAAAAAGCCATCGGCGCGGCGCGGCCGGACGTCGTCTTCGTGGCCGCCGGCGAATCGGGCGGCATCGGCCTCAACCGGGCGCATCCGGCGCGCCTGCTGGAATCGAACCTGCGGGTGGCGCTGAACGTGCTCGGCGCGGCGGCGCACCTGCGCGTGCCGCATCTGGTGTACCTGGCCAGTTCCTGCTGCTATCCGCGCGACGCCGCCCAGCCGCTGCGCATCGAGAGCCTCCTGAGCGGGCCGTTCGAGCCGACCAACGCGGCCTATTCCGCCGCCAAGCTCGCGGGCCTCGTCCATTGCGAAGCCGTCCGCCAGGAACACGGCCTGGGGTTCTTCGCCGCGATTCCGGCGACGCTCTACGGTCCCGAAGACCACTTCGATCCCCAGCAGGCCCACGTGGCGACGGGCCTGATGATCCGCCTGCACGAGGCCAAGGAAAAAGGCGTGCCCACGGTGGCCGTCTGGGGCACCGGCAAGCCCCGCCGCGATTTCCTGTTCTCCCGCGACCTGGCCGACGCCCTCTTTTTCCTCGCCGAGCGCCACGACCCGGCGGCGGGGCCGATCAACGTCGGCCCCGACGCGGATCTGTCCATCGCGGAAGTCGCCGCCGCGGCGAAAGCCGTCGTCGGCTACGAGGGCCAGCTGGAATTCGACGTCTCCAAGCCCGACGGCGCGCCGTTGAAGCGCCTCGACGCCGCCCCCCTGCGGGCGCTGGGCTGGCGGCCCCAGACCGATTTCGCGGCCGGTTTGCGCGAAACCTACGCCGCCTATCTCAAGTCCCGCCAAATGCCTCGGCATTGAGACGGCGGCATTGAACTTGCCCAAGTGCCCTTTCTGGGGTATGTTCCGTTTTCCCTTTTGATGGGAAAATCGGACGCATCATCATGGCACTGGACATTTTATTCATCAATCCCGGCAACCAGAAGGCCATCTACCAGGATCTCGCCCGCGAATTCACGGCGGTGGACGTGCCCGTGTGGGCGTCGCTGCTGGCCGAATCCATCCGCCGCCGGGGCCGGTCGGTCAAGATCCACGACATGAACGTCTCCGGCTGGGACGCCGCGATCCGCGACCGCCTGCTGGCGGAACAGCCCCGGCTGATTGCGGTGCTGGTCTACGGCCACCATCCGTCGGCCTCCACGCAGACGATGCCCGTCGTGCGGCCGCTGCTGCAGGATCTCAAGGCTGCGGCGCCGCAGATTCCCGTCGTCCTCGGCGGCACGCATCCCTCCGCGCTGCCGGAGCAGACCTTGGCCGAAGAAGCCGCCGACTACGTCGTCGAAGGCGAAGGGCTCTACGGCCTGCTCGGCCTGCTGGACCACGTCGTCGACGGCCGCGGCGCGTTCGAAGCGATTCCCGGCCTCTGGCGCCGGACCGCGACCGGCGCGGCCCGCACGGCGCCGCCCAAGCCCATCGAGAACCTGGACCGGGAACTGCCGGGCTACGCGTGGGACCTGCTGCCGCCCCTGAAGAACTACCGCGCCCACAACTGGCAGTGCTTCCAGTATTTCGCGCAGAGCCAAACGCCCGACTTCGTCGACGTCCGCAGCCCCTACGTTTCGCTCTACACTTCGCTCAACTGCCCCCACGACTGCGACTACTGCTGCATCCACACCATCTTCGGCAAGCCCGGCATCAAGAACTGGTCCATGGAGACCGTCGTCGGCTGGATCGACGAGTTGGTCCAGAAGCACGGCATCCGCAACATCCGCTTCGCCGACGAGCTGTTCATGCTGAACCGCGCGCGGGTGACGCGCTTCTGCGAGCTGCTCGAACAGCGCGGCTACGACCTGAACATCTGGGTCTACGTCCGCATCGACAACGTGTTCGACGACCTGCTGCCGCGCCTGCGGAAGGTCGGCATCCAATGGGTCTGCCCCGGCATCGAGTCCGGCAACGCCGACGTGCGCGCGGACGTGAACAAGAACCTGCGGCGCGACGTCGCCGCCGCGATCCGCGCCTTCCGGGACGCGGGCATCCACGTCATCGGCAACTACATGTTCGGCCTGCCGCACGACACGCTGGAAACCATGCAGCAGACCCTCGACCTCGCGCTCGAGCTCAACTGCGAATTCGCCAACTTCTACACGGTGATGGCCTATCCCGGCTCCGACCTCTACCGCCGCGCGAAGGCCGCCGGCCTCGTCCCCGACCGCTGGGAGGCCTTCTCCCAGCACGGCTACTGGACGCAACCCCTGCCCACCGAGCACCTTTCCGCCGCGCAGGTGCAGGCGTTCCGCGACCGGGCCTTCGACGCCTACTTCCGGAACCCCGCCTACCGCGCGCGCGTCCGCGACCTTTTCGGCCAGAAAACTTGCGACCACCTGGACAAGATGATATCCATCCCCATCAAGCGTCGCCTGACAGAGACAGGAGCCCCATGAACGACATAGCCTTCCTCGAGAAAAAAGCCTACGACCTCCGCAAGAAGGTCCTGGACACCTGCATCCGCGCCAAGACCGGCCACGTGACGTCTTCGATGTCCTGCGCCGAAATCATGGCCGTGCTCTACTTCGGCGGCGTCCTGCGCCACGATCCCAAGCGTCCCGACTGGGCGGACCGCGACCGCTTCATCCTCAGCAAGGGCCAGGCCAGCCCGATGCTCTACAGCGTCCTCGCCGAAGCCGGCTACTTCGACGAAGCCCAGCTGAAGGGCTTCGCCCAGAAGGACGGCAAGTTCGGCGTGCATCTGCAGCAGAGCGTGCCCGGCGCCGAAATCACCTGCGGCTCCCTCGGCCAAGGCTTCGGCTTCGCCGCCGGCATGGCCCTCGCCGCCAAGATGGACCTCAAGAACTACATGGTCTACACCCTCCTCGGCGACGGCGAATGCTACGAAGGCTCCATCTGGGAGACCGCGATGTTCGCCGCCCACCAGCGCCTGAACAACCTCGTCGCGATCCTCGACCGCAACTACCAGTGCGTGCTCGACTTCACCGAAAACTTCCTGGCCCTCGAGCCCTTCGAGAAGAAGTGGGAGTCCTTCGGTTGGCACGTCGTCCGCGTCGAAGGCCAATCCGTCCAGGCGCTCATGGACGCGCTGCACGGGCTGCGCTCCCGCCGCCGCCCCGGCCCCACCATCGTCATCGCCGACACCACCAAGGGCGCCGGCATCGATTTCATGTCCTGCGTGCCGCTCTGGCACGGCGCGGCCCCCGGCGGGGACGAGGCCAAGCAGGCCATGGCCGAATTGGAAAGGAACACTCCCCATGCCTAATCCCATCAGCCAGCGCGATTCCTTCTGGAACAAGATCTACGAAATCGCCCGCCAGGACCGGCGCATCGTCATCGTCTCCGCCGACATGGGCGCTCCCGCCCTCGACCGGATTCGCCGCGACCTGCCCGGCCAGTTCGTCAACGTGGGCATCGCCGAGCAGAACGGCATCCTGGTCGCCTCCGGCCTCGCCCGCGAAGGCAAGCGCCCGTTCTTCTACGCCATCGCGCCGTTCGCGGTCTTCCGCCCGGTCGAGCTCACCCGCGTCAACCAAGCCATCATGAAGATTCCGATCACCATCGTCGGCGTCGGCGCGGGCTTCAGCTACGAGGACTCCGGCCCGACGCACCACCTGCTCGAGGACATCGCGGTGATGCGCGCCTTCCCGAACATCACCCTCCACAGCACCAGCGACGCCGCCATGGCCGCCGCGGTCGCCGAACAGTCCTGCAACTGGCCCGTCGCCAACTACGTCCGCCTCGACCGCCAGGTCCTGCCGGACGTCCACGGCGAAACCAAGCTGGACTTCAAGGCCGGCTTCGCGGTCCTCCGCCCCGGCCAGCAGGCGCAGATCGTCGCCACCGGCTACATGGTCCACAAGGCGCTCAAGGTCGCCGACCTGCTCAAGGCCGCGGGCCTCGACGTCGGCGTGATCGATCTCTTCCAGCTGCCCTGCGACGGCGATGCACTGGTCAAGCAAATCAAGACCGCGCCGAAGCTCTTCACGCTGGAGGAGCATTTCCTCCCCGGCGGCCTGGGCTCGGCGGTCCTCGAAATGCTGGCCGACCGCGGCGCGGCGCTGCCCGTGCGGCGCTTCGGCATGGGCGATCCCGGCACCTATTCCTACGTGTACGGCGGCCGCGAGACGATCCACGCCTCCTACGGCCTCGCCCCCGACGCGATCGCCGCGGAAATCCGCAAGGCGCTCAAGTAGGCGGCATCCGCCACGACGTCCCGGGCGCGCGGCCACCGCCGCGCGCCTTTCCTTTTGCACCCGGCGACGTTTGACATCCCCCCCGCCGCTTGGCATCCTGACCCCGTGATTCCGCAAGCGGTCATCCTTCTCGGCGGCAAGGGCACGCGCCTCGCCGCGCAATTCCCCGACCGGCCCAAGTGCCTCGTGCCCGTCGCCGGCCGCCCCTTCCTCGAATGGCAGTTCGACTGGCTCAAGCGCAACGGCGTCGTCCGCGTCCTGCTCGCCGCCGGCCACCTGGCCGACGTGCTGGAACGACACCTCGCCGCGCGGCCCGCCGACGGGCTCGACGTCGTCCTCTCCCGCGAGCCTGCGCCCCTCGGCACCGGCGGCGCCCTGAAATTCGTCGAACCGCAGCTGGTTTCCGATCCGGTGCTCGTGATCAACGGCGACTCGCTGACGCCGAAACTGGATTTTTCCACGCTGTGGAAAACCGGGCAGGGATTTTTCCACGCCGTGGAAAAAAAGTTTCCACGCTGTGGAAAAATCCTGGCGACGCCCATCGAAAACGCCGGCCGCTACGGCACCGTGGAATTCGATCCCGACGGCTTCGTGACCGCCTTCCGCGAGAAGGCCGACCGCGCCGCCGGCTTCGTCAACGCGGGGCTCTACCTGCTGCCGCGGGACGTCGTCGCCGGCCTGCCCGTCGGACGGGCGGTTTCCCTCGAGACGGACGTCTTCCCCGCGCTCGCCGCGCAGCGCCGGCTCGTCGCCATCCCGATTCCCCCGCCGCTGCTCGACATGGGCACGCCCGACGGCTTGGCGGCCATGGAAGCCTTTCTGCGCGCCGAACGACCGATTTGAAAAAACCGGCGCCTGCCCGGCGCCCGAGGAGAACAAGATGAAGATCCACGCGGTTTGGATGGCGATGGCCCTGATCGGTGCGGCGGCGACGGCCGGCGAATTCGCGAAGCAGCCGGTGGGGCCGGCCGGCGGCTGGGCCAACACGATCGCGGGCGCGGCGCTGGACGGAAAACTCTACACCGTGGAAGCCGGCGGCAAGCTCTATGCGACCGATCCGGCCGACGGCGCGTGGGTCCAACTCGGCGGCGCGGATTTCGCCGACACCGCGTTCCTCTTCGCAGCCGGCGGGTCGCTCGTTTCCATCGAAAAGGACGGCAGCCTCTATCTCATCGATCCGGCCGACGG
>CAYTEK010000094.1:0-2256 GCA_964436715.1 uncultured Verrucomicrobiota bacterium | reverse complement strand
CTCATCGATCCGGCCGACGGGTCGTGGAAACAGGTCGGCGAAGCCGGCGCCTGGGCGAACGTCCTCGCGGGCGCAACGATCACCCGCACGCTGCACACCGCGGAAACGGATGGTTCGCTCTGCGCCACGGACGTGGCCATGGGCGCCCGCGTGACGGCGGCCTCGGGTTTCGCCGGCACCTGCTTCCTGTTCAACGTCGAGGGGCAGCTTTGCGGCATCGATGCGGACGGAAATTTGTTCCGGTGGGCCGACGAAGGCGCGACCGCAACCGCGGACGCCCCGGCGGCGGAACCCGCTCCGGCGCCTTCCGCGGCGGAAGACGAGGCGCAGAACGATCCCGCCCGCGCCGGCGCGTTGACCTTCCAATTCATGGGCCAGTGGACGGGCGACGTGGCGCCGCTGGAGCAGGATCCCGAATTCCAGAAGCAAAAGGCCGCCGCGCCGGACATGGTGCAGCAGGTGGTCGATCTGATGCAGGGCATGAAGATGTCCGTCACCCTCGACGGCATCGCCATGGAAGTCATGGGCGAAAAGGCCGGGCCCTTCGCCTACACCGTGGTGGCCGGCCACGACGACGTCCTGGTGATCGAAATGAACGAAGGGCCCAAACAGGGCATCCGCTCGCGGATCGTCTTTGCCGATCCCAAGCACCTGCAAGTGATCGAGCTGACGCCCGCCGGCAAGGCGATGTTCTTCATGAAGTAGGGGCGCGGAAACCCGCGCGGATGAAATCCCGCCGGGGTTGCGGGGCCCTACCTCAAGTCAGCGTTTCACCGCGAACGCGATCTTCTCGGGGTGGTCGGGATCGAAGTCGGCTTCGACCGTGGCCCCGTCGGGAATTTCGCCGGCCAAGACCTTGGAGGCGAGCTCGTCAAGCACCAGCCGCTGGATCACGCGCTTGAGTGGCCGCGCGCCGAAGGCCGGATCGTAGCCCTCGCCCGCCAGCTTCTCGGCCGCGGCGTCCGTGACCTCGAGCTGGATGTTCTTTTCGGCGAGGAAGCCGCGCACGCGCCGGATCTGGATTTCCACGATCTGGCGCAACTGGTCGATACCCAGGCTCCGGAAGAGGATGATTTCGTCCACGCGGTTCAGGAATTCCGGTCGGAAGCTCAGGCGCAGGGCGCCGAGCACCTGCTTTTCCATCTCGTCCCATGCCGGCTGTCCGCGCTTCATCTTGGGATGCTTTTCCAGCGCCTCCTGGATGACGCCGCTGCCGAGGTTGCTGGTCAGGATGAGCACCGCGTTCTTGCAGTCCCCGGTGCGGCCCTGGCCGGCGGTGAGGCGGCCGTCGTCCAGCAGCTGCAGCAGCACGTTGAACACGTCGGGATGCGCCTTTTCGAGCTCGTCGAACAGCACCACGGAATACGGCTTGCGGCGCACGTGCTCGGTGAGCGCGCCGCCTTCCTCGTAGCCGACGTAGCCCGGAGGCGCGCCGATCAGGCGGCTGACGGAATGCTTCTCCATGTATTCGCTCATGTCGATGCGCACCATGGCCTGCTCGTCGTCGAACAGGAATTCGGCCAAGGCGCGCGCCAGCTCGGTCTTGCCGACGCCGGTCGGACCCAGGAAGATGAACGAGCCGATGGGCCGGTTGGGATCCTGCAAGCCGGCGCGGGAGCGGCGCACGGCGCGGGACACGGCCGCGACGGCTTCGTCCTGCCCCACCACGCGTTCGCGCAGGCGCTCTTCCATGTGCAGCAGCTTCTCGCGCTCGCCTTCCAGCAGCTTGCTGACGGGGATGTGCGTCCACGCGGCGACCACTTCGGCGACGTTCTCCGCCGTGACTTCCTCCTGCAGCATGCGTTGGTCCTTCTGCAGCTTGGCGAGGGCGTCCTGCGCCTTCTGGATCTTCTTTTCGGCGGCGGGCAGGCGGGAATACTTGATCTCCGCGGCCTTTTCGTATTCGCCGCGCCGGGTGGCCTGTTCCTCCTCGGTGCGCAGGGCGTCCAGTTCGCCGGTGGCCTGCCGGATTTCGCCGATCAGATCCTTTTCGCGCGACCAGTGGGCCTTGAGCGCGCGGCTTTCCTCGCGCCGTTCGGCGAGTTCCTTCTCCAGCGCCTTCAAACGCTCCTTCGAGGCGGCGTCCTTTTCCTTCTTCAGCGCCTCGCGCTCGATTTCGAGCTGCATGATGCGGCGTTCGAGCTCGTCCACCTCGACCGGCATGCTGTCGATCTCCATGCGCAGGCGGCTGGCGGCCTCGTCGACGAGGTCGATGGCCTTGTCGGGCAGGAAGCGGTCGGAGATGTAGCGGTGGGA
>CAYTEK010000093.1:0-11459 GCA_964436715.1 uncultured Verrucomicrobiota bacterium | reverse complement strand
CACCGGCAGCTTCTGCGACTCGACGAGGCTGTTGAACACGTCGATCATCGGGATGCCCGTGCGCACCATCTTGCGCGGAATGATGCGCTTGGCGGGATTCACCGACGGCCCGCCGATGGCGATGCGGTTCTCGTCCAGCGTCGGCCCGTTGTCGCGCGGCTGGCCCGAGCCGTTGAACACGCGGCCCAGCAGGGCCTCCGTGAAGGACACGTCCATCTTGTGGCCGAGGAAGCGCACCTGGCCGTCGGTGGCGATGCCGCGGCTGCCCGCGAACACCTGCAGGAACACCTTGTCCCGCTCCAGGCGGATGACCTGCGCCAGCGAGACGCCCAGCGTGCCGACCACCTGCGCCAGCTCGCCGTTCGCCACGCCTTCGGCGCGGACGGTGATCACGTTGCCCGCGATCTGCTCGATGCGATGATAGACCTTATGCATTTTCCGAAACCTCCGCCAGCATCGCGTCGATGCGCTGCTCCAATTGCTTGAATTCCGCCGAATCCAGCGGCGCCAGATTCCAGTCCTTGGCCACCGAGGTCAGCTGCAGAAACCACTTGCGCGCCGCGTCCTTGTCCGGGAAGAACACCTTCGCGGTGAGGATCCCGTGGATCTTGGCGAACACGTACTTCTGCCGGTCGGCGCCGGTCGCGGCGTCCACGTCGTGGAAGCTGTTCTGCTGCAGGTAGGCGGCGTCCAGGAATTCGCTCTTCAGGTAGACGACGAAATCCTCGATGCTCGTGCCTTCCTCGCCCACCACCTTCATCATCTGGCTGACTTCGTTGCCCTGGCGCAGCGTCTTGCGCGCCTGCGCGACCTGCTTGACGTCCACCACGCCGGGATACTTGCTCCAGCTGTCCAGCGGATGGATGGCGGGATAGCGCCGCGCGTCCGAGCGCTCGCGGTTCAGGCCGTGGAACGCGCCCACGACCTTCAGCGTGGCCTGCGTCACCGGCTCGTCGAAGTTGCCGCCCGCGGGCGACACCGTGCCGCCGATGGTCACCGAGCCGGTCCGGCCGTCCCGCAGCTTCACCACGCCGCCGCGCTCGTAGAACGCGGCGATCACGGATTCGAGGTAGGCGGGGAAGGCTTCTTCGCCGGGAATTTCCTCGAGGCGGCCGCTCATTTCGCGCAGCGCCTGCGCCCAGCGGCTGGTCGAATCCGCCAGCAGCAGGACGTTCAGCCCCATCTGCCGGTAGTATTCGGCGATCGTCACGGCCGTGTAGACCGACGCTTCGCGCGCGGCCACGGGCATCGAGGAGGTGTTGCAGATGATCAGCGTGCGCTCCATCAGGCTCTTGCCCGTGCGCGGATCCGTCAACTCGGGGAATTCGCGGAGGGTTTCCACCACTTCGCCGGCGCGCTCGCCGCAGGCCGCCACGATCACGACGTCCACGTCGGCGTGGCGGCTGGTGATCTGCTGCAGCACGGTCTTGCCCGCGCCAAACGGCCCGGGAATGCAATACACGCCGCCGCGCGCCACCGGGAAGAAGGTGTCGATGATGCGCACCTTCGTCACCAGCGGATCCACCGGGCGCAGGCGCTCGGCGTAGGCCTTGATCGGCACCTTCACCGGCCACTCCTGCACCATGGTGACGGAAATCGTTTCCCCGCGTTCGCCGCGCAGCTTGGCCACCACCTGGTCCACGTCGTACGAGCCCGCCGCGACCGTTTCCTCGACCCGCCACTTGCCGGCCAACCGGAACGGCACCATGATGCGGTGCTCGAAAATGCCCTCGGGCACGGTGCCGAGCGCGTCGCCCGCCGCCACTTCGTCGCCTTTGCGCGCCCGGGGGGTGTATTTCCACTTCGTCGCGCGGTCGAGCGCCTTCAGGTAGGTGCCGCGCTGCAGGAAGAAGCCGCACTGCTCGGCCAGCTTCGGCAGCGGATTCTGCAAGCCGTCGTACACCTGCGCCAGCAAGCCGGGGCCCAGTTCCACCGCCAGCAGGTTGCCGCTGAACTCGACCGGATCGCCGACCTTCAGGCCCGTCGTGTCTTCGAACACCTGCAGTTCCGCGTTTTCGCCGCGGATGCGGATGACTTCCGACTTCAGCGCGATCGAACCCGTGCGCGCATAGCCCACTTCGCTCTGCGTCACCGGCTTGTCGAACCGCACCGTGATCAGGTTGCCGTTGATCCCCACGATTTTTCCGACGTTTTCGCTCATCTTCGACCGCCTTCGCTATTTGAAACTCGCCGCGCCGCTCTGGGCCGCGTTTTCTTCCAACTGGGAAACCAGGGTTTCGAGCCGTTCGCGGCCCGCGTCTTCCTTCATCGCCGCCCAGCGCGCCGCCAGCATCAGCTTCACGGCGAACGCCAGCACCGCCGGCAGCCCGGACGCATCCTGCCGCGCCAGGTCCTCGACCAGCTTCCAGCGCGCCAAGTCCAGGCCCATCTCGCGCGCCAGCGGACTCGCCTTGGCCAAGGCGTCGGACACTTCCTTGTCCAGCCAGACGGCGTAGCCCGGATGGGTCTTCAGGAACGGCTTGGCCTCCACGCCCAGCTTCGCCCCGCGCATTTTCGCCGCGGTGTTGCGGATCTGCGCATCGCCGCCCGCCCACGCCCGGGCGAACGCCGAACGGCCTTCCGCCGCCCGGCCCGCCAGCACCCAGTCCAGTTCCGCCAAGTCGGTCTTGCCCAGCACGCCTTGGCACTTGAACCGGAATTCCTCCGGGGAAAACGGCGGCGGCGCCTCCAGCGACAGCGCCGGCAGCGACGACACCAGATAGTGGTACAGCCCCATTTCCGGCGCCTTATTCCGCCGCCTTCTTCACGATCTGCGCCAGTTCCGGCCGCAGGAAGCTCGCCAGCGAATCCGCGATCGCCTCCTTGGTGAAGTCGTGGAAGACCTGGCCGCCCTTGGCGCCCACGCGGAAGCCCTTGAAAATCTCCTTGTCGCTTTCGATCTGGATCCCGGCCGCGAGCTTGTTCTGGTATTCCTTCGCGAACGTCGCCTTCACCGCCGCCGCATCGGCTTCGCCCAGCATCGCCACGATCCCGCCCGCGCCGCCGTCCTGCGCATAGGCTTCCGCCAGCTTGAGCAACATCTGCGCCATCAGGTCGGGGCTCAAGGCTTGGTCCAGCTTGGCGTCCACGAGGCCCGCGACCACGTCGCCGACCGAACCGCCGATGCTGATCAAAAGGTCCCGCGCCGCCTGCTGCAGCGTCGCCTTCCCGCGTTCGGCGAACGCCGCCGAATCCTTCTCGGCCTTCTCGACCATGTCCTTGGCCTGCTTCTGGGCGTCGGCCACGATCTTGGCTGCCTTCTGCTTCGCTTCCGCCACCAGGGAATCCGCCGCCTTCTCCCCGGATTCGACTCCTTCTTTGCGGATGCGTTCGATCAAGTGTTGCAGTTCTTCAGCCATGGCTTTTCCTTTGCTCCATAGAAATATGAAAACGCGGGGCCACGATACACGCTCGCCCCCCCTTCCAGCAATCCCAAAAACCGCGTTCGCCCCTTCGAAATCCATTCCATTCGGCTTGAGCCGGACGTCGAGACGTTCCACATTCCGGCCCGCGGCCGCGCCATGAATTTGTTGGCCCATCAGCATCTTTCCGCCGCGCATTCCTCCGGCGTCGCCGCCGGCAATCTGCTGGCCGACTTTCTGCGCCGGACGGGCGCCGCGCCGCCCGACGCCGAATTCGCCGCCGGCGTGCGCCTGCACCGCGCCATCGACGCCTTCGCCGACGCCCATCCTGCGCTCCGCGCCGCGCGCGCGGGCTTCGAACCGCCCTGGCGCCGCTGGGGCGGCATCCTGATCGACGTCGCCTGCGACCATTTCCTGACGCGCGCCTGGGCGCGCCATTGCGCCGTCCCCCTGCGCGACCACGTCGCGGCGCGCCTCGGCGAAATCCACGCCCACCTGGCGCCCCGTTCGGCGCCGTTGGCCGCGCTGGTCGCGCGGTTGCGCGCCGAAGAATGGCTGCTGGCCTGCGGCACGTGCGCCGAACTGGGCCGGGTTTTCGAACGTCTTGCCCGCCGCACCCCCGCCGCCGCGGCGCTGCGCGGCGCCGAACGGGAAATCGAACGCCGGCGCGCCGCGCTCCAAACCGCCTTCGACGAATTCTATCCCCAGGCCCGCGCCCGCTTCGGCGGCCCGCTCGGACCGGCGGAAAGCTTGCGTTTCCCCGCCGCTTCGACTTGAACGACGCCCGCCGAGTCCATTCATCCGCGACGGCGGGAAAGATCGCGTCCCCTTTGGCCGCGGCGCGGCCGCGCACATGAAGATGCGATGAAGGGCATCCCGGATTCCGCTACCCCGGAATCCCGGATCCCACGATGCCGGCGCGGGACGGCGCTTGGTAGCTTCTCCGGCGTGATCGCGAATTCCGCCATGCCGACTTCCAGCCGCACGTTGTGCGGAACCATCTGTTGGGCCATCGCGTCCGGCCAGATGCCCGCCGACGTCGCCCGGTTGGTCCAAGACAACCTGGACCGCTTCCGCGCCGCCGGCGAGCCTTTCGATTCGCTGCGCCTTTCCGGACCGGCGAAACGCGCCGAACTGATCGTGAAGCTGGGCTACTGGCTGGCCGTGGGCCAGCTCAGCGAAAAGGAATTCCGCCTCTGGAGCGAGTGCATCCCCGACGACGAAGACAATGCCGGCTGGGACGTCGATCTGTTCCAGGCCGAAGCCGGACCGCATTTCCGCCGGGCCTTGAAAATGGGCCCCCTGGCCACCCGGCCCACTTCCTGCCTCGTGCAGGAAACCGGCTGGCTGCCGATCGCGCGCTGACGCCCCTGCCGGGGCGGCCTCCGGAACAAGCGGCGCCTAATCCGCCGTGAAAATCGCCCGCAAGCGGATTTCCGAGATGCAGTCGTTGACGTTGTTGTTCACCCGGATCTTGCCGGCCGGGGCGGCCGGCAGCGCCACGGACCCGCTGAACGGCGAAAGGGGACCGGTGTTGTGGAAGGCGCCGGCGCCCGCCACCCCTTCGTTCACCGTGAACTCCAGCGGCGCGTCGATTTCGGAGTTGCCCGCCAGTTGATCCGTCGTCGTCCAGGAAGCTTCGACCCGGACCGTGCCCTTCGCCGGCGTTTCGGCGGTCAGCACGGTGAACGAGGTTTCGCCCAGAATCCGCCGCGTCTTGTCGAACAGCACGCTCGTCGCGACCGGCGTCGGCGCGGCGTCGTTCTGGTCCACGAGGTCCGTCGCGTTGGTGTTGGCGATCGCCGTCGTTTCGGCGCTTTCGCCGTTGTCGTCGTCCTCGCAGCCCGCCAGCGCCCAAGCACAGGCCAAGGCCAGTCCTGCGGCACAAACATGGATCCCCGACCTCTTCGCTTTCATTGGATTCCTTTCGTCGGCGCCGGCGGGCGACGACCTTGTTTCGACGTGTTTTCTCAAGGCGGCGGCAAATAGGCAAGCATCCGCTCCCGGGCCGGCGGCGCGCCGCCGCCGCCGCGGCCTACGTGTTCATGATTTCGCCGTAGAGCTTGAGCTGGCATTCGGGACAGATGCCGTGCGTGAATCGCGCCCCCGTGTGCTGCGACACGAACTGCTCGACCTGCCGCCAATAGCCTTGGTCGTCGCGGATTTTCTTGCAGGAACAGCAGATCGGCAGCAGCCCGCGCAGGACGTCCATCTTCTCGACCGTTTCCTGCAATTCCCGCGTCCGGTCCGCCACGCGCTCTTCCAATCCGTGCTGCGACGCCTTCAGTTCGGCGATCGCCTGCTCCAGTTCGGCGCGCGTGCCGCCCAGCGCCGTGCCCATCGCGTTGAACGACTCCGCCAAGTCGTCGAACTCGTCGAACGTCCGGCCTTCGATGCGGACGTTCAGGCGCCCCAGCGCCAGATCCCGGCAATGCGCGGTGACCCGCGCGATGCGCCGCGTCAGCCCGCGCGACAGGTACAGCGCGAACAGCAGCGCCAGCAACAGCGACGCGAACAGCGACGCCAGCCCCGTCAGCCGCAGCTCCCGCAGGTTGTGGCGCACCTGGTCGGCGCGCATGTCGATGCCCACCAGATACCGCCCCTCCCCGTTCCGCAGCGGCGCATAGCCCGACAGGAACACGCCCCATTCGTCTTCATACAATTCATCGTCCACCACGGGCTGGTGGAAGCCTTCCAGCATCTCGGGCACCACGTCGTCGTAGACCTTGCCCGGCAGGGCCTGGGCTTCCGTCTCGTCGGAATCGACCACGAACTGCACCGCGCCGTCGTCGGCGCGCCGCATCACGTACAGAAACGCGATGTCCGGATTCGTCCGCCGCACGCGGCGCACCTTTTCCAGCGCGTCCCGGTAGGCGGCCTGGTCCGCGTCCGTCGCCGTCCGGACGACGTCCAGATCCCGCGCGTCGAGGGTTTCGCTCAGCAGCGCGGCGCTGTTCTGCAGGCGGGACTGCAAACTGCGCATCAGGTTGTCCATCGCGCGCACGTAGAAGAACGTGCCCACGCTGCCCGACACCAAAAACACCGCCAGCAGGTGGCTCAGGAACAATTTCGTCGAATAGCGGAATCGGATGGGCGGAAGTTTCATGCGCAATCCTCGACGCGGAAGCACCGGCTGTGATCCAGCGTTCGACGATATGCTAGCCCCCGCGCCGGCCCAACGCAAGCGCGCCTTGCCCGGCCCCGCCGAAAAGGAATGACAGCCGCAACCATTATGCCAATATCGTCCGCCAACGGAGGAGGCACCATGAAGCGGTGGCTGACGGCGATGGTTGTGACGATTTGGAGCCTGGCGAACGCGAGCCCGGCGGACACCAACGAACTCGCGCGCCCGCGCCAATGGACGGCGGCGTCCGGCGCCCAATTGACCGCCCTCTTCGTCCAACTCGCCGACGACAAGGTCGTGTTGCGCAACCGCGCCGGCGAACGCATCCAGATTCCCCGCGCCAAGCTGTCCGCCGCCGACCAGGCGCTGCTGGACGAAGCCTTCGGACCCGCCGCCGCGCCCGCCGCCGCGGAATTCGGCGCGCCGCCCCCCGTCGCCGATCCCGGATCGTCCCCCGCGGCGCCGGCGGCGGCGCCCGCCGCGCCGAGCGCCGCCGGTCCGTTCGTCGTGGCCGGCACCGAAATTCCGCTCGGCCAGAACGCCACCTTCCGCGTGCCGCTCGATCCCGACACCGTCAAGGAACTGACCAAGGCCGGCAACGAAGCCACCGAGGCCGCGATCGGCCTGTGGCTGCCGCCCGATTTCGATCCAAGCAGGACGTGGAACGTCCTGGTCGTTTCGGCCACCGCGAATTCGTCTTCGATCAACTGCCTCTTCATGTACACGGGCTCCGCCAAGGATTCGGGCGGGTGGATCGTGCTGGCCGCGGACGGCCCGTTCGCGCCGCCGAAAGGCGACACCACGCAATGGCGCTGGGCGATGGCGCGCGCCGGCCTGCGCGCGCTGGAGGCCGCCTGGCCCGCCGCGCGCAACTGGCCCGTCGCCGCCGCCGGCTTTTCCGGCGGCGCCAAGCGCTCGGGCTATTTCGGCGCGTTGCTGTGCGCCGACGACCGCACCGTCATCGGCATGTACATGGGCGGCTGCAACGAAGACATGGCCAGCGAAGGCCTCAAGGACTACCGCCCCGACCGCGCGACGTTCCGCAAGGTGCCCGTCTATATCAGCGCCGGCAAGAAGGACGTCGTCGCCACCGTCGCCGCGGCCAACAAGGTGCGCGTCTCGCTGGAAGCCACCGGCTTCCGCGAGGTGCGCCTGGAAACCTACGACGGCGCCCACGAACCCGACTCCGCGCAGATCACGGAGGCGCTGAACTGGTTCAAGGAACTGCACGCCCCATCCGCCGCGCCCGCCGCCGGAACGCGGCCCGGCGCGCGCCCGGGGTCGCGCCTGCCGCCGCCCGCCCCGCCCGCACGGTGACCATGGACGCTGAACGCCAAGCCGCGTTGTGGTTTCTTCTGCGGCGCCTCGTGCCCGCCGCCGCCGCGCTGGCGATCGGCGTCGGCGTCCTGCTCGGCGCCGGCGCATCCGTCGGCTTGCTGCTGCTGGGCTTCCTTTTCTTTCTCGTGGCGGCGATTTTCCTTGCCGGGCCGCTGGCCCAGTTGCTGGCGGAACCCGTCGGCGGCCTGCTCTGGCCCAAGCGCTATTACGACAAGCCCCAGCCGCTGTACGGCATTCCCCAGGCCAAGCGCCGCAAGGGCCTGCCCGAGGAGGCCATCGCCGAATACGAGAAAATCGCCGCCGCGCATCCCGACGAACTGCTCCCGTGGTTCGAAATGCTCGACATCGCCCTGACGGACCTCCGCGACCCGGCGCGCGCCCAAATCATCTTCGAACGCGGCACCGCCGCCTTGGCCAACCCCAAGGATCGCGCCCTGCTGGACCACGTCTACGCCGCCACGCGCGAACGCCAGACGCCCCCGCCCGTCCGGCGGATCGCCGCGCCGCCGCGGCCGTGACGCCGGCGCAATTGGACGTGGCCAGACCGCCCCGGTTGGTGTATGACATGCGCCAGGAAGGAAGGTCCCCATGAGAATCGGACTCCCCGAAATCCTGGTCGTCGTCTGCGTGATCCTGCTGCTGTTCGGCGCCAAGCGCCTGCCCGAACTGTTCCGCGCGCTCGGCAAAAGCCTGAACGAATTCAAGAAGGGCATGGCCGACGGCGAGTCCGACAAGAAGTCGGACAAACCCGCCGAGCCCCCCAAGACCTGAACCCGCTTTTCCCATGCGGTCCGGCGCGGCTCGCGGCCCGCGGCCCACCGCCCTCCAAAAAACGCACAAAATGAATCCGTTTGCACCGCACTCCGCCCACGGCTACGCGCAGGTTCTCCCCGGCATTTCCCAGAAGACCTTGATCTTCGGCGATAAAACGCTGATGGCCGAATTCCGGCTGCAGGCCGGCCGCCAACTCCCCGAACACGCCCATCCCTACGAACAAACGGGCTATCTGGTCGCCGGCCACATCCGGCTCAAGATCGGCGATGCCGTCCACGACGTCCGCCCCGGCGATGCGTGGTGCATCCCGGCGAACGCGCCCCACGGCGCGCAGATCGTGGCGGACTCGATCGCCATCGAAGTCTTCGCCCCCCGCCGCGACGACTACGTTCCGCCGGCCAAACGGAAATAATCCGCCGGCCTTCCGCGGCGCGCGCGCCGCTCCCCCAAAAAAGCACCGGCGCAGGCATGAAGCCTGCGCCGGAGCGAGAGCCGCGCGTTCCCGGACCTTACGGCCAGGTGACCATGCAAATGTTGCTGCGTTCTTGCACGTTCCGCAGGCTGGTGCCGCGCGCCAGGCCGCTGACCATCAGCCCGAACCGCTCCCCGCTGCGGGGGCGCCAGGACGACAGCGGAGGCACCTTGAAATGATCTCCCATGCCGCCGGTCTGCGAGAGCACCCCCATCGGCTTCGCCATCTGTCCCACTCGCAGGTACTCGAAGGTCGCGGCGTACCATTGGCCGTTGACGTTCACGATCGCCCACGGCGTCGCATTCACGCCGTCCCGCGCGGGCCAGATCTGGCTTTTGTCGTAGTGCAGGTTGATGGTTCCGCCGCCGACGTGCGCCTGGAGCGTGGCGGTCTGGGCCCAACCCGAAATGTCCCCGACCGGATTCAGCCACTTGATGGGCCCCGTGATTTCCGAAGGAACCGCTTCCGCTTCGTAGCCGGCTTCCATGCCGGCGCTCGTCGTGGCCTCCCCCTGCGCGTCGCCGGCGGAGTTCTCCGCGCCGTCCGACGTCGATTCGCAACCGGTCAGCATGGCGGCCACGACCAGCCATGCCAAACCCAACATCATTCCGTGCGCTTCGTTTCTTTCTCTCGCCATGTCTCCTCGTTTCGTTGGGGCAAACCTGTTTTGCCCGATGGACTTGGTTACCCCAGGCCCACACGCGAAGCAAATATTTTGTTCACATGTTTTTGACAATAAAAGTCTGCGCAGCCCGATCTCGGTGGCCGGAAGAGGGTTGCGGCACTCGAAAAAAATCGGAAAAACGGGTTTGCAGCGCGCGCGAACGAATCAAGCGATGCGCGCCGGCGTCGGCGCGGCCGGTCGGCGCAGCAGGAAGAGGGCACCGCCGACCAGGGAATAGACGATGGTGATGAGGACGTAGACGAGCGCCAGCGCCAGCGCCGGCTCGCGGCCCACCCCCGCCTGCGCAAACAAAAACACGTATAGCCCAACGCGCACCCCCATGCCGAAGATAGAAATAGGCAGCCCCTCGCCCAGCGTGATCAGCGGCACGAAAATGCAGAAGTACACGAACGACGCGTCCCAATGCAGCGCCCGCGAAATGCAGAAGATCGTCGTGATCGCGATCATCTGGAACACGAGTGAGAGCCCGAACACCCACGCGATCAGCCGGCGGTCGGCATGGTAGCCCGCCAGCGAGTCCAGGAACCGGTGCAGGAACGCGTCGAGCTTGTGCAGGCGGTTCAGCCGGAGCGCCTGCCAGACCGCCACCAGCCAGGTCCGCTGCACCACCGCGAACACCATCCCGCCCATCAGCCCGAAGACGATCACCGGCAGGAACAGGATGCGCTTGTCCGGCAGTCGCGACCAGCCGATGGCCGAAAACAGCAGGCCCCACAGCGCCAGCGCCAGGAACCCCATGAGCCGTTCCGCGAAAACCGAGGCGAAGCTTTTCGCCCCCGCTCCCGCGCGCCGGCCCACGTCCACCACCCGGTAGGCGTCGCCGCCGATGCTCGATGGCAAAAACAAATTGAAGAACGTCCCGATCAGGTGGCTGCACATCAGCGACCGCAACGGAATCGCGATGCCGTCGGCCTTGAGCAGCAGGCCCCATTTCCAGGAATTGAGCGCCGTGTTCGCCAGCAGCAGCGCGTAGACCAGCGGAATCCATGCCCACTGCAGCCCCGCCAGCGCCGCGCGGAATTCGGCGAAATCGACGTTGCGGTACAGCACGGCCAGCAGGCCGCCCATCACCGCCAGCTTGGCCAGCAAGGCCAGGTGCTTTTTCATTCCGCCGTTTTCCGCGTCTTGACCACGCGCGCCGGCACGCCCACGGCGATGGAGTTCGCGAGAATCGGCTTGGTCGCCACCGCGCCCGCGCCCAGCGCGACGTGGTCGCCCAGGCTCGCGCCGTCGAGCACCTTGGCCCCGGCGCCGATCCAGCAATCTTCGCCGATCTCCAGCGGTCCCTTCGTGCAGGTGCCTTTCTGCAACGCCAGCGGCGTCGGATCGTCCAGATCGTATTCCCCGCCGCTCAGCAGATACGCGAACGCCGCCACGACGCTGTTCTTTTTCATCGTCAGCTTGTTCGAGGAAAACACGATGCAGTTGGCCGAAAAGCTGACGTTTTCGCCGATTTCGACGTCGCCGTTCTTGCAATAGACGATCGTGTTGCGGCCCACGTAGACCCGGTCGCGCAGGACGATGCCGGAATTGTCCGCGCCCTTCGCGTCCACCACGCAGTTGTCGTCCAGCACCACGCCGTCGCCCAACACGATCTTGTGAGGATGGCGCAGCGTCACGTTCTTGCCGAACACCACCTTGCGGCCGCAGGACTTGAACAGCGTCGGGTACAGCTTCATCCGCAGGAACAGCCCCAGCGCCCCG
>CAYTEK010000092.1:9827-11833 GCA_964436715.1 uncultured Verrucomicrobiota bacterium | reverse complement strand
GTAGAGGTTCGTGCCGTCCAGCCGCCGGCCCTGTTGCTGGATGGCCGTCGGAAACGCTCCCCCCGCCGTCGCCCACATCGCCAACCCCAGCGCCAGCCAACCGATCCGCTTCTTCATGGTCCCGTCTCCTGCTTGTTCGAAATTCATTGTTTCTCGACGCCGTAGTGCCGCGCGGATGTTTCGTCCGGATCCAGCCACGTGCCTTCCGCCGCGTGCCAGACGCCGAGACCGGGATCGGCCACCACGACGACGTCCAGTTCGTCGGTCGGCGGTGCATATTCGCCGTCGCGGCCGAGCACCCGGTAGCCGGTGCCGTCGCCGCGGCCCTTCCAAGTCACGCGCGCGCCCGGCCCCTCCCGCTGGATGTCCGTGATGGCGAACAAGCTGTCCGCGTCGTTCGGATCGGTGCCGGCCTGCAGTTCGTGGCCGTCGCCCGCGCCGTCGCCGTCGCTGTCCGGCGCGTTCAGGTCCGTCGGCGCGGCCACGCCCCAGGCCGCGGCGAAATCGCGGCCGTCCAGTTCGGCGCCGTCTTCCAAACCGTCGCCGTCGTTGTCGTCGTCCCATTCGTCCGGCAAGCTGTTGCCGTCGTGGTCCAGATCTCTCCGCAACGCGAAGGTGCCGAGGAATCCCGCGTAATTCCGCAAGCCGCCCACGCCGCCGGCCGTCGCCGTCTGGATGCCGCCCGGCTGGGCCGTCGCCGCCACCAGTTGGTAATCCCCGCCCGCGGCGGCACCGCCTGCCCCATCGAGTACCGTTGCTTCTAGGTGCTCGGTTTGTGCATTGACCGAAACCGCCCCGCCGACCAGCGCCGCCAGAATCCAACCCAACCCGTTCCGGATCCTCATGGGATGCCTCTCCTTTTTCCCGCCCCGCAATCTCCGGCAGAACGACGGTAGAATAGGTCTCCTCCCGGAATCCGGTCAAGCGTCCACCGCGCCACGGCAAATATCCGAACATTTTCCTTATGTTTGCCGGCTCTCTTCCCCATACTTGCCGCCCATGAGCTATCTCGTCGTCGTTTCGCTGGTCTGGGCCTTTTCGTTCGGCCTCATCGGCAACCATCTGGCCGGACTGCCGCCCGCGTGGCTGGGGTGGATCCGCCTGGCGCTTTCGGCGTTGGTCTTCTTGCCGTTCGTCCGGCGCGTGCCGTGGAAAACCGGCCTCGGCCTCTTCGTGGCCGGCGCGGCGCAGTTCGGCCTGATGTATTGGGCCTATCTCACCAGCTTCCGCTATCTTAAATCCCACGAAGTCGCGCTCTTCACGGTGATGACGCCGATCCTGGTCGCGCTGCTGAGCGATCTGGGCTCGCGTCGGTTCCGTCCGTTCAATTTCGTGGCGGCCTCGCTGGCCGTCGGCGGCGCCGCCGTCATCAAGTGGGCCAAACTGGAAACGGCTGCCCCGCTCGTCGGCTTCCTGCTCGTGCAGGTCTCCAACCTCTGCTTCGCCGCCGGCCAGCTCGCCTACCGCGCCCTCATGGCGCGCCTCGACAAGCCCTTGCCCGACCACCGCGTGTTTTTCTGGATGCACTTCGGCGGGTTCGCCGTCCTCACCCCCATGGCGTTGCCGCTCGCGCTCGCGGACGCGCCGCCCGCGCCGTCGCCCTTGCAGGTGGCCAACCTGGTGTATCTCGGCCGCGTGGCCTCGGGCGTTTGCTTCTTCCAGTGGAACCGAGGCGCGCGCCTCGTTTCCGCCGGCCAGCTCGCCGTCATGAACAACCTCAAGATCCCCCTCGGCGTCGCCGTCTCGCTCTTCGTGTTCCGCGAGCCGGCCAACCTCTGGACGCTGCTCGTCGGCGCGCTCCTCATCGGCGCCGCCCTCCTCCCCGTCCGCAAATCCTAGCGCGCCGCGCCGATTTTCCTCGCGTTGCGCGCGGGGCGGAGCGACAGTGAAGCCGTGCGGGACGCATCCGCGCCCCCCGGAAGTGAGGCGCCCGGCCGGGGTTGAGGCGCGCCCGCCCCCCAGGCGCGCCAGAAGCGCCTCGACACGCTGCTGGCCACCCTGCGCGC
>CAYTEK010000092.1:1292-9817 GCA_964436715.1 uncultured Verrucomicrobiota bacterium | reverse complement strand
ATCACCCCCGAAGTCCTGCGCCTGCGCAAGTATTTCCTCGACGAAAACGAACGCAAGCGCAAGCGCGACCACGACTGGACCCAGGCCGGTTGATCCGGCGCCGCCGCCCGGCCCCGTTGCGGCGCCCGGCGGAATTTCCTCGCCTTGCGCGCGCCGCGGGCCGATAGTTTGGCCGTGCGGGACGGCACCCGCCCCGCCGCCGGAGAACGCCATGCCGGAATACATCCTCGCCCTCGACCAAGGCACGACCAGTTCGCGCGCGCTGCTGTTCGACCGCGAACTCCGCCCCGTCGCCGCCGCCCAGCGCGAATTTTCCCAGATCTATCCGCAGCCGGGCTGGGTCGAGCACGATCCCGAGGTTCTCTGGCAATCGCAGCTCGCGGTGCTGCTCGAGGTCGTCGAACGCGCCGGCTGCGGACCCGCGGCCGTCGCGGCTCTCGCCGTGGCCAACCAGCGCGAAACCGTCGTGGTCTGGGACCGTCGCACCGGAACCCCCATCCACAACGCCATCGTCTGGCAGTGCCGCCGCACCGCCGCGCGGTGCGACGATCTCCGGCAACGGGGCCTCGCCGAACGCATCCGCGCCAAGACCGGCCTCGTCCTCGACGCCTACTTTTCCGCCACCAAGATCGAATGGATTCTCGACCACGTCGCCGGCGCGCGCGACGCCGCCCGCCGCGGCGACCTGCTCTGCGGCACGATCGATTCGTGGCTCGTCTGGAAGCTCTCCGGCGGCCGGCGCCACGTCACCGACTACACCAACGCCGCGCGCACGCTGCTGTTCAACGTCCACGAGCTGCGCTGGGACGCCGAACTGTTGGACCTGTTCGGCATTCCGGCCTCCATGCTGCCGGAGGTCGTGCCGTCGTCCGGCGCCGCGGCCGTTTGCGTACTGCCGGGCTGGACCCTGCGCCGGCCCCCCGTCGCCGGCATCGCCGGGGACCAGCAGGCCGCGCTCTTCGGCCAAGGCTGCTTCGAACCGGGCCAGGCCAAGAACACCTACGGCACCGGTTGCTTCCTGCGCATGAACGTCGGCGCAGAGCCCGTGGTCTCCCAAAACGGCCTGCTCACCACCCTCACCGCCCAGACCCGCCCCGGCGCCCCGGCCTACGCCCTCGAAGGCAGCGTCTTCATCGGCGGCGCCGTCCTCCAATGGCTGCGCGACGAGCTGAAGATCCTCACCCACGCCGCCGATTCCGATCCCATCGCCCGCTCGATCCCCGACGCTGGCGGCGTGTACTTCGTGCCGGCCTTCGCCGGCCTCGGCGCGCCGCATTGGGACATGTACGCGCGCGGCGCGCTCCTCGGCCTCACCCGCGGCACCGGCCGGGCCCAGATCGTCCGCGCCGCGCTGGAAGCCATCGCCTACCAGTGCGCCGACGTCGCCGCCGCCATGGCCGCCGACGGCGGCCGGCCGCTCGCGCTCCTGCGCACGGACGGCGGCGCCGCCGCAAACGACTTCCTCATGCAGTTCCAGGCCGACCTGCTCGATTGCCGCATCGAACGCCCCGCCTGCATGGAATCCACCGCGCTCGGCGCCGCCGCGCTCGCCGCCCTCGCCCTCGGCTGGCAGACGCCCGCCAGCCTGGCGGCGCGCCCCGCGGAACGGACCTTCGCGCCGGCCATGCCCGCTTCCCAGCGCCAAGCCCTGCTCGCCGGCTGGCGCAAGGCCGTCGCCCGCGCCGCGCGCTGGGCCGAACCCGAACCGACCCAAGGAGCATGACATGAAAACGTCCGCCGCCCGCCTCCTGCCGCTCTTGGCCGCCGGCCTGCTTGCCGCCGGCTGCGTCGTTCGCTCCATCCAGCCGTGGTTGTCCGACGAAAGCCGGGTGAAAGAACCTTCCCTCGTCGGCGCGTGGCACGACGCCAAAGGACAATGCACGGCGTTTTTCAGCGAATCCGACGATTCCGACTGCGATTACGACGTCCTGCTGGTGACGGAGGCCCGGGATGTCAGCCGCTTCACCGCCAGCCTCCACAAGCTGGACGAACTGCACGTGCTGACGGTCGGCCCGGACGATCCGGACAACCTCAACGGGATCGTGCTGTTGCCGGGCCATTTGCTGCTGAAGGCCGAAATGGCCGGCGATGCGTTGAACCTGTACGGCATCGACCTGGATGCGTTCCGCGAGCGCGCCGAGCAGGCACAGGTCGCGCTCGCCGCCGGCGGTTCGCAGACGGAAGGCTACACCCTCGCCGGCGACACCGAAGAAGTCGAAGCTTTCGCCCGCGCCCAGCTCGCCGACCCGGAATTTTTTGACGCCGAACCCCTCTATTCCTTCCGGAAACTGCCCGCCGCGCCGTAGGATGTTTTTATCATATTAAGATATTGACATATATCTGATATGATATATGTTCGGAGGCATGAAAGCGAAAATCCAGCCTTGTCCCCAGGATCTCTCGATCGCGGATCTGGCCCGGATGGCGAAGGTCCTCAAGCTCCTCGCCCATCCCTACCGACTCAAGATCGTCGATATCCTCGAATCCGAGGACGCCGCCCCCGTCCATGCGCTCGTGGACCGGCTGGACCTGCCCCAGGCCGCCGTTTCCGGCCACCTGAAGAAGATGCTCCGCGTCGGCCTCGTCTCGTCCAAGCGCCGCGGCAAGGAAGTCTGGTATTCCGTCGGCGACCGCCGCTCGCTGACCATTTTGAACTGCATGCGCGCCAAGAAAGGAGCCCGTTCATGAAATCCCTCCGCTTCCTCGCTCTCGCCGCCGCCCTCGCCGCCCCCGCCGCGCGGGCCGTCACGCTGGACGACGCCGTCGCCGCCGCGCTGGAAAACTCCCCCACGCTGCAGGCGGCCGAAGCCCGCATCGATTCAGCCGAGGCCCTGCTCGCGCAGGCGCGGTCCTACTACTATCCGTCCATCGGCCTTTCCGCTTCCTACACGCGCAGCGACAATCCGATCCAGGCCTTCATGATGCAGCTCAACCAGCGGCAGCTCAACATGCAGGATCCCGCGTTCGATCCCAACGAACCCGAAGACGCCGAAAACGTCCGCGGCAGCGTCGGCGCCCAGTGGCGGCTGTTCGACCTGCAGCGCGCCGCCGGCCAGAACATGGCCCGGCTCGGCACCGAAGCCGGCGCGCAGGCCTTCGCCGCCGCCCGCAACCAGCTCGTCCACGAAGTCACCCGCGGCTTCTACGGCGTCTTGCAGGCGCAGGCCTTCGCCGACGTCCAGGCCCAGGCGATCGCCAGCATCGAGGAAAGCCTCCGCATCGCCCGCGAGCGCTTCGCCGCCGGCGGGGCGGTCAAAACCGACGTCCTGAACCTCGAAACCCAGCTCGCCCAGGCCAACGAAGACCTCATCCGCGCCCGCAACGGCGCCCAGCTCGCGCTCGCCGCCCTCAACGCCGCCATCGGCGAGGACCTCGTGGCCGCCGACGCCATCGCGGCCCCGGCCGAGGCCGAACTCGCCGCCCCGCCGCCGAAATGCACGAATCCCCAGGCCTACGAGGACCGCCCCGAGTTCCGCGCCGCCCAGCTGATGCGCCGGATCAAGGAACAGGACGTCCGCAAGGCCCAGGGCGGCTACGCCCCGACCGTCAGCGCCTTCGGGTCCTGCGATCTCGACAGCGAAGACGCCAGCGATTTCCAGGACAGCTACGTCGTCGGCGTCGCGGCCGAAATCAACGTCTTCGACGGCGCCCGCACCCGCGCCGCCGTCCGCGCCGCCCGCGCCGACCTCGCCGCCGCCCGCGCCGACGAGGAAAAGGCCCGGCTCAATCTCCGCCTCGACCTGCAGCAGGCTTTTCTCGGCGCGCAGGAGGCCTGGGAACGGCTCGAAGTCGTCCGCAAAAGCCTCGAAACCGCCCGCGAGGCCCGGCGCATCGTCCAGGAACAGTACCAGCAAGGCGCGGCGGACGTCGCCCTCCTGCTCCAGACCCAGGTCGGCGTCACCGCCACGGAAACCCGCGCCGCCGCCGCCCGCTACGACTATTTGACCGCCCTCTCGAACCTCCAGCGCGCCAAGGGAGAGCTGGGCGAGGACGCCCAGAGGAGTCAGTAGTCAGGAGACAGAACTTAGGTGGTAGGAGGTGAAGATGAATAGCCCATCCAAGAGATTTGAAGACGTTGTTGTTTGGCAAAAGGCCCATCAATTCACGCTGGGCGTGTATCGACTCACGCAGGCTTTTCCGCGTACTGAAATCTACGGCCTGTCCTCCCAGTTCCGCCGAGCGGCGGTATCCATTCCCGCCAATATTGCCGAAGGTTTCCGGAAGCTGGGAAAGGCCGACAAGATTCGCTTCATGAACATCGCTCAAGGCTCGCTCGAAGAATGCCGCTATTACCTGATCCTGACTCGCGACCTCGAATATGGAGAAGTCGGTCCGCTGAATTCCCTGTTGGAAGAGGTCAGCAAGTTGCTGGAAGCCTATTCTCACGCCATTTCGATTTCCAACTCCTGACTCCTGACTACTGGCTACTGACTACTCAAATTTAACGCCCAACCGGAGGAACAACCATGAAACTCGCAATCAACCTTAAAAAGCACCTTATGCTCATCGCCGGTATCCTCGGCCTCGCGGCCGTCGTCGTCTGGTCCGGCGGATTCCTCGGCGCGAAAACCAAGCCCGGCAAGCTGGCGCACGAGGCGGGCTTCGCCGTGCCGGCTGGCGCCGCCACGATCGAAGTGAAAGCCGAAACCGCTCCCGTGCGGGTCGAAGTCGTCGGCACTTCCGCTTCGGAAGAGAAAATCAACCTGAGCGCCCGCATTCCGGCCGCCGTCGAGCAGGTGTTCGTTTCCGCCGGCGACCGCGTGAAGAAAGGCCAGAAGCTCGTCGTCCTCGACGCCCGCGACATCCGCCAGAAGCTGGCCGCCGCCGAAGCCCAGCTCGGCCAGGCCCGGACCGAATACGAGCGCGCCAAGAAGCTGTTCGAAACCCAGGCCACCACCGACCAGGCGCTGACCGCGGCTCAGGCGATGTACACCGCCGCCCAGGCGCAGGTCGAAGAGGTCAAGGTCATGCTCACCTATGCGCAGGTGGAATCGCCCATCGACGGCGTCGTCACCGAGCGCCGCATCGAAGCCGGCGACCTCGCCGCCCCCGGCATGCCGCTGCTGGCCGTCTACGATCCGCTGCGCATGCGCCTCGAAGCCCCCGTTCCCGTCCGCCTGGTCGACCGCCTCGCCCTCGGCCAGGAAGTCGAAGTGGCCCTCGACCGCCCCGCGCGCGTTTTCAAAGGCGCCGTCGCCGAAATCGTCAGCGAAGTGGACGCCGCCACCCGGACCCAACTCGTCAAGGTTCACCTCGACGGCGTCGCCGGCGACGTCCTGCCCGGCACGTTCGGCCGCCTGTGGGTGGCCGCCGAGCCGCGCGAAGCCGTTTTCGTGCCGGCTTCCGCCGTCGCGCGCATCGGCCAGCTCGCGTTCGTCCAGGTCGTCCGCGACGGCCGCGCGTTCCGCCGCCTCGTCAAGACCGGCCCCGCCCGCGGCGACCAGATCGAAATCCTGTCCGGCCTGCGCGCCGGCGACGTGATCCTCGCCGTCCCCGTCCAGGAGGGCTGACCATGATGGCCGAACGCAAACAATCCTTCACCTCCGGGATCCTGCAGGCGTTCCTCAAGGGAAACCTGTCGATCCTGCTGATCCTCATCAGCCTCGCCGTCGGCGCGGCGGCCCTGCTGATCACGCCGCGCGAGGAAGATCCCCAGATCGTCGTTCCGCTGGCCGACGTCATGGTCATGATGCCCGGCAGCTCCGCCGCGGAAGTCGAGCAGCTCGTCTCTTCCCGGCTCGAAAAGCTGCTCTACCAGATCGACGGCGTGGAATACGTCTATTCGATGTCCCGCCCCGGCATGGCCGTCGTCACCGTCCGTTTCTTCGTCGGCCAGGACCGCGAGGACAGCCTGATCAAGATCTACAACAAGATCTTCCAGAACGTCGACCAGACCACGCCCGGCATCGCCGGCTGGGTCGTCAAACCCATCGAAATCGACGACGTGCCCGTCGTCAACGTCGCGCTGCATTCCCGCGAACACGACGCGCACGAACTGTACCGGATCGCCGAAGTGGTCGCCAACAAGCTGCAGCGCATTCCCGACAGCGCCAAGATCAGCCTGCACGGCGGCCAGAAGCGCGTCGTCCACGTCTATCTCGACGTCGAGCGGCTGGCCGCCTACGGGCTCTCCCCCATGGAGGTCGCCGGCGCGCTGAAAATGTCCAACGCGCAGGGCGCCAGCGGTTCGTTCGCCCAGGCCGACCGCGAAATCCCCGTCGAAACCGGGCCGTTCCTCCAGGACGCCGACGAAGTGCGCCGCCTGATGGTCGGCGTGCACCAGGGCCGCCCCGTCTACCTGCGCGACGTCGCCGACGTCCAGGACGGCTCCGACGAGCTGAACACCTACGCCCGCTTCGGCGCGGGCCCCGCCGCCGTCGCCGCGGCGGATGCCGGCGGCCTCGCGGCCGGCGAAGCGTCTGCGACCGTCGTCGTCGCCGTCGCCAAGAAAAAAGGCAGCAACGCCGTGACGGTCGCCCGGGAAGTCGAAGCCGTGCTGGCCGACCTGCGCGCGAGCGTCCTGCCGGAAGGCGTGGAAGCGACCATCGTCCGCAACTACGGCGCCACCGCCAACGAGAAGGTCAACGACCTCGTCCTGAACCTCGCCATGGGCCTGCTGACCGTCGTCGGCCTCATCGCGCTGACCATGGGCTGGCGCGAAGGCCTCATCGTCGGCCTCGCGATCCCCATCACCTATTCGATCACGCTGCTGTTCAACTATCTGTTCGGCTACACGATCAACCGCGTGACGCTCTTCGCGCTGATCCTGGCGCTGGGGCTGCTCGTCGACAACCCCATCGTCGGCGTGGAAAACATCTCCCGCTTCCTCTCGATGAAGAAGTACCCGCGCCTGCAGGCCGTGGCCCTCGCGATGGAAGAAGTCATGCCGCCCATCCTGCTGGCGACGCTCTCGATCATCGCGTCGTTCATCCCGCTGTTCTTCATCACCGGCATGATGGGCCCCTACATGGCCCCGATGGCCCTCAACGTGCCGCTGACGATGCTCAGCTCGCTGCTCGTCGCCCTCGCCATCACGCCGTGGGTCTCCAGCAAACTGCTCAAGGAAGCCCCGGCGGAGGCCGCCGCCTACGACGTGACCGCGACCGGCACCTACCGGATCTACCGCCGCCTCATGGCGCCGTTCGTCTCCTCGCGCGGCCGCAGCGGCGTCCTGCTGCTCGTCGTCGCCGGCCTGTTCGGCTTCGCCCTCTTCCTCGCCCTCTCCGGGCGCGTGCCGCTCAAGATGCTGCCGTTCGACAACAAGAACGAGCTGCAGATCGTCGTGGACCTGCCCGAAGGCGCCACGCTCGAAGCCACCGACGCCGTCGTGCGCGAGCTCGAGGACTATCTCCAGACCGTCCCCGAAGTCGTGAATTTCGTCTCCACCGTCGGCGAGGGTTCGCCGATGGACTTCAACGGCCTCGTGCGCAAGTACTACCTGCGCCAGGCCCCGCACCTGGCCGACGTCCGCATCAACCTGCTGCCCCGCCAGAAGCGCGAAATGAGCAGCCACGCCATCGCCCTGCGCATCCGCGCCGACGTCGAAGCCATCGGCGCCCGGGCCGGCGCCCTGCTGCGGATCGTGGAAGTCCCGCCCGGGCCGCCCGTGATGGCCACCGTCGTCGCCGAAGTCTACGGCCGCCCCGACCAGCCCTATTCCGAGCTGGTCGCCGCCGCGGAAGCTCTCCGCGACCGCGTGGCGACGGAGGAAGGCGTCGTCGAAGCCGACACCACCGCCGAGGCCAACCAGCAGAAGCTGTTCTTCCGCGTGGACCGCGAGAAGGCCGGCCTCAACGGCATTTCGACCGAGGACATCGTCGGCACGATGCGCATCGCGCTTGCCGGCATGCCCGCCGGCGTCGTCCACGCCCCCTACGAGCAGAACGAACTGCCCATCGTGCTGCGCTTGCCGCGCGAGAAGCGCTCGGATCCCGAACGCCTCAAGACCGTGATGGTCAAGGGCCGCATGGGCCAGAGCGTGCCGCTCGGCGAACTCGGCCGCTTCGAGGAAGACGTCGTCGACCGCACGATTATCCACAAGAACATGGAGCGCGTCGTGTTCGTCACCGCCGAAATGGCCGGCCGCGGCCCGGCCTACGCCGTGCTCGCCCAGCAGGCCGCCCTGCAGAAAGATCCCCTGCCCGCCGGCATCCGCGCCGTCTGGACCGGCGAAGGCGAATGGAAAATCACCGTCGACGTCTTCCGCGACCTCGGCATCGCCTTCTCCGCCGCGCTGCTGGCCATCTACGTCCTGCTCGTCTACGAAACCGGCTCCTACCTGCTGCCGATCGTCATCATGCTGTCCATTCCGCTGACGATGATCGGCATCATGCCCGGCTTCTGGCTGCTGAACGCCTTGATGGGCAAGACGGTTGGCGGCTATGCGGACCCGGTGTTCTTCACCGCCACCGCCATGATCGGCATGATCGCGCTCGGCGGCATCGTCCAGCGCAACGCCATCATCCTGATCGACTTCATCCGCAGCGAGGCCGCCCGCGGCAAGCCGCTCAAGGACGCCATCAGCG
>CAYTEK010000092.1:0-1282 GCA_964436715.1 uncultured Verrucomicrobiota bacterium | reverse complement strand
GTCCGGCGCCGTGCGCGTCCGCCCGTTCTTCCTGACCGCCGGCACCACCCTGCTCGGCGCCTTGCCGATCACCTTCGACCGCATCTTCAGCGGCCTGGCCTGGTCGATCATCTTCGGCCTGTTCGTCTCCACCGCCTTCACGCTGGTCGTCGTGCCCGTCGCCTACGGCCTCATCTACAAGAACAAACCCGCCACGGAGGGTTGACCATGAAAATGCTGATGATCGTCTGTCCCGAATCCCGCCAGGAAGAAGTCCGCGCGCTGATCGCCAAGCACGAAGTGCATTCCTACAGCGAAATCCCCCACGTGTTCGGCGAAGGCAAGACCGGCAAGCACCTGGGCACCCACGTCTTCCCCGGCCAGTCCGTCCTGATCTTCACCGTCGTTTCCGCCGGCAAGAAAGACGAACTCGTCCAGGCGTTGAAGGCCTATCAGGATAGCCTCCTGGCCGGCGAAGGTCTGCGCGTCTTCGCCCTCCCCGTCGAATCCATTTTCTAGGAACAACCGCAAATGAACGCAAATGGACGCAAATATCCGGATCTGATCCGGCTCGGTTCCAAAAGACCATTCCCATCAGCGTCCATTTGTGTCCATTTGCGGTTTGTTTTCTTGCTCACGTGAAAGGACAAAACATGCATCCCCTGTTGAAAACCATCCTCGGAGCCGTCGTCGGCGCGGCCGTCGGCTACGCGATGTACCGCTTCGTCGGTTGCAAGACCGGCACCTGCCCCATCACCGCCAGCCCGTGGACGTCCATGCTGGTGTGGGGTATCGTTGGCGCCATCAGCGCCTCCGGGCGGTAGCAATGCCCCTGTAGGACCGAAATCCGAAACCAAACCCAAACAAGGAGCAAAAATGGAACCGACCCCCGCAACGCCCGTCTCCCTGCCGCGCATCGGCGACAAGGCGCCCGCCTTCAAGGCCGTCACCCCCCAAGGCGAAATCGACTTCCCGAAGCAGGTCGCGGGCAACTGGGTGATTCTCTTCAGCCACCCGGCCGACTTCACCCCCGTCTGCACCTCGGAGTTCATCACCTTCGCGGTGATGGAGAAGCAGTTCGCCGAAGCCAACTGCAAGCTCGTCGGCCTGTCGGTGGACGGCATCTACAGCCACATCGCCTGGCTGCGCACGATCAAGGAGAAGATCAACTACAAGGGCCATAAGAACGTCGAGGTGAACTTTCCCCTCATCGAGGACATCACGATGGAAGTCGCCAAGACCTACGGCATGATCCAGCCCGGCGAAGCCCCCACCAAGGCCGTCCGCGCCGTGTTCTTCATCG
>CAYTEK010000091.1:0-11855 GCA_964436715.1 uncultured Verrucomicrobiota bacterium | reverse complement strand
AGATCAACGGCGTCTACTGCTTCATGATCAACGACCGCGAGGACCAGGAGAAATTCGGCAACGACGACGGCGGCATGAACCTGGGCACGCGCTACACGCTGTTGCAGAAGGCGCTGCACGCGGATTCGGCGCAGCTGACGCTGGTGTTCGACGACTGGGAGGCGTTCGCGGGCAACTCGTTCGCGTCGGCCACGCCGAACAACAACGCCGACCAATGGGACCGCACGGCGCGCTGGGCGGCGAACCATCCGTGGATCGAGATGGTGACCTTGAAGACCGTGCTGGGCTGGGCGCAAAGCGACGCCAGCTGGGCGATCGACCACGGCTACGTCTACGACAAGTCCATGCAGACCTACGAATGGCTCAAGCGCGCCAGCGAACATTCCTACGACCACTGGTACTACGGCAGCGGGCAGGAGGAAAACTTCTTCAACCGGACGGCGGCCGTGCACGACGCCTGGGCGCCGGCCGGCATGAAGAAATACGGGGACCTGAACACGACGAACACGCTGCTGCGCGATTCGTGGGACCGGATCGAAAGCATCGCGAGCGCGGACCTGAAGAAGCTGGCGGAATGGTCGTACAGCGCCATGATCTACGAAACCGCGTGGCACGACGAGGACGCCAACGCCGACCAGTACAAGTCGCGCAACTACCAGGTCACGTTCAACCGGACGACGGCGGAGGGCAACGCCGACGATTCGTACGAAGACACGACGGACGACGACACGTCCGGCTGGGCGCTGCGGCTGCACGGCCACGTGCGCGACATGGGAGTCATGAAGGCGGCGGACGACTGGGTGCAGGCCATCCAGGCCGGCACGCAAGGCCGCGCGACGACCGTGTCCGCGGCGGACATCGACGACGACACGCTGAACGAATACGTGCTGTGCAACGACCGCGTCTTTCTCTGCTTCGAAGGCTGGGGCGCGCGCCTGATCAAGGCCTTCACCTACGATGCGGCCCGCGGCCAGGCGGTGGAAGTGGTCGGCGTGCCCATCTGCAATCCGGCGGAGGAATCCGAGAACGAAGGCGCGGACAACAACCGCTGCTCGGCCTTCAAGGATCGCTACTGCACGGGCCGGACCAACGCCTACGTCGACATGGACTGTTTCCTGACGGTGGCGCCGACGGCCGGCAGCAATTCGTGGACGTTCACGTCGGCGGATTCCAACTTGGTCAAGGTCGTCGCGCTGCCGGCGGGGCGCGACGTGGCGCAGGCGGAATACCGGATGAAAACCGCGGTCGGCACGATGTATTCGCGGTATGGACTCGGCCCCAACCAGCTCGACCTGATGCTGCACGGACATTCGAACCTGACGACGGTGGCCGACGCCAGCTTCCGCGGCTTGAAGAACGCGGCCGGCGGCGAGGCCTACGTGGTGGCGGGCCGGAACGCGGCGTTCGTGGACGGCGCCATCGCCAACGCGGGCTGGGACAACCGGGAAATGCCGCTGGCGCAGCAGTTTGAAACCGTGAGTTCGGCCACCAACTGGTCGGTGGCGCTGGCGTTCAGCGAAATCTCGGCGCGCGACGTCGACGGCGACGGACTGAACAACACCAACGAAACGGCCTTGGGCACCGACGCCGAACGGTGGGATTCGGACGGCGACGCCATGCCCGACGGATACGAAGCCGCGAACGGCCTGAATCCGCTGGCGGACGATGCCGGCTTGGACAAGGACGAAGACGACGTGTCCAACTGGAACGAATACGTGGCCAACACGCGCGCCGGCGATCCCGATTCCTTCTTCCAGTTGATCGCCGTGACTTCCGGGACGACCTCGGCCAGCCTGATGCATCCGGTGGCGACCGGCCGCGTCTATGCCATCCAGTTCGCCGATCGGCTGGACGGCGCGCAATGGGATTGGCAGCCCTTCGCCGACACGAATGCGCCCGTGGGCAGCTGGGTCGAAACCAATCCGGCCGCGACGACCCACGTCTTCGTGGACGATTTCGGGCCGGCGACGACCGGTTCGCAGCCGACGAACGGCCTGCGGGCGTACGTCATCCGGGTGTCGGTGCCGGCGCCCTAGACCAAGGCGCGTGCGACCATGGCCCCCTTGCCGCTTCCTGCAAAAAACGACAAAAACGTTTGTTTTCGGCTGGACAGGCCAAGCGGGTTGTGGCTGAATCCGCCGCTTTGCTGAAAAAAGCCATGCAAATTCGACAAGCCATCATCGCGAATTCCCAGGGGATCCACTGCCGGCCCTCGGCGCTGATCGTCAAGGAATTCCAGGGATATCCCGGCAAGATCCGCATCTCCAACGACGGCAATTCGTGCGACGTCAGTTCGGTGATGCAATTGCTGTCGCTCGAAATGCACCAAGGCAGCAAGGTGAAGATCGAAGTCATGGGCGAGAACGAAGTCGCCGTGGCCGATCGGCTCGTCGAACTGTTCCAGACGCACTTCGACTTCCCGCCGCTGTGAGGCGGGCGGAAACGGCGTCCGTCATCCCGAACTTGTCGGGGGATCTGGGCGGGGAGGCCCAGGCGGGCCATTGGGACGAGACCGAGATGTCTCGACTGCGCTCGACACGACCGGCGGGAAAGAACGGGCGGATGGTCCATCCGCCCGTTTCATTTTTCGAACGCGAACCTGTATTTTTTCAGTCCGAGTTCGTCGCGCATGGCGAGCATTTCCTTTTGCGTCTCGCGGTTGACGGGAACGCCCTTCTTCCGGCGGGCGAGCCAGGTGAGGTGTTCCTTTTCGCCGGCGGTGTAGATGAGCTTCTTGCCGGGATCTTTCTACAAAGCGCGGAGCTGGCGGAGGATGGTGCCGGCGATTTTCTGGAACGCGGGCAGCGGCGCGAAATGGGCCACGTCGATGGCGAGGAAGAAATGGCCGAGGGGATAGGGGATTTTTTTGCCCTTCTGATCCGTCCCGTTGAGCATCTTGAGGTAGGCTCCCTGCTGGAGGGCGGCGGAGAGGATTTCGACGACGGTGGCGTAGCCGTAGCCCTTGTAGCCGGCGAGGTCTTCGCCGGCCCCGCCGAGCGGCAGGAGCGCGGCCGTGCCGGCGACGAGATCCGCCAGCACCGCGCGCGGGTCGGTCTTGAACGAGCCATCGTGCGCGACGACCCAGCCCTTGGGCATGGCCTTGTTCAGCTTGGCGTAGATCTCGACCTTGCCGCGCTGCACGATCGACGTGGCGCAGTCGAGCAGGAACGGGAATTTTTCGTCGGTCGGCAGGCCGAACGTGAGCGGATTGGTGCCCAGCATGTTTTCGACCCCGAAGGTGGGGGCGATGGACGGCCGCGCGTTGGTGCCGCAGAGCCCGATCATGCCGGCTTCGACCGCCATGAGGGCGTAGTAGCCCGCGATGCCGAAGTGGGTGGAGTTGCGCACGGCCACCATGCCGAGGCCGTATTTCTTCGCCTTGCGGATGGCGAGGGCCATGGCGCGGTGGGCGACGACGTGGCCCATGCCGTTGCCGCCGTCGAGCACGGCGGTGGCGGGCGTGTCCTTGACGACGCGCACGCGGGTCTTGGCAAGCTGGATGCCCTGCCGGATGCGGTCGTAGTAGATGGGCTTGAGGCGCGAAACGCCGTGGGAATCGAAGCCGAATTCGTCGGCTTTGATCAGCACCTTGGCGCAGATGGCGGCGTCGGCCTTGGGCGCGCCGAGACCGACGAAGACGTCGCGCATGAAGCGCTCCATGAGAGGAAAGGGAACCCAAGCCGCGCCTTTTTCAACGTCCATGATCGCGTCTCCTTGTCTGGCGGGCAGTATGCGGCGCCGGGGCGCGGCGGGTCAAGACGGGACGGGGCCGAACCAGACGCCGGTCCATTCGGGGACGACGGCGGAGTTGGCGGCGCGCACGGCGCGGCCCAGGGCCTCGCCGAAGAAAAAGCCGAGGGTTTCGGCGGCGGCGGCGGCGGAAGCGAAGCGATAGTCGGTGGAGATCGCGGTTTGCCGCAGGCCGTGGCGGGATTGCAGGAGCTGGTAGAATTCGGCGAGGCGGGGATGGGGCGCGGCGGGACTCAAGACGTTCGTGCCGAGGGTTTCGATCAGGACGACGAGGCCGCCGGGCGCGAGATTTTTCCGCACCTGGGCGAACAAGGCCGCGGCGACGTCCGCGACGGAGCCGGGGCCATCGACGATGGAATGGCCCCAGCTCCAGCCTTCGATGAACGCGTTTGCCTGTTCCGGCAGGAGCGGCAGGTCGAGGTTGTTGGCTACGCGCAGCTCGAGCTTGTCCACATGGCGCGCGAGGCGTTCGCGGGCGGCCTCCAGCATGTGCGCTTCGCGGTCGCAACCGACGACGCGGCGGGCCTGCTCGAGGTACGATTCGGTGACGCGGCCGGTGCCGAGGCCGCCTTCGAGCACGGTTTGGCCGCGCCAGTCCACGATGGAATGCAGGAACGCCGGCAAATGGCGTTCGTGGTCCTCGGCAGCGACGAGGCGGTCGTATTCGGCGCGGTGGCGCCGATAGATGTCGTACATCGAGGGCATGGCGGGCATTTTCCGCGGCCGGCGGCAGAAAGCAAGCGGATGCAGCGACGGGCGGAGACGTCGCTTCACCAACGATCGGCAAAAGTTGCGCCGTCGCATGGTCGGGAAAATCGTATGATCATTAATTAACCATGATACAATTTCCATTTGTATGAATATTGCAATCGATTCATGCACATTGAGATATGGCAATATTGGCCTTCTGAAATTTCGTATCATCATTAATTAACCATCATACGAATGGGGCGATAGGTGGAGGGGCGTGCGCTTCGGCGCCCTGCGTCCGGCCCGTTGAAAACCGCCGGCGGTCGGGCTGCCAAGGCGCGGGCTTGCGGAAGGATGCCGCACGCCGCCCACGGGCGCGGCGACACTTGCGACTTCGGCGCATGCGCGCTCCTGCGCGGCATCGAATCGCATCGGCGCCTCGCGTCGGATGCCGCGGGATTCGGGGTTGAACGGCGGCCGGGGATGGGACTAAAGTGGACGACTTATGAACGTGACGACCAAGCCCGAAAACCGCGTCTGGAATCCGGCGTGCGAGTGCATGCCGCGGAAAGACCTCGAAGCCCTGCAGCTCAAGCGCCTGAAGAAAGTGGTCAAGACGGCCTGGGACAAGCTGCCGTACTACCGCCGGAAAATGGAAGCCGCCGGCGTGGCGCCGAAAGACGTGCGGACGCTGGCGGACGTGGCCAAGCTGCCGTTCACGACCAAGGACGACTTGCGCGGCTGCTTCCCGTACCGCGCCTTCGCGGTGCCGATGGAGCAGATCGTGCGCGTGCACGCGTCGTCGGGCACGACGGGGCAGGCGACGGTGGTGGGCTACACGAAATATGATCTCGCGACGTGGTGGGTACTGAGGGCGCGGCTGCAGTGGGGGGCCGGCGTGACGGCACTCGACGTCGTGCAGATCGCGTTCGGCTACGGCTTTTTCACGGGCGGGCTGGGCCACCACTACGGCGTGGAAACGGTGGGCGCGGCGGTGCTGCCGGTGTCGTCGGGCAAGAGCGAACGGCAGATCCAGATCATGAAGGACTACGGCACGACGGCGTTGATCTGCACGCCGTCCTACGCGATGCATCTGGCGGAACTGATCGCGAAGACGCCGGACCGGGAACGCATCCGGCTGCGGCTGGGCCTGTTCGGCGGCGAAGCCTGGACGGAAGGCATGCGCGGCGCGCTGCAAAAGGGGCTGGGCGTGTTCGCGACGGACAACTACGGCTTGAGCGAAGTCATGGGGCCCGGCGTTTCTTGCGAATGCGTGGAACAAAAAGGCATGCACCTCGCCGACGACCTTTTCCTGCCCGAACTGATCGAGCCCGCGACCGGCGCGCCGGTCGCCGATCCGGCGGCGGGCGGGGAACTGGCGATCACGACGCTGACCAAGGAGGCGATCCCGGTGGTGCGCTACCGGACCCGCGACCTCTGCACCTTCCTGCCGGGCGCGTGTCCGTGCGGCCGGACGGGGCGGCGCATGAGCAAGGTGTCGGCGCGCAGCGACGACATGCTGATCATCCGCGGCGTGAACGTGTATCCGCAGCAGATCGAAGCTGCGCTGCTGGCGATCGAAGGCGTGGCGCCGCACTACCAGATCGTGGTGAGCCGCGCCGGCGCGCTGGACGAGCTGGAAGTGCTGGTGGAGGTCGGCGAGGGCCTGTTCTTCGATGAAATGCAGAAGCAGCAGGCGCTGAAGGAGAAGATCGAGCGGCGGCTGGAGACGGAATTGGCGGTGCACGCCAAGGTGCGGCTGGTCGAACCCGGCAGCACGCCGCGCTCGGAGGGCAAGGCCGTGCGGGTGGTCGATCTGCGGAATAAGGGCTGACCGCGGCACAAGGCGCGCCATGGGCGAAATCGGCAGCTTGGCGGGCAAAACGGCGCTGGTGCCCGGCGGCGCGCGGCGGCTGGGGGCGGCGATCTGCCGCGAACTGGCGGCGCGCGGCGCGAGCGTGGCGGTGCATTATCGCCATTCCGAGGCGGAGGCCATCGCCATGAACCGCGTGCTGAAGCACGGGGTGTTTTCCATTCGCGGAGACTTGTCCCGGCCGGCGGAGCGCGCCTGGACGTTCCGCGAGGCGGCGGAATGGATGGGGCGGGTGGACGTGCTGGTCAACAACGCGGCGCTGTTCGCGCGCGACGGGGAGCTCGATCCGGCCGCGCTGCGCGAGGTGAACGTCGCGGCGCCGCTGGATTTGGCGGCGCGCGTGGCGGCGCAGCCGGGCGGCGGGTGCGTGATCCACGTGCTGGATGCCCGCATCGCGCGGCCGGAAGCCGGCGCGTTCCGCGCCTACGCGGCGACGAAGCGCGAGTTGGCGGATTCGGTGGCGCGGCTGGCGCGCGAATGGGCGCCGCGCACGCGGGTGAACGGCGTGGCGCCGGGGCCGGCGCTGGCGCCGGAAAACGCGCGCGAAGCGGCGGGCGACCTGCCGCTGGGCCGGCGGCCCGCGCCGGAAGACGTGGCGCGGGCGGTGGCGTTCTTGGCCGAATGCGGCTCCATCACGGGGCAGATCCTGTACGTGGACGGCGGCCAGCACCTGCTCGCCGGCGCCAACGGGTGAGCCGGCGCGGCTAACCCAGCTTTTCGCGCAGGAGCGCGGCGCAGGCGGGCATGTCGGGCACGCGCCAGGTGGCGGCCGTCGGGGCGGCGCCGGCATCCACGAGCACGGTGGCGGCGACGCCGGCGTTTTGGCCGGTCCGCACGTCGCTTTCGCGGTCGCCGATCATCCAGGATTTCGCGAGATCGAGGCGATGGCGCCGCGCCGCGGTGCGGAGCATGCCGGGGTTGGGCTTGCGGTCGGGATGGGCGTCGTCGTCGGCGACGCAGACGAGGATGTCGAGGAGCGCCAAGCCTTCCCGGGCGAGTTCGTCCTGCAGGTGCCGGTGCATGGCGGCGAGTTGGTCGGGCGGGGTGAGGCCGCGGGAAATGCCGCGCTGGTTGGTGACGACGACGGCGGCAAAGCCTTTTTCGGCGGCGGCGCGGACGCACGCGGCGAAGCCGGGCAGCAGGTGGAAATCGTCGAGGTGGTTGACGTAGCCAGGGCCGGGACTGCGGTTGACGATGCCGTCGCGGTCGAAGAAGACGCAGGGGCGGCGGGCGGCGGACGTCATGCGCTCAATACCCGGTGCCGCGGAAGATGGTGCCGATGGTCTGGAACATGATCCGGAAATCGAGGCCGAGGGACCAGGTGTCGATGTATTTCAGGTCGAGGCGCATCCATTCGTCGAAGCCGAGCTGGTTGCGGCCGCCGATCTGCCAGAGGCAGGTGCAGCCCGAGCGCATGGAAAGGCGGCGGCGTTGCCAAGGCTCGTATTTCTCGACCTCGGCGGGAATGGGCGGGCGCGGACCGACGATGGACATGTCGCCCTTGAGGACGTTCCAGAGCTGGGGCAGTTCGTCGAGGGAATAGCGGCGGAGCCAGCGGCCGAAGGGCGTGATGCGCGGGTCGTCCTTCATCTTGAAGACGGGGCCGGACACTTCGTTGCGATGTTCGAGGTCGCCGCGGATTTCCTCGGCGTTCTGGACCATGGTGCGGAACTTGAGCATCTTGAACGTGCGGCCGCGCAGGGTGCTGCGGCGCTGGGTGAAAAGCGCGGGGCCGGGCGACGTGGCGCGGATGGCGATGCCGATGCCGATGAGCGCGGGCGCCAGGACGAGCAGCGCGAGGGCGGCGAGGACGATGTCGAGCGCGCGCTTGAACAGCAGCGCCCAGGACGACTTGGCGGTGGTGCTGAACAGCAGCATGGGTTCGCCGGCCAGCTCGTCGAGCGAGGCTTCGGCGATGGACGTGCGCAGGAAGTCGGGCAGCAGCCACGCCTCGATGCCTTCGGTTTCGCATTGCCGGATCCAGGCGCCGATCTGCGAGACGGAGATGCCGTCGGGGATCAGGATGACGGCGTCCACGACGTCGGCGTGGAGCACGGCGGAAAAATCGTCGAGGGTGCCTGGCGCGGCAAAGCCGGCGGGCGGCGGCACGCCGGCGGGCGGCAGGAAGCCGACGATCTCGAAGAAGCGCGCGCGGTCGGGGTGGCAGAGCCAGGCGCGGATCGCGTCGGCGCGGGCGGGATCGCCGACGAGCAGCAGGCGCCGGCGCGATTCCAAACGCAGCAGGATCGGCTGCAGGTAGATCGCGCGCGCGGACACGGCGGCGATCGCGTAGAGGCAGTGGATGCCGAGGATCGCGCGCGGCACCATGTGCAGCTTGAGCACGTAGAGCAGGCCAAGCAGCACCGCGAAGCTCAGCAGGCCCGCGCGCGCGATCTGGCGCACCACGCGTCCCGGCTCGAGGCCCGCGAACTGGTGGTAGACGCCGGAAAAATCGAGCACGAAGCCCCATACCGGCACCACCAGCACGTAGAGCCAGGAGTTGGACCAGAACATGTCGAAATCCGCGAAGATGCCCGGAAACAGCCAGACCAGCACCTTGTGGGTGACCAGCGCGGCCAGCAGGGCGACGCAGACCAGCACGGCGTCGAGGAACGACGCCAGCTCGGACTGGAATCTGAAGCTTCTTCGCAACATGGCGGTGAAACGGGAAAACAGAATAGCAAAGCGCCGCGCCGCGGCCAGCCCTAAAAGCGCTTGAGGTCCTCGCGCAGGAAGGCGAGCACGTCCTTGAAGCGCTGCAGGTTCTGGGGATCCACGCGCGTCAGCGTCTCGTGGGCGTCGTACATCAGCGCCGCCAGGTCGCGTTCCGCGACGGGGCCGGTTTCGACCGGCCGCAGGCTTTGGATCAGGGGGGCGAGATCGCCGAGTCCGGCCGGCAGCGCCCCGGCGGCGTACGTGCGCACGACGCGATCGACGCCCAGGCCCTTGAGCAGCGCGTCGGCGTGGGGCGAAAGATTGATCAGCGCCAACCGGGCGTCGGTCTTTTGGAAGGCGAAGCCCAGCGCGGCGAGAGCACCCATGAAGGTGCTGTCCATGGACGCGCACCCCGCCATGTCCACCACGATCAACGGACTGCCGGCCAGCCGGGCGGCCTTGACGGCCTGCTTGAACGCCGGCGCGAGCTTGAACGTCGCCGCGCCTTCCACGACCACCAGCGTGCAGTCGTCCGCCGTCGCGGCGAGCACCCGGTGGACGGTTGGAGCGGCGCCGGTCATGGGGTCAGCCGATCCAATTGGGGGAGGCCTGCGCGTCCAGGACGCGTCCGCGCCAGACGATGCGCACGCGCCATTGCGCGACGCGTCCTTCCCGGCGGATTTCCGCGGCGGGGATTTCGAGGACCGAGCGGACGTGGCCTTCGGACTTGCCCGTCGTGCGCAGCACGTGGTTCCGGACGATGGGACTGCCTTCGTGGACGGTTTCCAGCAGCAGCACGGCGCCCGGCGGAATGCCCGGCGGATTGGCGTACCAGCGGACGTCGAACCGTTCGGCGCCGTCGCTTTCGGTTTCGGGTTCCTGGAAGACGCGCACCCCGGCGCCGCTCAGCGGCGCGGTGGACGCCGCCGCGAACGAGCGCTCGACGCCGACGAGATGCGCGCGGGCGACGTAGACGTAGGGTTCGGCGCCGGCCGGCGCCGCCAGGAACCGGGCCGCCGCCGCCAGCGTCGGCGCCAGCCAAGCCGCGCGTCGTCCTTTGTCGGTGGCGTTGGACATCGCGCCGAACCTATCATGCGGTTTGCCGCAACGTCAACGGGCGCGGGGCTGGAAGGACGATTCCTTGGCCAGCTGCTCGAAGAGCGCTTTTTCCCGGGCCGTGGGCGGGGCCGGCACGGCGATGCGCAGATTGACGAACAGGTTGCCGCGCGCGCCGCGCTTGTCGGGCAGGCCCCGGCCGGCGAGCCGCAGGCGCGCGCCGCCCTGGGTGCCGGGCGGAATGGTCAGGTGGGCGGGACCTTCGAGCGTCGGAATGCGGATCTTCGCGCCCAGCACGGCCTCCCACGGCGCGAGGGCGACGGCCTGGTCGAGATCGTAGCCGTGGAGCTGGAAGACCGGATGCGGCGCCACGCGCAGGTTCAGGTACAGGTTGCCGCCGCCGGCGCCTTGGCCGGACAGGCGGATGCGCGTGCCGTCGGTGGCGCCGGGCGGAATGCGCACGTGGAAGGTCTTGGCCGTGCGCGTTTCCGCGCCGTCCGGGCCGACGGTCGGCACCTGCAGGGTCAGGCTCTTGGGTTCGCGGCTGAACAGCTCCTCGAGGGTGAGCGCGAGATTGGCTTCGAAATCCTGCCCGTGCGGCGCGAACGTTTCTTCGCCTGCTTCGTCCCCGCCGGCGCCGAACCCGCCGAAGCCGGCGAAGGGATTGCCGCCGCGGCGGCCGCGCGCGCCGCGGCCGGCGCCGCCGAGATCGCCGAACAGCGAAGAAAAGAAATCGCTGAAATCGCCGCCGGGCGCGCCGCCGAATTCGAACCGGATGCCGCCGGGGCCGCTGCTGGCGCCTTCGAAGCCGCCCCAGCCCGGCGGCGGCGTGAAGTCCTGGCCGGACTTCCAGTTGGCGCCGAGCGCGTCGTAGCGCTTGCGCTTCTCGGGATCGGAAAGCACCTCGTTGGCTTCGTTGATTTCCTTGAAGCGCGCTTCGGCGCCGGCGGACTTGTTGACGTCGGGGTGGTATTGGCGCGCCAGCTTGCGATAGGCCTTCTTGACGTCGTCGGTGGAGGCGTCGCGCGGCACGCCCAGCACGGCATAGTAATCCAGGTATTTCATCGGCGGCGGGAATCCTAGCGGCGCTTCAGGTCCTCCACGTCCTTTTCCAGGTCGTCGAGGCGGCGCTCGACGGTGTCGAACGGCGTGACGGGCCGATAGGTTTCGCCGAGGCGGTCTTCGATCTCCGCCACGCGCTTGCGGAGATCGGCGAGTTCGTCCTGGGCGTCCTGCACGCGGGCGGCCAGGTTCTGGCGCGCGGCGGCGGCGGCCGGCGCCGGGGCGGGCGCGGCGGCCCCGGCGGCCGCGGCGCAAGCCCAAACCAACGAAGCGGCAACGAATAAATTTTTCATGATGCGATGGTTCTCCTGTCTGGCGGCCAGCATACGGCAGGCGGGGGCGCGAAGCAATCCGCAAGGGCCTCCAAAAAAAGCGTCGCCCCCCCATTGACGCGGGGGGAGGGGGCTGGTATGGTTTGCGCGATTTCACAACCGGCGCACCCGTGGTGAAATTGGCAGACACGTAAGATTCAGGTTCTTATGCCCTTAAAGCATGTGGGTTCGAGTCCCTCCGGGTGCACCATTTTTCAGGCCCGCGCTTGTCAGGCGCGGGCCTTTTTGTTTGAATGCCCCGAAGGCACGGAAATCGAGCATGACCGAGAGATTCGCATCCGAAACCCTGAACCGCGCCGACGCGGAGTTCGACCGGACCTTGCGGCCGGGGCGCTTCGCCGACTTCATCGGCCAGGACAAGGTCCGCGAGCGCCTGGAGCTGAGCATGGCGGCGGCCAAGGGGCAGGCGTTCAAGGTGGTCCTGACCGCCGACCGGC